>DATEPM010000104.1:0-53951 GCA_035273185.1 Gemmatimonadaceae bacterium
CGACGCGGCGCGCCAGGCCCTGGCGCGCCGCGTCGTCGTGTCGCTTCCGGCGCTCAGTTCGCGACCGCGTACCCGGAGAGGTGTCCCGTGGTGAAGGTCACCGACTGCGATGCCTTGTCGTCCGTGCCGCCCATGTTCTCGATCAGGGATTTCGTGATCGGATCGATGTGCCACACGGTCAGCGGCGTGCTCTCGATGTTCGCCCGGTTGCAGCGGGAGTAGTCGATCGTGATGCTAACCGGCTTCTGGAACAGAAAAGAGGTCAGCTGGTTGGCCTGCACATCGACTTCGAGGTACTGGCCGGATGGGACGGTCACCGTGATCAGGGTCGGGCTCAGCAGCGCGCCACCGGGAATGGTGATCGAAGTGCCGCCGACTTGGACAGTGCCCCCCATGACTCCGACCAGAGCGAAGTTGCTCTGGGTCTGATTTGTGGGGCATTCGACGAGGGTGGGGCTGCTCGAGTTGGCCGCCGCGGGCGGCGGCTCGATTCCTGTGGCACGGTGCTCGCCGCAGCTAATGGCGGCCAGAAGCGCCGCAGCGGCGGCCGCGGCGCCGAAAGTCGCGTAGATCGCACGGGTTAGCATCGTAGGAGCTTCCTGAATGGGTGAGGCAATGGCTGGAGGAGCGGGCGAGAGTGATGCCAGTCGCGATCACCTCACAAGAGCAACGCACATGCCGGAGGATGCCCGGATCGCCGAGCTGATCGAGGAGGGGCGCCACGCCGAGCGCATGGGGGCCCTGGACCGGGCCCTGTCCTGTTTCGAGACAGCCGCCGGAGCGATCTCCCCAGCACTCGCCGCGGAAGCACTCACGCGCCAGGCGGACGTGCACCGTTCGAGGGCCGAGTGGGATGCAGGCCTCGCCGCCGCACGCCGTGCTCAGCTCGTGGCGGCCGGGGCAGGAATGAAATCCCAGCAGGCCGAAGCCGTGGTCGCCGAAGCCAACGTCCTGATGTGTCGCGGCGACTTTCCAGCGGCCATGAAGCTGTTCGAGCAACTGCTGGGCGAGGGTGAGAATGCGAAACTGCGGGGGATAGCCCTGCAGAACATCGGCTCGATGCTGGCGCAACAGGGGCACCTCGGTGCGGCGGAGCGCGCCTTCGCCGAGTCGTACGGCTGCTTCCAGCGGGCGGGGTATCGTAGAGGCGAGGCCATCTCCCTGAACAACTACGGCCGTGTCAGCCTGGATCGCCAGAACGTGGGGATGGCGGAGCAGCTGCTGGACCAGGCGCTCACGATCGCGAGAGAGGTGGAGGACGCCGACCTCATCGCGCTCGCGATGCTGAATCTGGCGGAGGCAGTCGCGCAGCGGGGCGACAGCGCTCGAGCCGCCGATCTGGCGAGCACGGCCCTGGGCTACTTCGCCGGCTGCGGCAATCGGTGGCGGCAGATCGAGTGCCTGCGGCTGATCGGCTCCCTGAACGAGCGGCGGGGAGACCACGAGGACGCCGGGCGGTGCTACGAGCGAGGGCTGGCCCTTGCCCGGGAGATCGGCGCGCAGGTGGAGATCACGTCACTGCGGGACTGTCTGGCACGAGTGCGGGCGCCGCGGCGCTGACGAGGAGCGTCGCCGGATGCCGGTCAGGGCGGAGTCACGGCGGGACTGTCCGGGCCATCGCTGGCCGGGGGACGTGTTGCCGGATCGGCGATACGGCGGAGCACTTCCTCGGCCGCGCGGCACATGAGCTCCAGGCGCTCGTCGGACACACTCTCCCAGTCGCGCGGGATGGGCGCCATGCGGCGCACCGATGGCGAGGGCGAGTCAGCTCCCGCGACCAGCCGCTCGAAGGTAAGCCAACCGTTCGCGAACCCACCATCGAGATGCCCGCTCAGGAGTGGCTCGGTGCTCCACACGCGCCAGCTGGCGCCGCTCGAATCGACGAACTCACGATAGGCCATGTGGCGTGCACATGGGCAAGGGCAGTTCCACCACGGCGCCAGACACACGAGTGCTCATGTGATGCAGATCACCAACGCAGAAGACCGACAGGGATCGGGCCGCACCGAGTCGGGTACACAAACTTCTGATATCGGATCGTCCCGGCCTCTTCTCGAGAACTGCATGCGGATCTCACTCATCACAGGCCTGCTGCTCCTGATTCCCGCGTTCTCGGGCGCGCAGGGCTTCCCCGGCAGGGGGCAGCCGCGCGGCGGCCGGACACTTCCAGAGTTGCGGGCGCCTGCACCGGGTGACACGGCGTCGAACACGGTGGCGCTGCTGATCGCGAGCCGCGGCCGTCTGATCCTGGAAGAAGATCAGATCATGCAGCTGTCGGTGTTCGAGGCGAGGCTGCGCTTCCAGCAGGATTCGCTGCAGGAGGGAATCGACTCCCTGCGCACGCAGCTCATGCCGCCGGGCGATGGTTACGGCGTGATGACGCCGGAGCAGTGGCAGCACATGCGCGAGAAGCGGCGCGTGCTGGCGAGCATGCTCGCGGCGGAGCGCGACGTCGAGCAGACGGCCACCGACAGTGCGCTGGCGGTGCTCAGCGAGGCGCAGCGGCGCACGGCCGCCACGATCATCGCGGAGTCCGAACGGCGACGTGCGGACGCGCAGCGGTCGGCGGCCGCCGACTCGACGGGTGCCTCACGACGGGGAATCAACTTCCCGGGGGGCGGGAAGCGGCCCGACTGACCGCTCGCCAGTCGCTGCAGGCGCGCGCTGGAGGTCGCCGGGAAGTCGTCACCCGTGGCCTGGATCTCCACGTGGAAATCGCTCGTGCTGCTGGGCGCGGGTCACGGGTGCGGCGCGCGACGGTCGGCGTGTGCCGCGCGGAGCTCGTTCTCCCGCGCCGCTCCCTCGCGCTTGAGACGCGCGACCTCCAGCCCCGTGACCACGGCGGAGAGCCACACGCCTCCGGCGGCGAGTCCGCCCGCGACATCGGTAAAGTAGGAGGTGCCGAGGAAGAGCTCGGACGCGCAGACCGCGAGCACGAGCGCTCCGAGCGCCGCCACCACGAGCTTGCGCGTGAGCGGCGAGCGAAGGTGCAGCACGAGCAGGTACGCGAGCATGCCGTACACGACGAGGGTGCCGAGTGCATGGCCGCTGGGAAAGCTGAAGGAGGACTCGGCGGGCGCGGGAAGGAGCAGTCGTCGGGGGCGATGCAGGGCGTGCTGGAGGGCGGCGTTCAGGATGCCGGTGCCCGCGAGCGCGGCGCTCCAGCCCGCGAGGAGCAACCAGGACCGGCGCAGCGCCAGGACGGCGCCGGTCACGAGACCGAGGGCCACCGCTGCCTGACGAGTGCCGAGCGAGCGCGCGGCATCGCAGAGCGCGAGCACGGTGGGAGTGGCCCCGGCGCCGAGCGCCCGGGCGAGTATCAGGTCCACCCGCGTGATGCCCTGGCGCGATGCCACCGCATCGACCAGGGCACCGAAGACCAGGAGCGCGACGAAGCTGACGCCGAGTCCCAGAGTGAGATTGAGGCCCAGGTAGTCGCCCGGAGTGAGCCGCCGAAAGAGGATGGTCTGCGCGCGAGGCGACCAGCGCGCGAGCCAGCGCACCGGTGTGGACATGAGCACGCGGTGCCACAGCGTGCCCTCCGCCCGCCAGGCCGCGCTGCTGTCCTCCACCAGCCACCCGCCGGCGACCACCACGGTGACCACGGCGGCGAGCCCGAAGCCGACGACGAGCCCGGCGCGGGCCAGCTCCCGGAAAAATGCGCGCGAGTGGTGGCCGAAGAAGTAGCCGATGGCGCAGAAGGTGGCCGACCAGATCACCGCGCCGGCGGCATTCGCCAGCCAGAAGCGGCGCGCGCCCATGCCGGAGAGCCCCGCCACCGGGCAGATGATCATGCGCAGAAAGGGAATGAACCGGCTGAAGATCACCGCGCTCGTGCCGTGTCGGGCCACGAACGCGTGCGCCCGCTCGAGGGTGACCTCTCCCCTTCCGCCGCCGCCGTCGTGGTGCACGAAGCGGCGGAGCCACGGCGAGCCGGCGCGCCCGATGAAGAAGCCCGCCGTCGTACCGACGAAGGTCGCCGTGGTGGCGACGGCGAAGACCAGCGCGAGCGACAACTGTCCCCGTGCCGCGAGCGCGGACGCGGTCACCACGGTCGTGTCGGTCGGAAAGGGGATTGCCACCCCCTCACCCAGCAGAAAGAGGGCGAGGATGGCGTAGCCATAGTGGACGAGAAGCTGCAGGATGTGAAAGTGGTCGGACACTTGCGCTCGCCTGCCGATCATCAAATCATAACCGTCCGACCTGCACCCCGGAGTCGCTCACGTATTGCGTGACCGGCTGCCGGCATCCGATCCACTTCGCGAGGAGACCGTGATCCGCCGCGCCACCCGCGACGACGCCGGCGCCATCGAGGCGCTGATCGCGCTGTACGTGCCCAGCGGCACGTTGCTGCCGCGGTCGCGGGCGTTCATCGCCGAGCACGCCCCGGACTTCATCGTTGCCATCGAGGACGGGCGGGTGGTGGGGTGCGTGCATCTCGAGGAATACGCGCCGAGCCTGGCGGAGATCCGTTCGCTGGTGGTGGATCCCGCCTTCCAGGGCGGCGGATCCGGCGCCGCGCTCGTGGCGGCCGCCGAGCAGCTCGCGCGGCGGCGCGAGATCCACACCGTGTTTGCGGTGAGCAACACCGGCGCCTTTTTCGTGCGCCAGGGTTACGCCGCGCGCGAGATCCCGGAGCTGGATCGCGAGCGGAGCGAGGTGAGCAGGTTCAAGGGCGTGTACGCGAAGGACATCAGAGCTCTCTGATCCAGATATTCCGGTAGCGCACGAGATTCCCGTGGTCCTGCAGCTCGAGGGGCAGGCGGTCCGGGTGCGTCGCGTAGGGGGGACGGTGCTGGTGGGCGGTCGGTCCGGTGAGGGCGACGTCATCCTGGACCAGCACGCCGTTGTAGAGGATTGTCATGCGCGCCGGCAGCAGCAGCCGGCCGTCGCCGTCAAAGCGCGGCGCGTGGAAGATGATGTCGTAGGTCTGCCACTCGCCCGGCGGCCGGCTCGGGTTCACCAGCGGTGGAAACTGGCCGTAGATCGCGCCCGCCGCACCGTCAGCGTAGGTGGGGTTCTCGTACGAGTCGAGCACCTGTATCTCGTACAGCCTCATGAGGAACACGCCGCTGTTCCCACGCGCCTGACCGTCGCCGTGTGCCGGCGCCGGGGTGGCCCACGCGAGGTGGAGCTGCACATCGCCGAAGGCCTGTCGCGACACGATGTTGCCGGTCCCCGGCGCCACCTCCATGTAGCCGTCGCGCACCGTCCAGCCTGCGCGCGTGCCCGTGTCACTGGCCGAGCGCCAGTGCTCCAGCGAGCTGCCGTCGAAGAGGACCACCGCATCCGAGGGTGGGCCAGCGGCCGGGGCGGACGGCGCGGGCCGCACCACCACTGGCTGCGGGCGCGACATCGAGTGGATCGGCCACTCGCCGGCCGGCCGGGCGAGCGCTTCGACTGAAGTGGACATGGCGCGAACAGTATGAGCAAATACGACGGCAGCACGATCTCCACGCGCTGACGATCGCTCCAAGATACGGCCGGTGCCGCGCGTTCGCTCGGCACGGCAGTCGTGATTTCGATGATGGGGCGTGGAGACCTCGGCACCATGTTGCCGGTGCACGAGCGCCGAGATCGAGGCCGGCGCCCGGCCTCGCAATCCCGCGGTCCACTCGTCCCTTCATGCGAACCAACCCATCAGTCCGGCCCTGGACTCTTCTCTCACGCGGCCTCCTCCTCGCGGCGAGCTGCGCCGCCGGATGCGGCGGGGGCACGCACCAGCCGAGCGGCGGCGGCACCGCATACCGGCCAGTGGCCACGGGCGATTGCGACCATGCGCCGTGGTCGCCGGCGCGCGACGTGTTGACGTCGCGAGCACGTCCCGTGTACGTCGAACGTCCCAGCATCGCGCCGGCACCCGGCGGCAGCACGCTGCTGGTCGGCAACCCCACGATCATCTGGGGCTCGGCGCCGGGCGTGGGCACGCATCCACCGCTCGTCGCGGTGCCCGATTCGGCCGACCTGGCAGGGATCTCGATCGACCGGTCCGGACGCGTCATGGCCGTCCCTGGCGACGCGCGGCTCGCCCGGATGTGGTCGCCCCGTGTCTCCGTGGACAGCGGCGGTGGACCGTGGGCACTGGACGTGATCTACGGCGGTCGCGCACCCGGACGAGCGTCCTTTCCTGACGACGTGGTCGATCTCTGGTACACGCGCTTCGAGGGCGGGCGCTGGTCCGCGCCGGAGCGCATCTATGCGGACACTGTGATGTGGGGAGACGCCGTCCCGCCGCTCGTTCGCCTCGGTGATACGCTCGAGAGCATCGTACCGACGAAGCTCGGCCAGGGAGGCTCCCCGCGCGTGCCCTTGATGCTGCTGCGCCGGGCCAGGGGCCGGTGGACCACGGACGTCCTACCCATCGACGGGGTATACGCCGCCCTCGCGCCGGTGCCCGGCGGTCTCGTGACCGCATACGTCACCGTCAGCCGGGACGCGCGCATCGACCACAACAGCCTCTACGTGTCGCGCTCCACCAGGGAGAGGGCCGGCTGGAGCACGGGCCAGCTGATTCACAGCGCGGGGAACGGCAACGTGGAAGATCCGGTCCTGCTGGCGCGCGGCGATTCGCTGTGGCTCGCGTGGATTGAGAGTGTGCTGATCACCGATCCCCGGCGGAACGACGGTGCAACGGCCGCGACCCGCTCCCGGGATTCCATCGGCATGGCGCTCTCGGCCGATGGTGGCCGCACGTGGCGGCGCATGCCGCCGCTGCCGGTCGGCGGGGCGGCGAACGGCCTGTTCGCGCTCGAACACGACGGAGGGATACACCTCACGTACCGGATGCTCGGCGCCGATCGTGTCCGGCAGGCCTACGCGGTGTGGCGCGGCACCAGCTGGCGGCGCGCGGAGCTGCTCGACGGTCCCGAGCCCGCATCCCACGCTGTGCTCGCGGTCGTGCGCGACACCCTCTGGATCGCCTGGGGCCATGGCGTTCCGGTGCGCGACGGAGTCCTTCCGATCCTCGGCATCGTTCGTCGGCCACTGCGGTGCGCAGCCGAGAGTCCCGGCGGGCGCCGATCCTGAATCGCCAGGCGCCTCACGATTCGGCGCCGCCCTCTCTCCTCCGCCGTGCGTTGGGTTCCCGGATCGCGCCTCGTCGCGTGATCCACAGGCCGGCTGCAGCCGGCAAAGTCCTCATCGGAGGTGCGACATGACAGCACATTCCGTGGCGAATATCGCTCTGGTGCCCTGTGCAGTACTCCTGCTGGCCGCGTGCGACGACGTGACCACCCCGCGGGTTCGGCTGGCCGCCACCGAACCGGTACGGGTGGAGCATCCCGTGATCATCCCCACGCTTCCGGGCGTGCCCGTGCACACACCGTCCATCCGCGGCCCGCTGGATTCACTCGCAGCCGCAGGGTTCGTCGCGGACGGCGGCCCGGCCCTGCAACGGCTTTCGTCCGCGCGCTCCGCGCGCAAGGCGGGGTTCGAGCCGCGCGGGCGAAGCGCCATCCTCACGCCGACCGAGGAGCAGCCTGACGCTCCGATCGACTCCTACACCCCGCCACCCACCTACCCGACGCCGACGCCCGGCATCGACTACAGCCAGCACGCCTCCATTCAGAACGCGGACTTTCAGCTCGCCCTGCCGGCCTTCGCCAGCAGCTCATCGTCTCCGGCCACCGTCTCTCTCACGACCGACTATTACGGGAACAACTCCTTCCACTCGGTGCTCTTTACCGCGGTGCCCCTCGGCGGCAATGGTACGATGCGCACGGGCGCCATCGGGCCGTTCTTCGGACCGGGCACGCCGGTGTGCGGCGTCTCGTTCGCTGCCTGCACGCAATACGCGTTGACCACTGAGTATCCGATTTCCGGGGTGGGATGCGGCTACCAGGTCTATGGCACGTCGACGCATCGCGCCTGGATGCAGGTGGGCGGCACGGCCTGGGGATTCGATCAGCGTATGCGCTACGCGGATGCATCCGGTGACTCGTGTCCGGGGCTGCTCGCATCCGGCTGCGACGGAACACCCGACGATCCGTACGTCGACGACGGCTCAGGGGCATTCGCGTCTGGTGACGGTTACGATCGGAAAAGCCCATTCCGGCCGCTGTTCTACTGCGAAGGCGATCCAACCAGCCCGGCGTCGCATCAGGTTTGCGTCACGTACATCACCGGCATCTATCACCCGGAGACGGGGCTGATCGAGGTCACCGACATCGTGACGGACTGCTGGATGGAGCAGGATCCTGTTCTGATGCAGGGTGCGCCGGCGGGGCTCCATCCTCTCGCCACGAAGACCAACCGTCTGATGGCCGCCGATGCGAGTGGGCCGGCGCGAGCGGCTGCCGCGGGGGCGGAGGTGGAGATCACCCTCGTGGGCACGGGCGCCATTCCCGGCGGCGAACCAACCCGCATCGTGCGCCGACGCCAGGGCCCGGTGCACGACGCGATTCTCGTGGACCTGGGCAAGGCCAGCGAAGCCGATCTCGCCAGCGCGGTTGCCGGCCTCCTGGCGCTGCGCAGCAGCCAGGGCGAGGTGCCGAGCAGGGACATCGAGGGTGCGGTGAGCATCGCGAACCTGGGGGCCGACTGGGCGATCCGCGACAGATCCCGCGTGCACGAGCAGCTGGAGCGGCTCAGAAACGCGCCGGAGCGCACTCTGGCCGGCATCGGTCAGGGACGATCGATCACTATCTCCACCGTGATGCCCGCGGTCGCGCGTCAGCTACCGAAGTAATTCCACCTTGGCGTGGCTGCGGCCCAAGGCGCTGATTCGTCGATATTCATTCGTCGCCCACGTCGCGCGCGCGCATCTGATCGTCCAGTACGACGGTCGGTGCGCGCGTCGCGACATCCGGGTCGCCGGCGCCCGGCGTCGGTCGCTCCATCCCATTGGCATCGGAGACCGGTGTCTTGCCGCCGGCGCGGCCCTCGTCCGCCCGCGCATCGGCGGCGACCTCCCTCAGGGTCGCCTCGGGAATCCACCCGTGCAGCGCCGCATGCCGCGCGGCCGCCAGCGTGTCGTCGGCCAGCACCAGCGTCGAGCCGGCGGCTCGCACTTCGGCCGCGAGCTTGTGAATTGCGGCGGACCGCTCCGGCTGGAGGGTGACGTTTCGAATGTACACCGCCAGAATCCGACCGGGGTGTTCCCGCACGACCGTGCTGTAGATCTCCGGATCTTCCTGGCCGCTGTCTCCGACCAGGATGAACGGAAGTCGCGGATAGCCCGCCAGAATGTCGCGGATGAGCGCGAGCTTGTGCGCGTGGTTGTGCAGCAGGTCCCGGCCGATGTCCCAGTCGCGCAGCAGCAGCGGCCCGTCGGGAATCTGCTGCGCTTCCAGAAACTCCACGACCAGGTCGTACAGATTCCAGGGCGAGCTCGAGACGTAGAAGATCGGATTGGCCGCGCCGCCTCGGGCACCGCCGGCGAGGGCGCGATAGAATGCCGCCACACCGGGAAAGGGGAGCCGCGTGCGCGCGTTCTCCAGCAGCATCAGCCGGATGGCGTGAAGAAAGCTCGTGATTCGCGACTGCAGCACGGTGTCGTCGATATCACTCACCACGCCGAGCTCGGCGTCCGCTGGTGGGACGAGCACGTGCGCGGTACCGCGCACGGGCGCCGGAGGCGCGACGGCATCGCTGCTGGACAGCAGCTCGAGCGCCACTGGATGCCAGCCCGGCGGCGCCGCGGCCGCATCGCCGTCGATCCACTCGCGCAGATAGCCCTCATCGTCCGTGACGACCTCGCGGCTCGCGCCCAGCGCGGACACGCGTACCCGGGCGTGCGGCAGGGGATCGCTCTCGAGGCGCCGGAGCATCGCCAGCAGATTGTCCCACCGGGAGCTGCCAGGGTCCGCGCGACCGATTCGAGTGTCGCGCAGCACGCGCCCGAGGACGAGCGCCCGGCCACCGGCCACGTAGCCGCGGTATCCGATGATGCCGTGCGGCATGGCAGGGTCGCGGCCGAGTGCGCGCTCCACCGTGTGCACTGCCTGGCGCGCCCGCGCGCTCACCGCGCCCGCGATCGACCAGAGATCGCGCTGCCAGTCGCCACTCACGATGCGGCCGGCAGCGCCAGCGGCGCATCGGGATCGCGCGCGGGTAGTCGGCCGGCATTCCCGCGTGAGGCAGCAGCGCCAGCGGAAACGCCAAGCAGCCGCATCCCGAAGATCGCGGCGATGTCGCGGCCCGCGCGCGTCACCACCCCGGCCACCTCTCCCAGGATCCCGCCAAGCACGGCAGGCCAGTCGTTCCGCACCGGCTGCGCGCGTCCGGCGAGCGACGCCATGATCCTCCCGCGCATCCGGATGGCGATGGGCGCAGCGAAATCGATGGCATTGAAGTATGGGTCGTAGCGCGTGCCGAGTCCCTCGATCAGCGACGCGGTGCGCGCGAAGTAGACCATGTCACTGGGCAGCGTCACGGGCGCATCGTAGAGCGTGGCCATCACCTCGTCGGCGAGCAGGCGCTCGAGGCGCTCGTGCGTGGTGGCGTGAGTGCGGGCGAGCGTCAGCAGTCGTGCCGCCAGCTCCCGGACGGGCGCCAGGTCCGCATTCGCGGGAACGATTTCCAATTGTTGGAAGCCCTCGACCAGCAGCTTCACATCCTGCCGGATGGCCGCGAACACCGTCTGGACGAGATGCCGGCGCGTGGCCCGCGGTACGCGTACGACCATCCCAAAGTCGAGCAGCACGAGGCGTCCGTCGGGCGCGACGAGCAGGTTGCCGGGATGCGGATCGGCATGAAAAAGGCCGTCCACCAGCATCATCTGCAGATACAGCTCCATCACGGTGGACACGAGCGCGCGCGGCTGCACGCGTCCCTCGGCGATCCAGCTGTCGATGGCGTCGATCCGGCGTCCCTCGACGTACTCGAGCACGAGCACGCGTTGCCGGGTCATCTCCGGAACCACGCGGGGCACGATCACGCCGGCGCGGCCCGCGAAGTTGCAGCGGATCTCGTGCGCGTAGCGAGCCTCGGAGCGGAAGTCCATCTCCTCCCAGATGCGCGTGCCGAACTCGCTGACCACTGCCTGCAGCGCGAGCACGTGACGGTTGGACCATCGGCGGGCCACCACGCGGAGCAGGCGTTCGGCAATGCGCAGGTCGGCTGCGACCAGGCCCTCGACTCCGGGCCGCAGCACCTTCACCACCACCTCCTCGCCGCGGTAGCGCGCGCGGTGCACCTGGCCCAGCGAGGCTGCCGCGATCGGCGTTCGCTCGAGCTGCTCGAACAGCGCATCCGCCGGTTCCCCGTATGCCGCCAGGAGAGTCGCGGCAACCTGATCGAAGGGCACCGCCGGCACCTGATCGGCCAGCGTGCCCAGAGTGGAGAGATAGGGTTCCGGCACGAGGTCCGCGCGCGCGGCGAACACCTGGGCGAGCTTCACGAAGCTGGGGCCCAGCTTCGCGATCGCGCGCACGAGTGCGATGGCGCGGCGCTGGTGGAAAGCCGCCGAACGGGGCGTGGGCGCCCCGGCCAGCAGCCAGCGACGGCGGTCGCGCGCGAAGGACAAGACGAGCGGCAGCAGCCGCGCTAGAATCATGCAGGACCGCACGCGAGCTCCCCACGGCCAGGTATGTCTGTTTCCGAGCTGTCACAATGAGCGAGACCGCAATTCCCGCAGGCAAGGCGCCCGCGACCGGCGCCTTGCAGGCGAAGTCCGCCCCGCACCTCGCCGCGCCCGACGTGAACCCGTCGTTCACGCGCGGCGTGTTCCTCGGTGAGATTCGCGAGGATCTCGTCTTCCCATTTCCCGTGCTGTCGCCAGAGGAGCGGGAATCGTTGCGGGCGATTCTGGACAGCATTCACAGCTACGCTGCCGATCACATCGACTCGGCGCGGTTCGACCACGACGCGCGATTTCCGGACGAGGTGCGGCAGGGTCTGCACGAGCTCGGGTTGATGGGACTCAGCATTCCGGAGGAGTATGGCGGCTTCGGCGCGTCGGCCAAGGTATACAACCGGGTGTTCGGCGAGATCGGCGCCACCGATCCCGCCCTCACCGTGTACTTCGGGGCGCACCAGTCCATTGGCTGCAAGGGCATCGTGCTGTTCGGTACGGACGAGCAGAAGCGAAAATACCTGCCGGGATGCGCCAGCGGCGAGCTGGTGGCGGCGTTCTGTCTCACCGAGCCAGGATCCGGCTCCGACGCCCAGGCGATGAAATCTACCGCGGTGCTGGACTCCGGGGGCAGCCACTACCTGCTGAACGGGACGAAGATCTGGATCTCGAATGCCGGGTATGCGGACCTCTTCACCGTCTTCGCGAAGGTGCCGGTGGAGGTGGAGGGCAAGAAGAAGCAGCGCGTGACCGCGTTCATCGTCGATGCGCACGCGGAGGGCGTCCGCCTCGGCAAGATCGAGGAGAAGATGGGCATCAAGGCCTCGGATACCCGAGCCGTGTTTTTCGAGAACGTCAAAGTTCCGGTCGCGGACCGCCTGGGCGAGGTGGGGCAGGGTTTTCACGTGGCCCTGGAAGTGCTCAACTCCGGGCGACTGGGGCTCGCGGCCGGTTCGGCCCGGGGCGCGCGGCGCATCATGCGCGAGGCGGTGGCGTACGCAAAACAGCGGGAGCAGTTCGGGAAGCCGATTGCCAGCTTCGAGATGATCCAGAAGAAGATCGCCTTCACGGCGGCCGAGCTGTACGCGCTGGACGCCGCGGTGATGATCGCCGCGGGCATGGTGGATCGTGGCGGGGTGGACTACTCGCTGGAAACGGCCGCGTGCAAGGTGTTCGGCTCCGAGCTCGCCTTTCGCGCCTCGAACGACGCGCTGCAGATCGCGGGGGGCATCGGCTACTCGAAGGAGTTTCCGTACGAGCAGGCGGTGCGCGACTCGCGCATCAACCTGATCTTCGAGGGGACCAACGAGATTCTGCGCGCGCTCATCGCGCTCATGGGGCTGCAGCAGCCCGGTGAGCGGCTCAAGGCGCTGGGCAAGGCGTTCAGGACTCCGCTGCAGTCCATCGGCGCCATCGGCTCGTACTTTGCCGGGCGCGCGAGGCGCACGATCGTCAAGCCGAGCTTCACGCGGGTACATCCGGCGCTGGAGCAGGAGGCCGATCAGGTGGCGCGGCTGGTGCACGGCCTCGCGGTCGCGGTGGAAGGCGCCATCCTGCAGCACGGCAAGGGCATCATCGAGCGGCAGTTTCTCCAGGAGCGGATGGCCAACGTGGCGATCGACATCTTCCTCGCGACTGCGGTGCTGAGCCGCACCACCTGGGAGCTGGAACGATTGGTGAACGAGGCGGCGGCGCAGGCCCAGCTGGACTGCGCGCGCATCTTCGTGCCGATGGCCTACCGCCGGGCGCGCCGGAACATCCGCGGGCTGCGGCACAATCAGGACGGGCGCCTGACGGCGATCGCCGGGCGCTCGGTGGACACGAGTGACGTGGGACCGGAAGCACCGACGGACGAATGAACGCGGGCCGAGCCACTCGACAGGGTCACTCACGGGAGATCACATGAGCATACTGGAATGTGCCGCCACGTGCGCGACGCAGGCACCGGCAGCGTGGCGGGCCGCCGTCCTGGCCGCGGTGCTGGCCACCGTCGGCTGCAAGTCGAACCGGGATGCGGCCGGCGCGGGTACCACGACGGGCTCGAACCAGCCGGCGGCCGCGGCCGCCGCGGCCGCGTGCCCGCGCGATAACGGCGGCATCACGCTGCCCGCCGGCTTCTGCGCCACTGTATTTGCCGACGACATCGGCCACGCGCGCCACGTGGCCGTGGCCCCGAACGGCGACGTCTACGTCAACACCTGGAGCGGCGGGTATTACGCGAGCTCGCCCGACAAGGGCGGTTTCATCGTCGCCATGCGGGATACGAATCGCGACGGCAAGGCGGACATCATCGCGCGATTCGGCAGCACGAAGGCCAGGGGCGGCCACGGCGGAACGGGGATCGGGCTGCACGGCGGTGCGGTCTATGCCGAGGAGGGCGCGACAATCGTGCGCTACACGCTGCCGTCCAGCGGGCTCGCGGCTACCGGCGCCGCGGAAACCGTCGTGAGGGGAATGCCACTGGGCGGCGACCACCCGATGCATCCGTTCGCGATCGACTCCTCGGGCGCCCTGTTCGTGGACATGGGGTCGGCCACGAACTCCTGTCAGGAGAAGAATCGCACGCTCCAGTCGCCGGGCCACAAGCCCTGCACGGAGCTGGACACGCGCGGCGGCATCTGGCGCTTCGACGCGAACAAGACCGGCCAGGCGTTCACCGCCTCGGCGCGCTACGCGACCGGCATCCGCAACGCGGTGGGAATCACCATCGGGCCGGACGGGGACCTGTATTCCACGCAGCACGGTCGTGATCAGCTGGCGGAGAACTGGCCCAAGCTGTACAGCGCCGAACAGGGGCAGAACCTGCCGGCCGAGGAGCTCCTGCACGTCCAGCAGGGCGCGGATTACGGCTGGCCGGAGTGCTACTTCGACGGCTCGCAACAGAAGCTGGTGCTGGCGCCGGAGTACGGGGGAGACGGAAAGACCGCGGGCGAGTGCGCGTCCAAGCAGGGTCCGATCGCGTCCTTCCCCGCGCACTGGGCACCGGACGGCCTGACGTTCTACACCGGCGCGATGTTCCCGGAGCACTTCCGAGGCGGGGCGTTCATCGCGTTTCATGGGTCCTGGAATCGCGCGCCGGGGCCGCAGGGAGGCTACAACGTGGTGTTCGTGCCATTCACGAACGGGAAGCCGTCGGGTGCGTCCACGTACGAGGTGTTCGCGAACGGCTTCGCCGGCGGCAAGCTGCAGCCGGATGCCGCGGCGCACCGGCCTGCGGGGGTGGCGCAGGGGCCGGATGGCGCGCTGTACATCACCGACGACAAGGCTGGCCGGGTCTGGCGCGTCGTGTATCGGGGCGGGCAACAGCCGTAGCGGTCACCAGCGGCGGGCCGGGACTATTGACACCACTTTAGTACCGGTACTAGAGTATACCCGGTGGGCGGTGCTGGTGCGCTCCGCAGTCCTGGGCTCTGCGCGCCGGCAGGATCTCAGCCGGGAGGTGTCATGCGTGTCGGTGATTTCAGCGTCGAGATCGTTCCACGCGGAAGCGGCAGTGTCCGCGAACTGGATTCGGGGCATGTCCTCGCGCGGCCCGGACAGGTCTATGCGCTGCGGCTACGCAACGCCGGGCCGCTGCGATGCGTCGCGGAGGTGCGCATCGACGGCCATCTCGTGAGTGCGGGCGGGCTCGTGCTGGAGCCGTGGGGCACCGAGGAGCTGGAGCGGCCGCTCGAGGACAGGGAAAATGGGCGCTTCACGGTGATCGCCGAGGGGGACGAGCGCGTGTTCGGTCCCGACGGCGGCCGGGACAACGCCGACCTCGGGCTGGTGGAGGTGCGCTTTCGCCGTGAGCTGCCGCGCGGCGATGAACGACCGGTGCCGCCCGTGTTCAGCAGGCCGATTCGCATTCCGGAGCTCCAGCCACCGTCGGTAAACGGTCCATCGCCGAGCCGGTTTCCCGCCGAGCCATCTCCACGGGAGTGGTGGTTCTCGCCGCAGAATCGCCTGTCACGCATGTCCGACGATGACGCCGCCGACATGTACCGCGACGAGCGGGACGCCGCACGCGACCTGCCGGCCGGCCTCCCGGAATCCGGCGTGGTGCGCGAGATCGAGCGTGCTGCGGGTACGGGCCTCAGCGGCCACTCGGATCAACGGTTCGTACCCGTGCGCGTGGGGCCGCTGGAGACCGAGGCAACCGTGATCCGGCTCCGGCTCGTGATCGGCACGGTGGAGGCGATCGACGCGCCACGCCCGCTGTGTGACTTGGATGCGGCGCCGGCGCGTCCCGCCGCGCGACCGTGATGCCGTCCACCCGGCGCGCCATCCGGCCGCCGCGAAGCCGGCGCGCGGATGCCGTGCGCGACGTGCAACGGGAGCTGGACGCATGGCGCGCGAGAGCCTTGCCGGATCCCGAGGCCCCGCTGGAAACGGAGGACATCGCCCGGCTGGTGCGCGACTGTCTGCACGCACTGGCCATGGATGCCGCCGTCGGCGAGGGGTTTTCGGTGAACACCGTGCACTACTACCGGCGCAAGGACATCCTCGACGCTCCGGAAGGCCGTACGTCGGCCGCACGCTATGGCGTCAGGCACCTGTGGCAGGCGGTGGGTGCGCGGCTGGCCGGGTACCTCGGCCTGGTGACCCTGGCGGAGGCGCGCGAGGTGATGCGTGGGGCCGACGAGCCGGCCCTGACGAGATTTCTGGCGCAGCGCGTGCTCGATGCCCGGGCGCGTCAGGCTGCCCGCCAGGCGCCGTTACGCGTCGGGGCGACTCACCGCGAAGCGATCGCCCGACCCATCGGGCACGGCGTGGCCCGGACGTCGTCCGCCAGCACGGGAGGCACGCTCATCGCGCTCCCGGGAGAGGCCTGGTGCGTGCTGCCCGCGTCGCACCCGGCGCAGCATTCCGCCGCCGCTGCGCGCGATCTCGTGCGCGCATTCGCGGCGGCCCTTCACCTGCCGGCGGATGCCGCCGGGGAGCCCTGAGCCATATGACGACCGTCCACGTTCCCTCCATCATCGAGCGCTCCAGCCGCGGCGAGCGCACCTACGACATCTATTCGCGGCTGCTGATGGATCGCATCGTCTTTCTCGGCGCTGCAGTGGACGATGACGTGGCGAACGTGCTGATCGCGCAGCTGCTCTTTCTCGAGGCCGACGCGCCGGGGAAGGACATCCAGCTGTACATCAATTCGCCCGGCGGCGATGTCGCCGCCGGCTTCGCAATCTACGATACCATGCAGCATCTGCAGTCGCCGGTCTGCACGACGTGCATGGGAATGGCGGCGAGCATGGGTTGCTTTCTGCTCGCCGCCGGGCACAAGGGCCGGCGCTCGGCTCTGCCGCACGCGCGCATCATGATGCACCAGCCGTGGGGCGGCACGCCCAGGGGAACGGCGTCCGACATCGAGATCGCGGCCAAGGAGATCCTGTATCATCGCGGGAAGCTCTTCGAGCTGCTGGCGCGGCATACCGGTCAGCCGTTGGAGCGCATCGAGCGCGAGTTCGATCGCGATCGATATCTGTCGTCGGAGGAGGCACAACGCTACGGGATCATCGATCGCGTGGTGGCGTCCGCCGAACCAGTGGTTCCAGTCTCCAGCAATGGCCGCCGAAGCCCCGGGTAGGCGGGCGCTCGCATGCGATGGCGGCGGGGGCGGACTTTCGTGCCGGACTCTCAGAACGCGCCGGCCTCGTCGATCGCGAAGGTCCCGACGACGTGGCAGGAGCGTGCCGCCGCCCGGATCGCGTCCATCGCCTCGGCGACGTTCGGATCGCCGAGGAGATGCTCGAACTCGAGCACGAACCGATAGGCCCACGGCTCCCCGGCCGGCCGGGACTCGAGCTTCGTCATGTTGAGGCCGTGGTCCGCGAGCGGTGTGAGGAGCGCGAGCAGGGCGCCGGGGCGATTCATCACCGTCAACACCAGAATCGTGCGGGCGAGCACGCCGGCCGACTGCGGCCGCGGTGTACGGCTCACGACGAGAAACCGGGTCTGATTATCGGCGCGATCCTCCACGTCGGAGGCGAGCACCGTGAGCGCATAACGATGCGCCGCCAGTCGGCTGGCGAGCGCGCCTCGAGCGGGATCCTGCGCCCGTGCGACGTCGCTGGCCGCGCCAGCCGTATCGTAGGCGGCGCGGGCGTGGATCGCCGGGTGCCGCGCGAAGAACGCGGTGCACTGGGCGAGCGCGATCGGGTGGCTCTCGACCGTGCGGAGCGTCTCGAGCGAGGAGCCGGGTGGGCCGAGCACGCAGTGATGGATCGGGAGGACGAGCTCGCCGATGGCCTGGAGTTGCGGGCGTGCGATGATGGCGTCGTAGGTCGCGGGCACACTGCCGGCGATGGTATTCTCCACGGGAAGCACACCGAGATCCACCGCGCCGTCGGCGACGGCGTCGGCCACGTCACGATTTTCCCGCAGCGGCACTGGCTGTGCGTCATCGCCGCAGGCGCGGAGTACCGCTTCCTCACTGTACGCGCCTGGCGCGCCCTGAAACGCTACACGATACATGCGCTCCGCCCCCTCGCTCCGTCCGCCCACGAAGCTTAACGCCCCCGCGCTCGCTGGCGTGCTGCTGCTGTCGGCCGCGTTCGCCGCATGCAACACCGCCGGCTCCTCCCGGTCGGGTGATACCATGGCCCCGCGGCGGAGTCTCGCGGCCACGGATACGACCGTCGGCCCGCTGGCCTTCCACGCCACCGCGGAGATCCGAGCGGAAAGTCTCGTGGTCGCGGTGAAGGCGCGCAACGTGAGCGGCGGCACCGTGCATCTGGCATGGGGAGCATGCTCCCTCAGCCCCAGGCTGTACGCGCCGGATAGCGCCATGCACGCGCCCGTGTACGACTGGCTGCATCACTCGAACACGACGCCGCCTGGCCCGGGCGGACGCGCGTGTCCGATGTATCTCGCTACCGGCAACATCGCTCCAGGCGACTCGCTGGCACCACGTGAGCTCACGGTGGCCGTGTCGACGGGCGAGCTGGCCCGCGATGGCGTGCGACCTGGCGAGTACGAGGTGGGAGCGTGGCTCCGACTGAATGGTTTGCAGGCAGCGGGTGCGGCCGCGGACAGCATGCTGGTGCGCATCGGAACCCTGGAGGTACCGCGTTGAGATGGGCGGCTCGGGAGGGGCGGCCGACCGCGCTTTCCAACCGGCTCGCGGTCGGTTATAATACACTCATGCTGGCGCGTACACGACGTGGGATCACCTCGCTTCGCGGGTGGTGGCGGCTCTCCTCCTGAGCGGCCTGCCAGCACGCGTTCGTCCGTCAGCGTCACCGGGCCGCTCGATCGCGAGCGGCCCTTCGTGTCTTCCGTCGCGTGGTGCCCCGGGATCGAGCGATCCTCACTCGACACCACCGACACCCATGTCTTCCCAACTCGACACCGTCCCGTTCCCTCCGCTCGCCGAGCGCGATCTGTCGCCGCGATGCGAGGTGGTCCTCACGGGTGATCGTCCAACTGGACCGCTGCACCTCGGGCACTACGCCGGCTCCCTGCGCTCGCGTCTGGAGCTCCAGACGCGTGGCGTACCGCAGACGCTGCTCATCGCGGATCTCCAGGCACTCACCGACAACAGTGGCCGGGCGGCGCACGTGGCGGAGCACGTCCTGGAGGTGGCGCTCGACTACCTGGCGATTGGCATAGACCCCGCGCGGACCAGCATCGCCGTGCAATCGGCACTCCCCGCGCTGGCCGAGCTCACGATGCTGTACCTCAATCTCGTCACAGTCGGCCGATTGGAGCGGAACCCGACGGTCAAGGCGGAGGTCGCGCAGCGTGGCTTCGAGCGAGATGTCCCGGCGGGCTTTCTGTGCTATCCCGTGAGCCAGGCCGCGGACATCACCGGATTCCGGGCGACGCTGGTGCCGGTCGGGGAGGATCAGCTGCCGATGCTCGAACAGACCAATGAGATCGTGCGACGGGTGAATCGTCTTGCGGGCGGCGACATATTGGCCGAGTGCCGCCCGATGCTCTCGTCAACGCCGCGGCTTCCGGGGGTGGACGGCAGGAAGGCCAGCAAGTCCCTGGGAAACGCGATCGCGCTGGGTGCCTCCGCCGAGGATCTCCGCCGGCTCGTGCACGCGATGTATACCGATCCGCATCATCTCCGTGCGTCCGACCCGGGGCGCGTGGAAGGGAACGTGGTGTTCGCGTATCTCGAAGCGTTCGATCCCGATGCAGCCTCGGTCGCGGAGCTCGAAGCCCAGTACCGGCGCGGCGGACTTGGCGACGCGGTGCTCAAGCGGCGGTTGACGGCTGTCCTGGAGGAGCTGCTGGGTCCCATCCGGAGTCGGCGGGCGGAGCTGGCGCGCGACCCCGGGGTCGTCCAGGAGGTGCTGCGGCGCGGTACGGCAGTCGCGCGCGAGGTGACGGAGAGTGTGAGCCGGGACGTGCGCCGGGTATTCGGGTTGGAGCTCGGCGCCGCGTGACACCATCCGCCCCTGGGCCGTCCTATGTGCGAGCGGCACACGTCCCTCTCATTCGCATTCAACGCGAGGACTGCGTCAGTTGCGTTCATGTGCTTTGCTGCTGACCGCAGCGCTGCTGAGCTCCGGCTGTGCATCGGCGGGACCGGCGACCGCCGCCGGACGCGGGGCGCGCCGCAGCGCCCGCGGCGCCACCGATACCGTCACGATACGCGACCCGGAGCTGGAGAAGCGCCTTGCGCGCGTGGAGCTGCGCCTGATGGAGAAGGAAGCGCAGGTGGAGGATCTGCAACTTCGCCTCGACGATGCGCGCGCGGAGGTGGTGCGCACGATGGCGAAGCTGCGGACGGTGGCCAGTCGAGCAGAAGCCGCGTCCACGATGGCGGAGGTGGACGTCGCCCTCCAGTCGCTGCGCTCGAATGGTGCCGCGAATGCGCCGGAGTTCGCGCAGGCCGCGCAGCTCGCGCGACAGAGCGCCGCGGAGTTCGACAAGCAGAACTTCGGTGGCGCGCTGTACCTCGCCAATCAGGCCAAGTCGCTCACGGCCGCGTACCGCAGGCGCGTCGGTGAGGGGAATCGCGGCGCGACGCGCGCCGGGGAAGTGCCGTTCGCGCTGCCGATTCGCCTGAAGACGTCGGGACGCGGCAATGTGCGCGAGGGGCCGGGTACGAGCTTCGACGTGACGTTCGCGGTGGAGTCGGGCACCGTGCTCACCGGCGTTTCGTACGCCGACGACTGGATTCGCGTGAACGACGAGGACGGGCGCAGCGGCTGGATCTTCCGCGCGCTGGTCACGCGTCCCTGATCAGCGCTTCGCTCTCGCGACCTTCCGCGCCTGCGCCACGCGGTCGCGCCCGTCGCGTTTGGCCTGATACAGCGCCTTGTCGGCGATCGCGATGACCGCGCGCGGCGTGTCGCCGTCCTTGGGAAACTCGGCAACGCCAATGCTCAGGGTGATCTGCCGCCCCCAGAAGGTTTCGGCGGCCACGCGCGCACGAATGCGTTCGGCCACCTCCATCGCGCCGGCCACCGCCGTTTCGGGGAGCACGATCGCGAACTCCTCGCCTCCGTAGCGCGCCGCACAGTCGATGGTGCGCGTGGAGTCGCGCAGAATCGCGGCGACCTTCTTCAGCACCTCGTCGCCGGCGGGATGGCCGAAGGTGTCGTTGTAGTCCTTGAACTCGTCGACGTCGGCCATGAGCACGGAGAACTCGCGATTGTACCGGTTCGAGCGGACGCCCTCTTCCTGGAGACGCTGCATCAGGAAACGGTGATTCGCCAAGCCGGTGAGCCCGTCGGTGATGGAGAGGCGCTCGAGCTCCTCGTTCTTGGCGCGGAGGGTCTCATTCGTCTCGTCGAGCTCGCGGCGGCCGTCGCGAAGGCGCGAGACCATGTGATTGAACACGCTGGTGAGCGCCCCCACCTCGCCGCTGCCGCCATCGGGCAGATCGACCGCCAGATCGCCGGCGGCCACCTCGGCGGCGGCCTGCGTCAGGCGGTCCAGCGGGCGCGCGACGAGCAGGCCGAATCGGTAGCCACTGGCGGCGACGCCGATGAGCAGCAGCATCATCACCATCAGCGAGATGTCGCGCGATCGGCGCGCCTGGCCGAACGCCGCGTCCGTGGAGATCTCGGCAAGCACGAGCCAGGGCACCTGCGGCACGGGTTCGGCCGCGCCGACCACGTCGCGTCCGGCCAGTCCGGTGAAGCGGAGCACCGCGTTATCGCGCGCCGTGAGCCGATCGAGCGTGCCGGCCGGCAGCTTCGCGTCGAGCAGCGCGACCGAGAGGCTGTCGGTGCTGGCGATCATCGCGCCGCTGGTGCTCAGCAGATGGATGGCGGCACTGCTGTCGTGCGCGAACTCGCGCAGGAGGCCCCGCATCGGTCCGAGATTGACCTCCGCCGCGAACGCGCCGGTGATGCGCCCACCCGCGCGCTGGATCGGCACCGCGACGATCAGCTTGCCCCTGCCCGTCTTCTGATTCCAGGTGGGCGCACCCACGAGCTGTCCCTGGGTGCGCAGCAGCCGCAGCCAGCCATGCGGGAGCCGCACTGGGCTGGCGGCATGTGCGCTGGTGCCGACGACCTGTCCGTGCACGTCGAGCACCATGAGCTGTTCGAAATCGCCGAAGCGCTCGTGCAGCGACAGCAGATAATCCTGCAACCGCTGGCGGTTGATCGCGATGCCGGCGGCACCACCGGAGCGATCCAGGTTCTTTGCCACCTCGTCCGACGCGGCGAAGACCCGGAGATCGTAGAGTCGCTCGCGCACCCACACGCTCATGGCGCGTGCCGTCTGCGTGCTGGCAGAGTGGAGATCCTCGGAGATCTTGTCCTCGAGCGCGCGCTGGCTCCGTGCGTAGGAGATGCCCATCGTGATCCCCGAGGGCACCAGCGTCGCGAGCACGGCGAAGGCCAGCACCCGGTTCCGGATGCTGTCCATGCGCGGGGCCGTCAGGCGCAGCGGGCGAGGGCGCGGCGGCGCGGAGTCGGTCACGCGATCACAGGTCTGCTGCAAGGGATCGGGGCTGCCATCATCGGCGGGAATGCGCATCGGCGCGAGCGGCGCGACACGAAGGAATACCGTCGCCGCACGACCATGGCGGCGACGGCGGGCCACTCCTGTGAGACGAGCGCGCGGCGCCGGGAGCAACTACCGAGTGCCGACCCCGCCACCGCCGCGGCCGCCCGAGGCCACGGGGCAACCGCATCGATCGTGCATCTCAGTTTCCCGGGTGATACTCTCGCTCGGTGTGCCCGGCCAGCTGCGAGCGATAGAAGTACACGGGACGCAGATTTCCCGTAGCGTACCGCTCCGCCTCATCGTTGAAGTGCGGCGACGACGGGTCTCCACTCTCGCCGCCCGCGGTGACGGCACGCGCTCGGACGCTGTCGCCGAATTCGACGACGGCCACGAAGCTGTTGCCGCTGGTGCCATACCACTTCTTCGTGCCCGGATACGGGCGCGCACCGAACGAGGCCAGAGAGCCCCATCGCGAGGACGTGAACGCGACCGGAATGCTCGGCGCCGCGTCGTTGAACGGCTGGACGATGTCACCGGTCAGGCGCTGGAAGCGATTGATGTTGCCCCACGGGGTGCGCCAACTGCCGAAATCCGCCGTCAGGCTGTCGCACGCATCCGCCAGCGCCTGCAATCGCTGCTCCGCTGTGGATCGCTGGACGATGTAGTCGTCGACGGACATGCCCGCGCGCCGGGCGTCACGTCCGACGCGACGGCCGATCTCCTCGCCCCAGAACACCGCCACGGACGTGGGCACCGAGGCCACGGCCCAGCGGTCGTCCCAGTCGCGCAGCACGCCGATCGGCGCCGCCACTCTCGCCTTGAGCGGATTCGAATCCGGCATCGAATCGTAGGCCTGGAGCAACGGCGGAATCAGCTCCGCGAACGCCGGGAGATAGCTGTCATACGCGGCATCGATGAGTCCCTGGACCGTGAAGTCCTTCCGGTTGGACAGGACGCGCAGAGCGTGCTTCCCGCGCGCGGACTCCTCGCGTCCGGTTTCCACGTATGCCGGGAAGTCTTCCCGCTTGGGGCTGTAGGCTCCGGCGGCCGACCAGGGCCAGTTGTTGCTGTTGTATAGCCAGCCGTTCGGGGGATTGAGGAGCCCCGGCGTCTCGTCGATGGACAGCACGCCGTGCCACTCCGTGGCTGGATTGCTGCCGTCCACGGGCTTCGTCCAATCAAAGCGGGGGTCGCGCCTCGGGATGAAGTTGGAGTGGAAGTACGCGATGTTCCCCTCGGCGTCGGCGAAGATCGTGTTGTTGGACGAGTTGGTGTGCAGCTCCATGGTCTTGCGGAAGGCCTTGTAGTCGCGGGCCTTCGTGCGCGTGAACGACTGGATGAGCGCATTCATCGGCGCCTGCATCAACCGGACGCTCACCCACTTCCCGTTCGCCTCGCGGACGACGGGGCCGTGGCTCGTGCGATAGACCGTGAATTCCTTCCTCGCCATGCCGGCATCGGTGCGATACGGCACGATGATCCGGCTGACGATGACGGGCCGCTCCGCATCTCCATACCGGTAATAGTACCGGTCGCCCCGCTTGATGATCGTTTCCAGATACTCGTCGATGTTGTCCACGCCGCTGGAGGTGTGCATCCAGCCCGCGCCGGGATTGAAGCCCTGGTAGACGAAGAACTGTCCCCAGGTCACCGCGCCGTACGCATCCAGCCCCTCGTCGCTCACCATCTGGAGCTCGGAGCGAAAGAAGAACGAGGTGTGCGGGTTGATGAGCAGCAGCGCGTGATGATTCACCGTGTTCGACGGCGCGATGGCAATGCCATTGGACCCTGTCGGCTCGGCCGGATACGCCTCCTCGTCCAGGTCGCTCTCTCCCTGCCCGAGCGCCCTGCTCGCGGCTGGGCTGCCATAGAACGCCGCGAGCTGGGTGAGATTCACCCGTTCGATGTCTCCCCCGATGCTTCCCTCGCTGAAGGTGAGCGCCATCCACGGCTCGAAGCGCGTGATCACGCGCGGCTTCACTCGCGGATGGGTGTACAGGTAGTAGTTCAGGCCATCCGCGAAGGAGCCCATCAGCGCCCTGAGCCAGGCCGGACTCTTCGCGTACGCCGCCCGCATGCTGTCCGGATCGATGAAGAGCTTCATGCGCAGGTCGCGGTAGATCGCACTCTCGCCTTCCGCCTCGGCCAGGCGCCCCATGGCGTTGATGTAGTTCGTCTCCACGCGGTTGAAGTCGTCCTCGGCCTGAGCGTACACGGTGCCGAAGACTGCGTCGGCATCGGTCTTCCCAAACACGTGCGCGATACCCCAGTCGTCGCGGACGATGGTGACGTTCCGGGCCTCGCGCTGCCAGCGGCTGATCTCAGTCTTCGATGGCTGCTGAGCGGCGGCCGTCGAGGCGATCGCGGCGGTGAGGAGGAGGGCGAGCGTCTTCATGAATGCAGGAGGGAGGAAGGGGGCACGGCGGCGCGGCACGAGGTCGCGTCGGCAGGGAGCCCGACGGCCATGCTGCTACCGTGCGCGCAGAAGATCAAGGATACCGCGTCGGCGACTTGGAGGGCAGTCCGGGCGGCGGGCCCCTGCGGCCGCGGTCACGCCGGGCGGCCGCTCACCCTGGACGGTGCAGATCCAGCAGGAAGCTTGCGCGCAGGTACACGTCCTCGAAGCCCAGGCGCCGCATGTTGCGATACGACGGATTCCCATGCTCGGGCGTTTCCGCGAGCGTCTCCGCGACGATCCAGTCGCAGCCCATGATGGCGGCATCGTGGATGCGCCGCGCGAGCAAGGCGCTCTGTGCACCGCGCCGGCGAGCCTCCGGGAGCGTGGCACAGCCCGCGCACCAGGCGGCCGAGCCGTGCGCAAACAGCGATGCTCCCGCGATTGCCCGATCCCCGTCATATGCCAGGTAGTGCCGCCACGCGGGGTGACCGAGAGCCGCCCAGACGTGCGGCGCGACCTCCGCCGGCACGCCGTCCGCGGGAGCCACGGTCTGCTCGTACACCGCGGCATCGGAGCGATCGATCTCCACGATGCGCAGCGGTGTGCGTGTCATCAGCTCGGGATCCGTGCGCCGTCGCAGGATCGCCATCGGCCGAAGCTCGCGAAAGCCTCGGTTGGCGAACCAGTCGCGGGCCTGGACCGGAACTGCATTCGGGCTCCAGTGGAGGACCATTCGCGCAACGCCGGCATCGCGATAGTCGGCGATGATCGTGTCGAGCAGATCGGTCGTCAGGGGATCCTTCAGCCCGAGCAGGAATACGCGATTGATCGAGGGAAAGTCGACGTGCCGCGTGAGCATCGCCACGGCCCGACCGTAGCGGCGTACCTCGGTTCCGAAGCGCGTCTGGAACTCGGGACCGACCGCCTGGTGTCGCGCTGCCCAACCCTCGGCTTCCACGCGCTCGACCAGTTCCGCGTCAGCGCCGGCGTTCAGGGTGCGTTCACTCATGCGAAGGGCGTGCACTGGCATCTGTGACCGTGAGGTTCTCGATCTCTCACGACGCTCCTCACGCAGCCGGAGTCACCGCGGCGGCGCGCCCGTCCTGGCCGGCAGCGGGCGTGCCGCTCGTGCCCGCTGCAGCCCTTCGGCACATCTGCTGCTCAACACTTGCTGGTGCCGGCGCGGTCGCGCCGGCTTCCATCGCCGGAGGAGGGAACATGTCGCAACGTCGAAAAATGAGAAGCTCGTGGATCGCGGTGGTGCTGGTGCTCGCATCGGTCGCGCCGCTCGGCGCGCAACAACAGGTGCTGCTGGACTGGTCGGGTCGGGTAGACAGCCTGGCGCGCATTCGCATCCAGGGCAGTGGTGCGCACGTCTCGCTCATCGGGTCGGCCCAGCAGGATCTGGGGCAGCTGCACATCCGCAACGCATTGCCCCATCGCGACGGTACGGTGTCGGTGCAGGTGGCTTCGGGGCGCGGTGACGTCACCATCGCACAGCAGCCCACGGCGGACAATGATTACACGGCCGTGGTGCTGGTACGCGATCACAGCGGCGGAACGGATCAGTATCAGCTCACGGCGCTCTGGACCCCCGGACTCGCCGGTGCCGTGATGGGCGGTGACGTGGAGATGAACCGCAGCATGCGGCGCGGCGAGCGGGACAGCAACGTGAGCAGCGTCGGGATGCTGCACTGGTCGGGCGATGTCGACAAGACTGTCGTCGTGCGCTGGCAGGGTGATCGGGCCAGCCTCGAGAACGTTGCGGGCGCGGCGCCACGGCAGGTACGGGCGCAGGTGGCGGGCACCGGGCTTCCCGATCGTGACGTGATCGTTCGCATCGTGAAGCACGATGGGCGCGGCGACGTGACCGTGGAACAACAGCCCACCGCAGCCAACGGCTACAGAGCCGTGATCCGCATCGATGACGAGGAGGAGGGCTTCGGCCACTACGACTTCGACGTCGTATTCGATCGCCGGTGATGCGGCGCTTCCGTGTGGGGCGGGATGCGGGCTATGCGGCGCGCTCCCGCCCTTTTCGGCGCCCTCACGCTCGGGAGCGCATGGTCTGATGGCTCGGGTTGTGCCATTCACGCACGGGTATGGCCGAGCTGCCTTCGCCCGAATCGCAGGTCCCGATGCTGCAGCCCGCCGGTGCACAGAATTCCCCGAACGGCGGGCCCGAGGCGCCCCCCGCGCGCCGCCTCACGCGGGCGGAGCGCCGTTCGGCGGCGCGTCAGCACCGCGAGCGCACGGAAACGGCCGGTGAGCGGCTCCGGTCGCGCGTGCGCGAGCTCGGTCCCGGGCTCATCACGGGCGCCGCCGATGACGACCCGTCCGGCATCGCCACCTACTCACAGGCGGGCGCGGCGTTCGGCTACGGATTGCTGTGGACGGCGATCATCAGCCTGCCGCTGATGGCCGCTGTCCAGCTGATGTGCGCTCGCATCGGCATCGTGAAGAAGAGTGGGCTGGCCGCGGTGCTGCGCGAACACTATCCGCGGTGGCTGCTCTGGCTCGCGTGCGCCCTGCTGCTGGTGGGGAACACGATCAACATCGCCGCCGACCTGGCCGGGATGGCAGCCGGGGCGCAGCTGCTCACGGGCGTGGGCGCCGTGTGGTTCGTCCCGGGATTCACCCTTCTGATTCTCGCCCTGCTCGTGTTCGCGAGCTACGAGCGGATGACGCGGGTACTCAAGTGGATAACGCTCGCGCTCTTCAGCTACGTGCTGGCGGCGGTGCTCTCACGTCCGGACTGGCCAGGTGTGCTTCGCGGCGTCGTGCTGCCGCGAGTCGTCTGGTCGGAGGGATATCTGCTGATGTTCGTCGCGATTCTCGGCACGACCATCTCGCCGTATCTCTTCTTCTGGCAGGCCGCGCAGAACGCCGAGCAGGACGCGCTCCTCCTGCGGCGCATCGTGGGACGCCCGCGACGCGCGGTACAGCGCGAGCTGCGCGCGGCCGCGAGAGACGTGGGCATGGGCATGTTGTTTTCAAACGCCATCATGTTCTTCATCATTCTCACGGCGGGGGCGACGCTCAACCGCGCCGGACTGACCACCGTCGAGACGGCCGCACAGGCGGCGGCCGCGCTGCGGCCCCTGGCCGGACCCGCGGCCGCGCTGCTGTTCACCATCGGCCTCGTGGGGACGGGGATGCTCGGCGTCCCCGTGCTCGCCGGGTCCGCCGCCTATGCCGTGGCGGAAGCCGCGTCCTGGCGCTCGGGAATGGATGAGAAGGTCCGCCGCGCACGGCAGTTCTACGGGGTGATCGCGGTGGCCATGATCGTGGGGATGCTGCTCAACTTCGCGCAGGTGGACGCGATTCGCCTCCTCATATGGTCCGCCGTGATCAACGGGCTGCTGGCGCCGCCGCTCATCGTGATTATCCTCATCGTGTGCAACAACGCCCGCGTGATGGGAGAGCACCGGAACCGCCTGGCCATGAACGTGCTGGGCGGCCTGGCGGCGGGGCTGATGACGGCGGCAGCCGTGGCGCTCGTCTGGACCTGGCTCTGGTGACGCGCCGCGGGAACCAGCCCGCGGCCCGTGCGTAATATCCCACGATGCGCATCCTGTTGGTGGAGGACGATCCTGAGCTCTCGGCCGTCCTTGCGGCGGGGTTGGCCGAGCACGGGATGCGTGTCGCAGTCGCGAAGACGTTGGCCGAGGGAGCAGCGCGCGCGCGACTCGACACCCACGAGGTCATCATCCTCGACGTGATGCTGCCGGGGGGCAGTGGCTTCGACCTGTGCCGGATGCTCCGCCGGGAGCAGATCGGCGCGCCGATCCTGATGCTCACGGCGCGAGATACCGTGGATGATCGCGTACGCGGGCTGGAGGTCGGCGCGGATGACTATCTCACGAAACCCTTTGCCTTTCGGGAGCTGCTGGCCCGGGTACGCGCGCTGGCCCGCCGGCGCCCCATTCCGCTGCCGGACCACGTGCAGATCGCCGACCTGGAGGTCGACCTCGCCAGCCGTCGCGTAAGCCGGGCCGGACGCGCGGTGGAGCTGACCGCGAAGGAGTTCGCGCTGCTGGAGTTTTTCGTGCTGCACCGCGAGCAGGTGGTGAATCGGGCGGCCATCACCGCGCATGTCTGGGACGAGAACCATGATCCGTTTACGAACGTGCTCGAGGTGCTGGTGCGCCGGCTGCGCCGGAAGATCGACGATGAGTTCACGCCGAAGCTGATCCACACCGTGCGCGGCGCCGGATATCGCTTTGGGCGGTGATCCGGCGCGCATCATGAGCCTGCAACCGCTTGGCACGCTGCGCCTGCGCCTCACCGCGTGGTACATCGCGACGTTCTGCGCCATCCTGCTGCTTCTCGGCGGCGGTCTGTTCGTGGTCATCCGGCACCAGCTTTCCGCGCAGCTGGACGATTCGCTGCGGGATTCCACGGCGGAGCTGGAGCGCGCGGCGCAGATCCGGGAGATGGAGGCGCGCAGCGCGCGCGGCGCCGTGGTGGATGCCGTGGACGAGCTGCACATCCCGGATCGTGCGCTGTACCTCTTCGATGCGCAGGGAAGGCCCGTGAAGCCGCCGACGGCGCCGCCGTGGATCGAGGCGTCGGCACGAGCCGCGCTGCGCGAGGGTCGCGTGGAGACCGACCGCGACCAGGGGGGCGACCGTACGCTGCGTCTGCACGCCGAGCGTTTCACGCTCCAGAGTGGTACGCGCCTGGTGGCCGTCGCGACGGCCGACAAGGTGGAGCTGGAGGACCGCTACGCGGCGCTGATTTTCGCCTTCGGGGGCGCGGCGATGGTGGCGCTGGTGCTGGTCGCCGGAGGAGGGTGGCTGCTGGTGCGCAAGTCCACTGCTCCGGTGGAGCGCACCATCGAGTACATGCGCCGGTTCATGGCCGATGCCGCCCACGAGCTCCGGACGCCGCTCACCGTGCTGCGCACCCGAGCAGAGGTCGCACTGCAGCAGCCGCGTGAGGCCCCCGCGTATGCCGCGGCGCTCCGTGGAATCGAGGCCGAGAGCCAACGGCTGGGGCGGATCGTCGAGGATCTGCTCATGCTCGCGCGCGCCGACACGGGCGAGCGGCCGATCGAACGGAGGCGCGTCTATCTGGACGACATCGCGATGGACGCTGTCGGTGCGGCGCGCGCGATGGCGGAGACAAAGCAGGTGGAGCTCCGCATCGACGAGTTCGAGGAGGCGATGGTGGAAGGGGACGCGGGTCTGCTTCGGCAGCTCGTGATGATTCTGCTCGACAACGCGGTGAAGTTCACGCCGTCCGGCGGCCGCGTGACCGTGGCCGTGAGTGCTCCCGCGGGGCGTACGACGTTGGTGGTCAGTGATACGGGAATCGGAATCGCGCCGGATCAGCTGCCTCACGTTTTCGAGCGGTTCTGGCGCGTTGATCCGGCGCGGAGCCGGGGTGGCGCCAGACCGGAGCTCGACAGTGCCAGGCGAGACGGTGCTGGACTCGGGCTTTCGATCGCCCGCTGGGTGGCGGACGCCCACGGGGCGGAGATCGTGGTGCAGTCGGCCCAGGGGGACGGCTCGGGCACGCACGTCAGCGTGCGCTTTCCGCCGCTCCCGGCCGTGGTGGGCAGAGGCGGATGATCGGTCGTGCTCCGGCGTCCGCAGGACGCTCAGCTCACATCCAAAACCGCGATCCAGGGAATATCGCGCCGGCGGCGATCCCGGCAATGTACAGCCAGCCGAACGCGCGGTTGTGCACCAGACACACGCGATGATACCAGAGCGGCCAACCGACGTAGCCCGCTGGCGGAGCATCCGGAGCGGGCGTGGACATCACGCGTATGGCGCGCACTGCGCGGGGGGCGGCGAGCAGCACGACCAGTGTGAACGGGGTGAGGGCGCCACTGGCGATGCCAACGGCCACGAAGACGTACATGCCGGAAACGGACGCTCGATTGAGCGCGCGCGCACGTCGCTCGCCGAGCAGGACGGGAAGGGTGCGCTGGTGCTTGCGATCGTCGAACGCCCGCTGATCGATGTGCTTGCCGACCAGGATCGACATGACGCCCAGTCCATAAGGAATCGATGCGAGCAGGGCGGCGCCGGAGAAGTGTCCACCGATCACGAAATATCCACCCGCGATCATGAGTGGTCCCCACACGACGAACGCCGCGAGCTCGCCGAGGCCGAGCTCCTTGAGCGCGCGTGGTGCGGCATCGTACGCCCAGAGCAGCAACGCGCCGGCAGCCACCAGCAGAACTGCGGGCCAGCCACGGAACGTGATGAAATAGATGCCAATGGCGACGGCGACAGTGGTGAGCACGAGAAGGCCGCGCACGAGCAGCCGAGCGCTCACCGCGCCGCTCAGCACCGGGTGCACCGTGTATCGCCGGCGCGGTGAGTCGTCAGTATCGTGGCCGCGCCGCGCGCCGAAGTAGTCGTTCGAGAGATTGCTGATCGCGTGCAGCACGACGTACCCGACAACCACCAGCACGAACGGCAGCAGCGCGAAGCGGCGGTCGGTGAGGGCCAGGAGGCCCGCGAGCAGCGCTGCCTGGAACGAGATCACCAGAATGACGCTGCGCGCCGAATACAGGAACCGGGCGATCGGGTCGAGGTCGACCAGGTCCTCGGCGAGAGGAGGATAGAAGCCCGTGAACGCGCGGGCCCACTCACGCGGGCCGCGACTGGCGGGCCGCCGCCCGGAGGGGACGCTGGCGGCTGATCGATCGGTGGATGCGTGTGTCATGCGCGGTGATCGGCGGCGGAACGCTTGCGGCTCCTTCGGCCTGCCGGCCGCGGAGCGCAGCGGTGACCGAAACATACCGGGTTGGGAAGCCGGCGCGCGTCGGCCACGAATCGCGGCGCGCATCCATGCGTGCGCTCCTGTCATCTTCCTGACAGGTAGTGGAGCTAGGCTTCCTGTCGTGATGCCTCCAGCAATCCGGACCCTGCTCGGCCTGTTCGGCCGGCTCGCCGCGTCAGCGCCGCTCTGGATCCCAGCCGCGCCGCTGCACGCGCAGGACACGGCCGTGGCTGTCACCCGCGCCCAGGCCGTTGCATCGGCGCTCGGCCGTGGTGCGCGGTTGGGCGTCGCCCGGGCCGACACGGCGGTGGCCTTCGCGAACGTGCTCTCGGCGCGCGCGCTCCAGAACCCCACCCTGTCCGCCATCTACAGCAAGTCGACGCCGCAATACCATCTCATCATGGATCTGCCGCTGGACTATCCGTGGCTTCGCCGGACCCGCATCGGCGCGGCCGCGGCCGCGCGCACCGCGGCACAGTATCGCTATCGATTCGAGCGGGCGGCCATCGAGCTCGACGCCGATACCACCTACACGCGCACGCTCGCTGCGCGCGCGCACGCGCAGCTCTCGCGGCGCAATGCGGAGGCGGCGGACAGTCTGCGCCGCATGGCGATCTCGCGGCGTGATGCCGGCGACGCGAGTGATCTGGACGTGGCGCTGGCGACCGTGAACGCCGGTCAGGCGATGAACGCCGCGGCCGTGGATTCGCTGGCATATCTGTCGGCCGTGCTCGATTTGCAAACGATAATGGGCCTGCAGACCGGCGCCGTGGCGCTGACCCCGAGCGATTCGCTGGGGGCGCCGCCGGCGGACTCCGCGGGCCTGGTCCTGGCATCCGCGGTCCCGCTGCCGGTCGCAGCTGCCCGGGCATCGCTCGAATCGGCACGACTGGCGGCCGCCGTACAACATCGGAGCGTGTGGCTCGCGCCCAGCTTCACCGCGGGTGTCGAGGGGGGCGACCCGACGGGTTCGGAGCCAGGCATCCTGCCCACCATCGGTGTCGCGCTGCCGATCCCCTTTCTCAGTCGGAATCGCGGACCGATCCTGCTGGCCGAGGCGGAGCGCACCCGGGCCGAGGCCGAGCTGACGCTGGCGCAGGTGGAGAGCCAGGCGGCGATCGCGCGCGCGCAGCGCCAGCGCGCGATCGCGCTCGCCCGGGTGGAGCGCGACCGCACCCTGGTCACCGCAGCCGACCGAGTCGCCTCGATGTCGCTCACCGCCTATCGCGAAGGCGCCTCCGCCATCGCCAACGTTCTGGAGGCGCAGCGGAACGCGCGAGAGGTACTGGGGCAATACGTGGACGACCTCGCGGATGCCTGGAACGCGACCGCTCTGCTTCGCGTGATCACCCTCACTCCCGCTGCGAGCGCTCCGTGATGCCGAAACGTCTCGTGCTGCCGCGATCGCTCACACGACTGTCGGCGGCCCTGCTGGTGCTTGCTGCCTGTCGACACGGCGGTGGTGAGGAGGGCGAAGGGGAGACGCCAGCGGTCGTGGGGGCGCGCACGACCATCGTCCGCACGCAGCCGTTCACGGAAAGCATCGGCGCCATCGGAAGCGTCGCGCCACGCGCCGGGCACGTGGCGACGCTCAGTGCGCCGGCCGCCGGCCGGGTGGCACACGTCCTCGTGGCAGTGGGGGCCCACGTACAGGCGGGCCAACCGCTGGTGGAGCTCGACCTCACCACTTTCCGCGCTGCATCACAGAGTGCGGAAGCAGCGCTCGCCGCCGCCGAACAGAGCTATGCCCGCACGCAGCGGCTGGCCCAGGAGGGGATTGCGCCGCGCAAGGACGTGGAGCAGGCTGCTGCCGACCTTGCACGGGCGCGCGCCGACGTCGTGTCTGCGCAACGCGCCGAGCAGCTCGCCACGCTGCGCGCACCCATCGCGGGCGTCGTGACGCGCATGTCGGCCACGCTCGGCGGGACGGCCGACCCCAGCCAGCCGCTGGTGGAGGTGGCCGACCCCACCGCGCTGGACATTCTGCTCGGGGCGACGCCGACGGATGCGGCGCGGATCCATGCCGGCGACAAGGTGCAGTTGAGTGCGGGACAGAGCGCCGGGGGCGAGCCGCTCGGCGTTGGCACGGTGGTGGACGTTGCCGGTACCGTCGATTCCGCCACGCGGAGCGTGGTGGTGCGGGTGCAGGCGCCGGCAACACGCCGGCCGCTGCGCATAGGCGAGACGGTCTTCGGGCGCATTGCCGTGGCGACACGGGCCGATGCCATCGTGGTGCCGAACGAGGCGCTCGTGCCGGAAGGGGACGGCTTCAAGGTCTTTGTCGTCGACGCGACCGGGATCGCGCATGCGCGACCGGTGTCCGTCGGCGCGCGCGGTGACAGCACATCGGAGATCACGCGTGGGCTCACGGCGGGCGAGCGCATCGTCACCTATGGCGCATACGGCGTGGAGGACAGCGCGAAGGTCGTGCCCTTGCAGCAGGCAATTCCGAAGCCGAACGACAGCGCCGCGAAGGAGCAGCCGTGACCGTCATTGCGCCACCGGAGGGGCCGACGCCCACCGCGCACGAGGCGCGCTCGCTGTTCGCGCTGCTGGCGGCGCAACGCCGCTTCGTGTATCTGCTCGTCATACTGCTCAGCGTCGCGGGGATCTGGGCATCGCTGCGACTGCCGTCCGCCATCTATCCCGAGCTCACCTTCTCCCGCATCACCATCGTCTCGCAGGGCTCCGCGCTCGGGGCGCGGCAGATCCTCTTCTCGGTGACGCGACCCATCGAGGAGGCCGTGAGCGTGGTGCCGGGCGTCACGCGCGTGCAATCGCGCTCCATCCGCGGCGGCTCGGAGATCAATGTCACCTTCTCCGAGAAGACCGACATGCAGTACGCGCTGCAGCTGGTGCAGGCGCGTGTGAACGAGGTGGAGCGGCAGCTCCCCCAGGGGCTGGAGATCGAGGTGGAGCGGCTCACCCCCTCGCTCTTTCCGATTATCTCATACAATTTGGAGGGCGGTGATCCGGCGACGCTGAATGACATCGCCACGTATCAGATCCGCCCCCTCTTCTCGCGCGTGCCGGGGGTGGGGCGGGTCGACGTGCAGGGCAGCGACGTGCGCGAGATCGAGGTCATCGCCGATCCGGCGCGGCTCGCCTCCCAGCAGATGACCTACGACGACCTCGCGACGGCCATCCGCCAGGCGAGCACCGTGAGCGCCGTGGGCCGCATGCCGGCGAACTACAAGCAGTACCTCGTCGTCACCACCACCGAGGCGCATTCGGCCGACGACATCGCCGGGATCGTGGTGGGGCACGGTCTGCGCGTGCGCGATCTGGCGGCGGTGGTGCCGGGCACGGAGGACAAGGTCCGCATCATCGCGGGGGACGGCCGGCCTGCGGCGCTGCTCAACATCACCCGCCAGCTGGGCGGCAACACGCTCGACATCGCCGACAGCATCGCGGCGATCGCCGCCACGCTGCGGGCGACGCTTCCCCCGGGCGTCCGCCTCAAACCGGTGTACGACCAGGCAGCGCTGGTGCGCGATGCCGTGAAGTCCGTGCGCGATGCCATGATCGTCGGAGCCGTGCTGGCCATCATCATCCTGCTGCTCTTCCTGCGGCACGCACGCATCACGGCGATCAGCGCCTCCTCCATTCCGCTCACGATGGCGATCACCGTCTTCGTGATGTCGCGGCTCGGCCAGACGTTCAATCTGATGACGTTGGGCGCGATGGCCATCGCCATCGGCCTCGTGATCGACGACGCGGTGGTGGTGACCGAGAACATCGTGCGCCATCTGCACCTCAACCCCGACCGGCAGCTCGCGGTACGCGAGGCCGTGCAGGAGCTGATCTGGCCGGTCACGACCTCCACCATCACCACCGTGGTGGTCTTTCTGCCGCTCGGCCTCCTCACCGGCGTGGAGGGGCAGTTCTTTCACGCGCTCTCCATCACGCTCACCATCGCGGTGCTCGTCTCCTTGCTGCTCGCGCTCACGGTGATTCCGCTGCTCAGCGAGCAGTACCTCACGGCCGCGGACGTTGAAGCGGATCCTGGTGCTGCAGAAGCGTCTGACGAACGCGACACACCGGGATCCGGAGCGCTCCGTCGGCGACCCATCCTCCCGCGTCTCCTGAACCCGATCGGCCGCTCGCTGGATGCGCTGTCCACGCGTTACGAGGGTGCCCTGACCCATTCACTGCAGCACGCGCGCTGGATGGTGCTCATCGCCGTGCTGCTGGTGATCGCGGGCGTCGGCGTGCACCACTTCGTCGGCAGCGGTTTCTTACCGGACATGGACGAGGGCGCGTTCGTGCTGGACTACTACAGCCCGGGCGGCACCGCGCTGGCCGAGACCGACCGCATGGTGCACTTGGTCGAGCGCATCCTGCTCTCCACCCCGGAGGTGACGGGCATCTCGCGGCGCACCGGCGCAGAGCTCGGGCTGTTTGCCACGCTGCAGAATCGCGGCGACATTGCCGTCCGGCTCGCGCCCCAGAGCCAGCGAGATCGGTCCAGCTTCGAGGTGATCGATGACGTACGTGCCCGCGTCGAGCGCGCGGTGCCCCGGCTGCGCGTGGAGTTCGTGCAGATCCTCTCGGACGTGATCAACGATCTGGCAGGCGCAGCGCGGCCGGTGGAGATCAAGCTCTTCGGCTCCAATCTGGACGCGCTGGAAGCGTACGGCACGACGCTCGGCGAGAAGCTGGCGAAGGTCGATGGTATCGAGGATCTGTATAACGGCGTGAGCGAGCCGAGCGCCGAGCTGGCGATGACGATCGGCACTGCCGAAGCGAATCGCATCGGACTCACGCCGGACCAGGTGAGTGCGGACGTATCCGGAGCACTCATGGGGGTGGACGCGGGTGACATCCGGCTGGCGGATCGCTCGGTTGGCGTACGCGTGCGTGCACCGGATTCCGTGCGCTTCGATCCGCAGCAGCTGGGTGCCCTCCCAGTGCTGTCGCCGCGTACCGGAGCGGCGGTACCGCTGTCCTCGCTCGCGACCTTTCAACCCGTCACGGGCCGAGCGGAGCTGCTGCGCGAGAACCAGCAGCAGATGATCGACGTCACGGCCGACATCAGCAACCGTTCGCTGGGCGCGATCATGAGCGACGTCAAGCGCGTGGTCGCGGCGACGCCGCCACCGGCAGGCGTCCGCCTGGAGCTCGCCGGCCAGTATGCCAGCCAGCAGGCCGCCTTCCGTGCGCTGCTGGTGGTGCTCGCGCTCGCCGCGCTGAGCGTGATCGCGGTGATGGTACTGCAGTTCGAGTCCTTCATCGAGCCCCTCGTGGTGCTGCTCGCCGCCCCACTGTCGTTCGTCGGCGCCATGCTGCTGCTGCTGGTGACCGGAACGCCGCTGAACGTGTCGAGCTTCATGGGACTCATCCTGCTGGTGGGGCTGATCGTGAAGAACGGGATCATACTCCTGGATTTCACACGCCGGCGGCTTCTCGACGGCGCGCCGCTGGAATCAGCCATTCGCGAGGCAGCGCGCATCCGCCTGCGCCCGATCCTCATGACCACGCTCTGCACTCTGTTCGGGTTGCTGCCCCTGGCACTGGGGCTGGGTGCCGGGAGCGAGCTCCAGAAGCCGCTGGCACTCGCGGTAATCGGCGGACTGGCGCTCTCGACGCCGATCACGCTGTTCGTGGTGCCAACGCTGCTCGTCGCCATCCGGGGACGAGCGTACACCATCAACGCAGGCGAGTAGAGCTCGCCGGAGGACGCCATGCAGTACCGTCAATCTCTTGTCATGTTCTCGCTGGCCGGAATCGCCGCGCTCGGCGGCGCCGCCACTGGCGCCGCGCAGCAGCCGACCGCGGCGCGGCAACATCCCAGCCGGCGATCGGCGCTGCAGAAGGAAGCGAAGATCACCGCGGACTCGGCGCAGAAGATTGCCCTGGCACAGGTGCCGAACGGGAAGGTGCGCTCGCACGAGCTGGAGCGAGAGCACGGCAAGCTGATCTACTCGTTCGACATCAAGATCGCCGGGAAGGCCGGGGTGGAGGAAGTGAACGTGAACGCCCTCGACGGCACCGTGGTGGCGCACGAGCACGAGAGCGCGGCCGCGGAGGCGAAGGAGGCGCGCGCCGAAGCCAGGCAGAAGGCTGCCCGATCGACCACCCGCCGGGACAGCGCGACGAAAAAGCCGTGATCGGCCGCGCCCGCGTCGCCCGTGATGCGGAGTAGTGACCAGCCACCGGGGCGTGGCGTGCGGTTCCGGAGGTTCATCGCTGCCCGCATCGATCCGCGTTCGGAGCTGGGCCTGCGCGTCACGCTGAACGTCGTCGTCTGTGTGGCCGCCGTGTGGGCACTGAGCGGGTTGCTCGAGGAGGTGCTGGATCAGGAGGCGCTGGTGCGGTGGGACACGCGCGTGGAGCAGTGGTTCCACGTGCACGCCACGCCCACGGGCATGGCCGCGTTCTCGGTGGTGACGCGCTTCGGCTCCGAGGTTGTGTGGGTGCTCATCGCGCTCATCGCGCTGCTGCTGTGGCGGCGCGATGAGCACTACCTCATCTGGACCTGGCTTGCCGCGAACCTCGGGGGCAAGGTGGTCCAGTTCGCGCTGAAGAGCACCGTTCACCGGTCACGGCCGGAGTATGCCACAGTGGTGCTCACGCACGTGTCGTATTCCTTTCCCAGCGGCCACGCGATGGGCGCGACCGTCTGCTACCTCATGCTCGCGTACGTTCTGACCTCCGTGGGGCGCTGGCACGGGGCGGCTTGCGTCGCGGCCTACGCGGTGGCCGCGGTGATCATCCTGCTGGTGACGTTCAGCCGATTGTACCTCGGCGTGCACTACCCCAGCGATGTCGTCGGAGGCATCCTCGCGGGAATCGCATGGCTCGCCGCCTCCTTCACCGGGCTGCGCGTGGCACGCGGAACCCGCGCTGCCGTCGCGGAGACTGCACGATGACTCCCCCGCTCTGGCGCGACGGCAGCGCGGCCGGTCAGATGCGAGCCGTCAACCCGTGCTCTTCCCGCCGAGCACCGGGATGATCTCTCCGGTGATGTAGCTCGAGCACGAGGGTGCCGCGAGAAAGACGTACGTCGGCGACAGCTCCTCGGGCTGGGCAGGGCGATGCATCGGTACCGAGCTGCCGAACTTCGAGACTTGCCTGGCCTCGGCGTCGGCCGGATTGAGCGGCGTCCACACGGGGCCGGGCGCCACCGCGTTCACGCGGATGCCCTTTGCCACGACGTTCGCCGCGAGGGATTTCGTGAAGGCATGTATCCCGCCCTTGGTCATCGAATAGTCCAGGAGATCCTCGCTCCCCGTGATCCCCGTGACGGAACCGGTCATGATGATCGAGCTCCCTTCCTTGAGGTGCGGGAGCGCGGCCCTGGCCATGTAGAAGTAGCCGTACAGGTTCGTCCTGATCGTGCGATCGAAGTGCTCGAGCGAGAGATCCTCAATGGTCCTGGCGTGCTCCTGGAACGCGGCATTGTTCACAAGGATGTCCAGCTTGCCGTATTCCTGCAGCGTACGTTCGACCACCTGTTCGCAGAACTCGTAATCGCTGACGTCGCCGGGCAGGCAGAGACACTGGCCGCCCTCGTTTTCCACCGCGGCCTTCGTCTGCTGGGCGTCGCTCTCCTCGTCAGGCAGGTAGACGATGGTGACATCGGCGCCCTCGCGCGCATAGAGCACGGCGACCGCCCGGCCTATGCCGGAGTCCCCTCCCGTGATGATCGCCACCATGTCCTTGAGCTTGCTCGAGCCCTGGTACGTCGGCGCGAGGTAGTGCGGTTCCGGCTCGAGTTGCGACTCCAGTCCGGGCTTCTCCTGATGCTGTGCGGGGAGCGGGTTCTCGGGTTGCTCGCGGTCGCCGGCCTGTACCGCGCTGTCCTGCGGGCCCTTTGCTCCCGTCTGCTGCTTGTGGTGACTGCGATTTCGCTCGTCGACGTCTTGCTGGATATCCCGATACTGCTCTCCCGTCTGTCGCCCCCGCTGGTGGGCCGGCGGCGACCCGCCCGCGCGCGGTTCTCGGGTTCCCGATGCGCCTTCTCGTGGCTCCGGCTGCTCCTCGCCGTCGTCGCGCCGCTCGCTCCGGTTTCGGTCTGCCATGTGGTTCCTCCCATCCAGCATGATCTGGCGCCAAGGACTGGTATGCTCCGCGCCAGAGATTCAGTTCGCTGATGCAACTCGTGCACCTCGTCCTGGCCCCCTTTGCGGCCGCAGCCTCGGCTCTCTGGTGAGGCACTGCGCGGGAAACGAGCTGAGGGTTGCGGGCTCGGCAGGGCTGCATCGGCCCGGCCCGCATTTCGCCTATGACGACAGTCGGTGCACCTCCGGGTTGATGCCCTCGACCGGGTGCTTGGACGGCAAAACACGAGAAGAGAGTCAGGACATATGACCGTATACCAGACCACTCGGCGTGCCGCGATTGCGGGGGCCGTGGCCTGCCTGCTGCTGGGAGCCGCATGCGATCGCACGAACTCCGCTTCGGCTCGGCAGACAGGGGAGGCGTCCGGAGAGGTGGCACGCTGGGCTCCGCCCGACCCCAACACCATCAAGGGCGTGCCGCTCACGGCCGTGCAGGAGGCGATCACCACCCGGCTCGCCGCCGCGCGGCCGAAGCCGATTTCGCACGACAGCTGGGATCACGTCCAGCACCTCTATCAGCTCTTTGCCCGGGGGCCGCTGTGGCTCGACCGGAAGGGCCTGAACGGTGACCGCACACACGCACTCACGGACGAGCTGCTCGCGATCGATTCCGACGCGGTTGCGGTGGATGCGTATCCGCTGGCCGACCTCGCTCGCGCGATCGTCACTGTCCGCGACAGCGACCACCCGACGGCGGAACAGCTCGCCGAGGTCGACGTCCTGCTGACGACGTGCTTCGCGGCATTGGGCGAGGATCTGATCACCGGCCAGATCTCCCCGGGGTCAGTCTCGCAGAGCTGGCATATCTCCTCGCGCGAGGACGACGTGGACAGCGCCCTCGTGCGCACGCTGCGCGTGGGAGATCTCCAGGCCTCGATGTCGCGGATGCGGCCGCAGGATCCGGAGTACGATGCGCTTCGGAAGGAGCTCGGGCGCTACCGCGAGCTCGTCGCAAGGGGTGGGTGGCCGCAGGTCCCGGATGGCCCGTCCTTGAAGCCGGGTGACACGACCTCCATTGCTCGCGTGACGGCTTTGCGGGCGCGACTGGCGGCAGAGGGGCTGGTGTCCGCCGCGCCGACGTCGAGTGGCGTCACTGTGCCCGAGGCCAAGGCGGTTTACGATTCGGCCCTCGCCGGTGCGGTAGCGGAATTTCAGGTCCGGCACGCCATCGGCGTGGACAGCATCCTGGGTGGCGAGACGCTGGCGTCGCTCAACCTGTCGGCGTCATACCGGCTGGGGCAGATCGCAGCGAACCTCGAGCGTTACCGCTGGCTTCCGCGTCTGCTGGGCGATCGTTATGTCCTCGTCAACGTGCCGGCGTTTCACCTCACGGCCTTCGATGGCGGGAAGCCCGCGCTCGACATGAAGGTGATCGTGGGCGCCGAGTACAACAACCGGTCGACACCCGTGTTCAGCGACTCGATGGAATACGTCGTGTTCCGTCCGTACTGGATCGTGCCCACCAGCATCGCAGAGAAGGAGATCTGGCCGAAGGTGCAGCAGGATCCGACATACCTCGACCGCAACGACTATGAGCAGGTGACCATTGACGGCGAGCAGCGCATCCGACAGAAGCCGGGGCCGAGGAACTCGCTCGGTCTGGTGAAGTTCATCTTCCCGAACGACTTCTCCATCTATCTGCACGCCACGCCGCAGAACGAGCTGTTCGACAAGGACGTGCGCGCGATGAGCCATGGATGCATCCGGCTGCAGCATCCTGCGGAGTTCGCCGAGTGGGTGCTGGGCTGGCCGATGGACCGGGTAGAGCAGGAGATGCAGAGTGGCCCCGATGACCACCGGGTGAACCTGCCGCACAAGGTACCGGTATACATCGTGTACTTCACGACCTACACGCAGAATGGAGAGCTGTACTTCGGCAACGATCTGTACAAGCGCGACGACGCGCTCGTGAAGGCCGTGGCCGACGGCGCCCAGCTCACGGCGGAGGAGTCGGCAGCGTTGGCGGTGCTGCGCAAGGCGGCCGCGAGCTGACGTCGCCCCTGGGGCGTCGGCGGCCGCTACGCGGCCGGGTCGGGAGGCGGGGTGGCGCGGTGATGCCGTTCCTCCCACACGCTCGCAGCGATCACGAACGTCAGGCACGTCACCGGGATCACGGGCGCGATCACGCGGTCGGCAACCGTGAGCAGCAGCACCGCCGACGCCGTGTACGCCAGGGTGATGCCGGCCAGCAGCCAGGCGCCTTCTGCCGACAGCCGCTGTCCGTGCCGCCGCCGGTGGAGCAGCAGCACGGCCTGCTCCCCGAGCAGCGCGATCGTCGAGGTGATCACGGTGGTGATCACGCCGGGGATGCTCATGGCCAGCACGGCGGCGCTCTGTACTCCCATCGCAAAGCCGCCCAGGCTCATGAGCATCAGATCATGCCCGAGCGAGCCGGGTCCGATGATCCACCAGACCAGCACGAAGGTGAGCAGCGCCACCCATTCGACGGCGAGAGCGTGCAGCACGCGGGGCGCCCAGATCGCGGGCGGCCGCGCAGCCCCGACGATGAACGCTCCGGCCGCGCAGCCGGCGACGAATGCGGCGATTGCCGTCGCCGGGCCCGCCACGCTCTGCCGCTCCTGCATACCCAGTCCGATGAACACGACGTTGCCGGACATGAACGACGTGAACACGTGCCCCAGCCGCACATAGCTGAGCGCGTCGAGCCAGCCGGCCGTCGCGCTCAGCAGGACGAGCAGGGCATCACGCGCGGGTCGTTCGCGGCTCACGCTCCGCGCGCGACGCGCCGTGGCACGCTGACCAGCTCCGGCTCGGGCTCCGGCTCGGCGGCGGTCCCTTCAGCATGCGCCGAGCGGGAAAGCCAGTGCTCGATGCGCGTGCTGATCGGATCGAGATAGGTGTACACCACGGGCGTCACGAACAGCGTGATGAGCTGCGAGAACGCGAGCCCGCCCACCACCGTGATGCCGAGCGGCCGGCGCGATTCGGCGCCTGCACCCATCGACAGCGCGATGGGGAGTGTCCCCATGAGCGCCGCGACCGTGGTCATCATGATGGGCCGAAAGCGGATGAGGCACGCGTGCACGATGGCGTCCGCCGGCGCGCGCCCCTCGTTGCGCTCCGTTTCCAGCGCGAAATCGATCATCATGATGGCGTTCTTCTTCACGAGGCCCACCAGCAGGATGATGCCGACGAACGCGTAGATGCTGAGGTCCACGTGGAACACGAGCAGCGTGAGCAGCGCGCCGAAGGCGGCGAAGGGCAGGCCGGAGAGAATGGTCAGCGGATGGATGAAGCTCTCGTACAGCACGCCCAGCACCACGTAGATCACGAAGATCGCGATCACCAGCAGGACCAGGAGACCGCCCTGGGCATCCTGGAAGGCCTGGGCCGTACCGGAGAAGCTGGTCGAGATGGACGACGGGAGCGTCTTGTTGGCGATCTGCTGCACGGCCGTGACCGCGTCACCGAGCGCGATGTTGTCGCGCAGGTTGAAGGACATCGTCACCGACGGGAGCTGGCCCGAGTGGTTCACGGTCACCGGTCCCACGCTCTGCGTCATGGTCGCCACCGCGCTGAGCGGCACCAGGGCGCCGTTGTTCGCGCGGACGTGCAGCAGCGACAGCGCCGACAGATCCTGCTGATATTGCGGCAGCAGCTCCATCACCACCCAGTACTCGTTGTTCGGCGTGTAGATCGTGGACACCTGGCGCGAGCCGTACGCATCGTAGAGGGCCGTCTCGATCTGCGCGGCCGAAACGCCCAGGGATGCGGCGCGCTCGCGGTCGATCTGAATGCTCGCCTGCGGGTTGCCGAGCTGCAGATCACTCGTGACGTCCTGGAGCAGTGGCGACGTCCTCGCCTGCTGAACGAGCTTCTCCGCGGCCGGATACAGTGCCGCGATGTCCGAGCTCTGCATGGTGAACTGATAGAGGCTCTTTGCCACGCGGCCGCCCACCTGGATGGCCGGCGGATTCTGCATGTACACGACGATCCCCGGCACGCGGGCGAGCTTGGGGCGCAGCTCCGCGATGATCTCGTCGGCGCTCCGGCGCTCGCTGCGCGGCTTGAGCCCGATGAAGAGGCGGCCCTGGTTGGATGACGCGGTCGGTCCGCCGGCGCCGACGGCCGACATGAATCCCGCGATGTTCGGGTCCTGCTGCACGATCGCGGACACCTCGCGCTGGTGCGCGACCATGTCCTGGAACGACGTGCCCTGTGCCGCCTCGGTGGTGGCGTAGAGAGAGCCGCTGTCCTCGCTGGGGATGAACCCTTTGGGGACGAGCACGAACAGCACGCCGGTGCCGACGAGAATGCCGAGCGAGAAGAGCATCGTCGCCCCGCGATGTCCCATCACCCAGAGCAGACAGCGTTCGTACAGGCCGATGATCGATTCCCAGGCGCGTTCGGTGGCCTGGTACGCCCGGCCATGCCGCTCGCCCGTATGCGGGCGCAGCACGCGGCTGGAGAGCATGGGCGTCAGGGTGAGCGAGACGACGCCCGACATCAGGATGGCGACGGCGATCACGACGGCGAACTCGTGAAACAGCCGGCCGACGATCCCGCCCAGAAACAGGATCGGGATGAACACCGCCACCAGGGAGATGGTCATCGAGAGGATCGTGAACCCGACCTGGCTGGCACCGTCGAAGGCCGCCTGCAGCGGCGGCTTTCCCATCTCCATGTGGCGGACGATGTTCTCGAGCATCACGATCGCATCGTCCACCACGAAGCCCACGGCGAGCGTGAGCGCCATGAGGGAGAGGTTGTCCAGGCTGTAATCCAGCGTGTACATCACCGCGAAGGTGCCGATCACCGAGATCGGCAGCGCGAGGCTCGGTATGATCGTCGCCGACACGTTGCGGAGGAACACGAAGATCACGCCGACGACCAGGCAGAGGGTGAGGAGCAGCGTGAGCTTCACGTCGTGGACCGACTGCTGGATCGGCACGGTGCGATCGATCAGCGTCTCCACATCGATGCTCTGCGGGATCTGCGGGCGCAGCCTCGCCATCAGATCCTTCACCGCCGTGGCCACGGCCACCGTGTTGGTCCCGGGCTGCCGCTGGATCGCGAGCACGATGGAGCGCGTTCCGTTGAACCAGCTTGCCACCTTGTCGTTCTGCACGCCGTCGACGACGTGGCCGATGTCCCCCAGCCGCACCGGTGCGCCGTTGCGATAGGTGACCACCATCCGATCGAAGGACGCGGCGTCGTTCAGTTGGCCGTTCGCCTGCACGGTGTACGCCTTGTTCGGCCCCCACAGCACGCCCGTGGGCAGGTTCACGTTCTGCGATGTGATGGCGCTGGCCACCTCGTCGATGCCGATCTTGCGGTTCGCGAGTGCCGTCGGATCGAGCTGCACGCGCACGGCGTACTTCTGGGACCCGTACACCACCACCTGCGCGACGCCGGGCACCATCGAGATGCGCTGGGCCAGCACCGTCTCGGCATACTCGTCCACCTGCGAGAGCTGCAGCAGCTTGGATGTGAGCGCGAACAGCAGGATCGACTGGCTGGCGGGGTTCACCTTCTGGTACGAAGGGGGAATGATGCCGGGCGGCAGGTCGCGCAGCGTCTTCGCGATCATCGCCTGCACGTCCTGCGCGGCGGCGTCGATGTCGCGATCGAGCGTGAACTGAATGGTGATCTGGGTCGCGCCCAGGCTCGACGTCGAGGTCATGTTGTCGATGCCGGCGATCGTCGAGAACTGCTTCTCCAGTGGCGTGGCCACCGCCGATGCCATGGTCTCAGGGCTCGCGCCAGGCAGGCTCGCGCTCACGCTGATCGTCGGAAAGTCCACCGTGGGCAGATCGCTGACGGGGAGCCGCTCGTACGCCGTCCAGCCGAACACGACCAGGCCGGCCATGATCAGCAGTGTGGTGACGGGACGGCGGATGAACAGTTCGGAAATGTTCATGTGCCGCCCTCCGGTGCTCCGGCACGTTGCGCCACCGGTCCGTTCTCCGCGGGGGAGATGCCCGGCGTCGCCGGGATCTCCTTGGCATCCACCTTGGACCCGGGCACCAGCCGCGACTGGCCATCGATCACGACCCGCTCGCCCGGCACGATGCCGTGCTCGATCACCCTGAGATTCCCCACCGCCTGGCCGGCCGAGACGGAGCGCACGTGCGCGCTCTGCTCGGCATCGATCACGAAGACGTAGCTGCCGTCCTGTCCCTCGAGCACGGCGCTGGATGGGACGGCGGTCGCCCCGTTGCGCACGTCGAGCTGCACCGAGACCCGCACGTACTCGCCAGGCCACAACTGATGCCCGCCGTTCGCGAACCGTGCTTTGGCGGTCACGGTTCCAGTGAGCGAATCCACGGAATTATCCAGGAAGGTCAGCATCCCCGATTCGGCCACCTGCACGCTGTCCGCTCCCGCGACGCGCACCGGTACGGAGCCCTGCGACGCACGACGCCGCAGCGCGATGAACTGCTGTTGCGTCACGGGGAAGCGCACGAGAATCGGCTGGATCTGGTTGATCACGACGAGCGGTCCCGCGCCGGGCTTCACCAGGTTTCCCTGCCGCACGAGCAAGCTGCCGGTCCGTCCGGAGATGGGTGCCGTGATGGTGGCGTAGCTGAGGTTCAGGCGCGCGTTCTCCACCGCCGCGCGATCGGACTCCACCGTCGCGCTCTGCGCGGCCGCTGTCGCCTCCGCCTGGTCGGCCTGGGACTGCGTGACGTAGTCCTTCGCGACCAGCGCCCGGTATCGCGCCGCATCGCGCCGCGAGCTGGCCGCCTGGGCGGAGTCGCGCGCGAGGGATGCCTCGGCCTGGTGCAGCGCCGCCACGAACGGCCGCGAGTCGATGCGGAAGAGCACCTGGCCAGCCTGGACTTCATCGCCCTCGCGGAAGTTCACCTCGGTGAGCGTACCGCCAACCTGCGCTTCCATGGCGACAGTCTGCAGTGGCTCCACGACGCCATTCGCGTCCACCATTACGGGGGCATCGATCTTCACTGCGGGCGCTACCTGCACGGGAATGGATGCGGCGCGCTGCGCCGGCTTCGACCGGCACGCGCCGAGCAGGCATGCGGCGACGACGACCGGTGGCGCGGCGCGGCTGCCCAGCCATGAAAACTTCGAGATCATCGAACCTCGCGAGAGGAGTTGACGCCGAGCGGCGCGAGCGGCTCGCCGCGCGCGCCAAGCACACCGGCATCGTGCGCGAGCTGCGCGAGAGCGCTGCGCCACTGCCAGCGCGCCTGAATGTCCTGGGCACGGGCATCGGCCAGCGCGCTCTGGGCGATGAGCAGATCCACGATGCTGCCCACACCCTCGCGGTATCGGCCGCGCGCGACGCTCTCCGACTCCGTCGCGCTGGCCAGCAGGTCGGCGGCCGTGTGCACGCGCTGCGTGGCCGTTTGCAGACCATAGTACGCGGAGAAAACCTGGAGGGCGACCTGCTGCCGCGTCAACGTCGCCCGCGCCGTGGCTGCCTCCAGCTCGTCGGCGGCGGCGATCTGATCGTACTGCCGCGAGAAACCATTGAAGAGCGGCAGCTGCAGGCCGAAGGTGAGCGTGTACGTACGGCCGGTGAAGGCGGAGACGTCGGAGCCGGTGTAGCCGCTGGTGCCGTTGAACGTGAGCGCCGGCAGCGAGGCCGCCCGCGCCACCCGCACCCGAGCGGCCGCTGCCTGGGCCGTGGCGCGCAACGCGGCAAGGTCCGGCCGCTCCCGCACCGCGAGTTCGATCAGGGAGTCCACGGAAGTCGCCACGAAGTGCACCGAGTCGGCGGCAGGCACTTCCGGTACCTCGAACGCAGCGTTCGCCGGCAAGCCCATCGAAACGGCGAGGGCGCCGCGGGCAATCTGGAGCTGCCCGTCCAGCGTTTCGAGCGCGAGTTGCGCCTGCGACTGCGCCGTACGCGCCTGCAGTTCGTCGGCCACCGTGGCGAGGCCGACGCGATGCCGTTCCTGCGCGGCCTGGAGGTTGGCCGCTGCCTCCGCCACGGTCGCCCGCTGCGCGTCGCGGAGCGCGCGGGTGGACAGATAGCCAAAGAGGGCGTTCTCCACCTGCAGGATGGTGTTCTGCACGGTGATGTTGTGCGTGAGATCGGCCGCGATCGCCGTGGCGCGCGCCGACGCCACCGCTCCGGAGCGCCCACCGAAGTCGAGCACCAGGTAGGACAGTGTCACCGATGGTCCGTACTGGGTCCGTTCACCGGGAAGCCGGCCGGGCAGGGCAAGCGATTGCGAGCGCGTCGCGTTCGCGTCCACCTCCAGCGTTGGGAACCAGCGCCCCCGGCTGGAACCGTACGCATCCGCCGCGGCGCGCGCCTGTGCCCACGACACCCGCGTGGCGGGATTGGATCGCAGTGCGAGGTCCACCACGTCGCCGAGGGTCAGCCGAGACAGGGAGGCGGGCGTGAGCTCGGGCGGGGTGGCGCGGGCAGCGGGTGGCTCGGCGGGCAGTGTGCCGGGCGGCGGCGTCCACATGGCCTCTGGCCCTGGAGGAGCGCCCGCGGCTCCGCCGATCGACGGCGGACCGGAGATACAGCCGGCGAGCGCGACGGCAGCGAGCATAACGAGACTCCGAGCCGCCAGCGGCTCGCCGTGCCGCGAGCGCCTCACCGCGGTCCAGCCCCTTCCGCAACGGCCGGTCTCGCAGTGGCCGGCCGCATGATGTCGCTCGCGAGGTGCAGCGATGGCGGCACGGCCGGCCGCTGGGTGCTCGCCTGGCCGAGCAGCACCACCTGCTCGCCCTCGCGCACGCCGCTCCGCACCTCGGCCCACTGCAGGTCGCTCGCGCCGAGCCGGACCGCGCGCACCTCATAGGTACCGTTCGGCAGCGCGACGACGGCGAAACGCGCGCCGCCCTGATCGCCTTCGGCGGAGGCGGACGGCAGCAGTGCGGGATCGATGAGCTCGCGCAGCGAGTCGGCGCGCACGTCGAACATGCGCGCGATCGCGGACAGCTCGGAGGAGCTGCGCACCGCATCCATGGGCACCGCGACGACGTTCGACCGGCGCGCGGCGACGATGTCCACCTCGCCGTTCATGCCAGGCATCAGCAGGTGTTCATGATTGTCGATGGAGACCAGCACCGGAAAGAAGGTCACGTCCTGGTCCACCACCGCCTGCGGCTCGAGCTTCTCGACGACGCCGTCGAAGCTGCGATTGGGGAACGCGTCCACCACGATCGTCGCGTGCTCGCCGGGCCGCACATTGCCGACGTCCTGTTCGTCGATGCTGACGCGCATCCGGACGCGCTCGAGATCCGCCATGGTCACCAGGTCGGTGCCGCCACCGTACACGCCGGTGGCCGACGTGATCAGCGTTCCGAGCGCCACGGGTTTGGTGAGAATCGTTCCGCCGATCGGCGCCCGGACGGTGGCGTCCTCCAGCGCCTGGCGTGCGAGGTCGAGGGACGCGCGCTTTCCGACCACGGCGGAGTGTGCGCTCACCAGCGCGGCCCCGACGCTGTCGTGCTCCTGGGCGGTGATCACCTGCGTCTTGTACATCGTGTCCGCGCGCTGCGCCTCGGCCTGCGCGATCTGCCATGCGCCGACCGCCACCACGTCGTCCGCCACCGCCTGCTCGAATTCGGCCTTGACGTCGTGCGGATCGATCTGCGCGATCAGATCCCCAGCCTTCACCACGCTCCCGACGTCCACCGGCATGGCGCGGATGACGCCCGACGCCTTGGACTTCACCTCGACGACGTTGATGGGTTCCACCGTTCCGGTGGCCTGCACTCGTGCCACCACGTCGCGGCGAGCCGCCTGGGCAGTCGGAAGCACGGCGGCCGCGCGCGGCGTACTGTGGCACGCAGCGGCGGCCAGCGCCGCCAGCATCCCCACCATCGTGGGCCGGATCATTCGTGGAAGAGCATTCATGGAAGAGAGGTCATGGCGTACGACTCATACCCAGCGCCTGTCCGGGTTCGCGTTGCTGCAGGACGCGAAAGCGGCTGCGCTGGTCGGGGGTGAGCACCTGCTCGATGTCCTGCCGGACGTCGGCCACCAGGCGGTCCACGCGAGGACGAATCTCCTCGCGCAGGGCCTGGAACTCGCCCGCGCGCTGCGCCATGATTGCCTCCACGGCGCTGTCCTGTGCCGGCGTGAGCGCGAGCTCGCGTGCGAGCTCGGTGCGGAGCGCCAGGCGCTCCGTCGGCGTGGGGGCGCGGAGCGCGCTCGAGAGCGGATGGAAGGTCGTGTCGCCCAGCAGCACGGCGCGACTGCCGCCGCTTCGGACGAGGCGATCGGCCGCCGCACCGGCAAGGGCGCTGGCGATCACCAGAGCCGACAGTACGAGCACCGCCAGCGGCCGCGACGCGGTGCGGGAAGGAAACCGCAGATCACTCATTGGCCGGAATCGCGCGCCGGCAACACCGGCCGCTCTGATGGAGACAACGCGAGCTCCACGAGACTGGGCGCAGCCACGCGGCTCGTGACCGCCTGAAGCAGCGCCACCCGCTCGCTGACAGCCGCGGGCGGCGCGTGGTCGGCATCACTCAGGGTGATCCAGAACAGGCACGCGGCAGCAGCGAGAGCGGTGGCCACGCCGAGCGGCAGGAGCATGCCGGCCCACGACGCGGGATACTCCCACCAGGCGAGCGACTGCCGGCGTCGCGCGAGCACGGGCGCTGCCCGCTGCAGAATTCGTCGCTCGAGCGCGGCAGCGCGATCGGGCTCCGGCTCGGGGTATAGCAGTCGCAATGCCCTGGCGAGCTGCGGATCTCCCGGAAAGTGTTCTGGGCGCCGGGTCATGCTGCACCTTCACGAAAGGAGGCGAGCGCGGTCCGAAGCTGCCGCCGCGCGACGTGCAAGTGCCAGCGCACGGTTGCCGTGGTGCCGCCGATCAGTTCGGCGATCTCGGCGGTCGACAGGCCGTCCAGCTCGAACAGCTGGACGACCAGACGACGGCGCGGGGGGAGTGCCTGCACCGCGCCGCGCAGCCGCTCGATGGCATCGCCGCGCTCGGCGGCATCGGCGGGAGTTGCGCTCACATCGGCGATTTCCTCGTCGAGCTCGGCCGCGCCTCGCGCCGCTCGTGAGCTGGAGACGTCCAAGCCGCGGTTTACCACGATGCGCGCCAGCCAGGGCCAGAATGGGCGCGATGGATCGTAGCGGTCGATGTGTTCGAGCGCACGCAGGAAGGCATCCTGCACCACGTCTTCGGCATCCTCCCGGTGCTTCAGTACGCGCATGGCAAGTCCGAGCGCCCGTGGGAGATAGCACTCGAGGAGCTCGCCGAAGGCGGTTCGGTCACCGCCACGGACACGCGCGAGCAAGCGCGCGTCCTGATCGCCCTCCGCAGTGCGGAGGACGAGCCTCGGATGCTCCCGCTGTGGTTTCTGCGCCCTGGCCGTGATCGTAGACCCTCTCCCGAGTTCCCGAACGCCGGCTGGGCACGGGAGGCCAGAGGCGCCGCAGCTCGTTCACGTCGCAGCCTACCCGCGCGCCGGAGCCGGAGCGTCAGGATCTTCCATCTATACCAAAGTACGGCCGAAGGGTCCGAAGTGTTTGGTTGGACGCACTCGCGGCGGAACGGGACCCAGTTACAGCACGCCGGCCTCCGTTTCTGCCGATTCCGCCGTCAGGATGCCCCGCTCCACATAGATCGGCCGTACCACGACGCGGAGTGCGGGAAGCCGCGAGGCAAACCACGCGGCGCCCGCCACGCACACGATTCCGCCGAGCAGAATGGTTGCCGAGGCACCGATTCGATCGGCGACAATCCCGGCGAGCAGACTTCCTATCGGCGCCGTCCCGAGAAAGGCCATCGTATAGAAGGACATCACGCGGCCGCGCATGCGTTCCTCGACGATCGTCTGCAGGATCGTGTTGGTGGAGGCCGTCTCGATCATCATGCCGGCGCCCACGACGGGCAGTATGAGCAGGGAGAGCCACAGCACCCGCGAGAGCCCGAACGCGATGAGGCCCACTCCGAAGGCGATGGTCGCGGCGACCATCGCCCGCCCGAGCCCGAGCACGCTCGCCCGCGACGCGAGGTACAGCGCGCCGACTAGGGCGCCGACGCCCGATGCCGTCATCAGGAATCCCAGGGTGTGCGCCCCGCCGTGAAGCACCGATGCCGCCACCGCGGGCATCAGCACGTTGTACGGCATCCCCATGATGGCCACCAGCGCCAGCAGCAGCAGTGCCGACCTCATTGGAGCGAAGCGCGACACGTACTGAAAGCCGGCGCGGAGCTCCTCGACCACCCGCGTCGTCGGCCGCTCGCGCCGGGTGCGGTGCACGTGCATCGCGAGCAGCGACGCGATGACGGCGAGGTACGAGATCGCGTCGATCATGAAGCACCAGCCCTCGCCCAGCGCGGCAATGAGCAGGCCGCCGATGGAGGGCCCGATGATCCGACTGCCGTTCACCATCGTGGAATTGAGCGCGATCGCGTTCGGCAGATCGGCGCGGTCCTCCAGCATGTCCACGACGAAGGACTGCCGCGCCGGCGTGTCGAACGCGTTGATCATTCCCTGAAAGAGCTGCAGCGCGAGGATCTCGCCAACGGTGATGATCCCCATCAGGGCGAGCACCGCGAGGGCGAGCGACTGCACAGCCGACAGCATCTGCGTGATCACCAGGATCCGGTGTCGATCGTGGCGGTCGACGAGCACACCGGCGAACGGAGAGATGAGCAATGTGGGAATCTGTCCGCAGAAGCTGACGACCCCCAGCAGCAGATCCGAGCCGGTCAGCCGGTACACCAGCCAGCTGGTGGCAATCCGCGTGATCCAGGTGCCCACCAGCGAGACGCTCTGGCCTCCGAAAAAGAGGCGGTAGTTCCGGTGGCGGAGCGCGCGAAAGGTCTGGGGTCCCCGAGTAGCTGGCGGCACGGCGCGCTCCTGGCGCAAGACTGGCGCCGGAGGTGGGTCGTGCTGGGAGGCGCGTCTCTGGTGGTTAGTTTCCATCATGCTCGACACTGATCCTACCATCCCGACCAATGCCGCGCCCACGGACGCGGACGGCGGGTTCGCCTCGCTGGGCGTGAACGACGCCATTCGGGGCGCGCTCAACGCGCTCGGTTACGAGGAGCCCACGCCCATCCAGCGCGAGGCGATTCCCTTCCTCCTGGCCGGCCGCGACCTGCTCGGCCAGGCTGCCACCGGGACGGGGAAGACCGCGGCGTTCGCCATCCCGATGCTGCAGCACATCTTCCGGGAAGGCGCTCGGGAGGAGCACCCGGCGGTGCGGGGGCTGGTGCTGGTGCCCACACGGGAGCTGGCCATGCAGGTGGCCGAGGCGATTCACAAATATGGAAAGGGCCTGGGCGCGTCCGTGGTGCCGATCTACGGCGGGCAAGCCATCCAGCAGCAGCTGCGGGCGTTGCGGCGCGGCGTGGACGTGATCGTCGCGACGCCGGGCCGCGCGCTCGATCACCTGCGTCGCGGCTCGCTGGCGCTGGATGCTGTCCAGGTCGTGGTGCTCGACGAGGCCGACGAGATGCTGGACATGGGATTCGCGGACGATCTCGATGCGATTCTCGCCGAGCTGCCCGAGCAGCGACAGACCGCGCTCTTCTCGGCGACGATGGCGCCGCGCATTGCGGCGCTGGCCGGGCGGCATCTGCGCGAGCCGGAGCGCATCATGATTGCGCGACCACAGGCGGCGGCGGGCGAGGCGCCGCGCGTCCGACAGGTGGCGTACGTGGTGCAGCGGCAGCACAAGGTACCTGCCCTGGGCCGCGTGCTCGACATGGAGAGTCCTGACGCCGCCATCGTCTTCTGCCGCACGCGCACCGAGGTGGATGAGTTGACCGAGACGCTCTCGGGACGCGGGTACCACGCGGAGGCGCTCCACGGCGGGCTGTCCCAGGAGCAGCGGGACCGCGTCATGCGCCGATTTCGGGAGGGCACGTCGGAGCTCCTCGTCGCCACCGATGTCGCCGCGCGAGGGCTGGACATCGAGCACGTGTCGCACGTGGTGAACTACGACGTGCCGTCCGATCCCGATGGGTACGTGCACCGGATTGGCCGCACGGGCCGCGCCGGCCGGTCCGGTGTCGCGATCACGCTGGCCGAGCCGCGCGAGCACCATCTGCTCCGCAATATCGAGCGGCTCACGAAGCAGAAGATTCGTATGGAGGCGGTGCCCACGCTCGTGGACCTTCGGGCGCGCCGGCTGGAGCTCACGCGGGCGGCGCTGCGCGAGGCGCTGCTCGCCGATGACCTGGACAGCTATCGCGTGGTGGTGGAGACGCTCGCGGAGGAGTTCGACGTCATGGACGTGGCGACGGCGGCAATCAAGCTGGCGCACGAGTCGGACGGCACGGCGGCCGCGGAGGAGGAGGAGGAGATTCCCTCGGTGAGCCTGGCGGAGCGGCCGTCCGGCCGCCGGGAGCTGCGCGACCGGGCGCCGCGCGAACGCGCCGGGCGCGAGCGAAGCCGGTACGGGGCGCGCCTGCCGGCT
>DATEPM010000105.1:0-17800 GCA_035273185.1 Gemmatimonadaceae bacterium
CACGGCGGACCTCACCCTTCCGGCAGGTGCGCCGGTGCCAACGGACATTACGCTCGCCGCTGCGATCAATGGCGCGCCGCGTCCGTTCGTGAACGGCGATGCGACCTTGCACTTCTCGACGGCGGGCATCTCCACCAGCAGCCAGCACACCTACCGAATAGCAGGGGAGTTCAGCGCGAGCGATCTCCATGGTACTGCAGCGTGACGGCGCGATTCACGCCGAGAGACCGGTAGCCCAAGGTACTGTGTGCCAGGACGGGCGCGAAGCAGCTCGCCGCGCACAACCCCAAGCGTTGGTCGTCGTTGTTCAGGTTACTGAAGCTCACGGTCATCGCCGCTACGGCGTTGACCGTCACGATCCCGGTGTCGACGTCCGTCGGGTAACTGGTCGACGCGACCCGCAACTTGATCACGTCGCTCGTGCTCTGCGGCGGCACCGAGTACGTCATGTTCACCGTCCCCGTGCTGTTCGCGGCGACACTCGTCTGGGCGGGTGCGGAGCAATTCCGGGAGGCCGCGCACAACGGGGTCAGGTTGAAAGTGATTGCCGACGAGCGCTTGTTTTGGATGCTGAACATCTGCGTCGTCGTCAGATGCGCCGGCTGGTTGATGGTCGTGCCCTTCGGCGTGACCTGCACCATCACCAGGGTATCATAGGCCACGCCGGTGCTGGTGCCGGTAACCGCGTCGCTGATGCTCGCCTGGAACGTATTCGGCCCGGATGCGAGCGTGATGGTCCCCGAGTACTTCTCCGACGAGATGCCGTCCGGGCAGTGCCAGGAGCTGGCCGTGAAGCTGCTCCTGACGCTGGTACCGTTCAGTGTCATATTCGCACTGGACAGATTCAGACTGGTGTTGTAATCGCAGAAGACGACGGTCACCTGCAGCGCGGGGCTGGTGAAGGTCCCATTGCTTGGCGTGATGCTAACGTCGATCGCCTGCGCGCTCACAGTTGTGGCAGCTGCCGTCGCGAGCGTGCCGAGTAGCACGAGACTGAACAGCCGGGCGATGACCCCTGGCCAGCGGTGTCCGTGCGTGGACCGGTCCCCACGACGCCTGAGTGACGCTCCTCGCGCGGGGACAGAGGCAAAGCCAATACTCCTGAGTTGGGCGAGGGACCTCGGCAGCCGGCACCGCTCGGAGGTTGTGCTCAGTATCCCCGCTACAAATCCAATTATAGTAGACATGTGGTAGCTCAGATGTGTGAGTGTGGACGGATCGCTTCAGAAGGCGCTCATTGACTCAGGGCAGCAGGAGCTTGCGTGCACCGGATAGCAACGCGTCTAGCACTTTGCGCAGTGTCGAATGGGAGCTGCCGGTCGCGGCGTCCGAATCGGGCGTGGGCGTACTGCGAGTGTCGACTGTGCTCGGCAGCACGAGCACCGGCGCATTCAGGCTTCCGCATACGCCTCGCGAAGAGCAGATCCGAGCGCTCACCAGATGCTCGCCTGTTGCGACCACGGCGGTGGCAGAGATGGGTGTATCGCTGGTGCTGCTCGAGCCAGGGGTGACTCCGCCACCGCCGTGCGCTGCAGCCGGCCCCAGTGGGCCCCACGCCTCGCCGTCGCCGACCTGGAAGAGCGCAGAACGATCCTGGCCATCCACGACGATCCGAAGACTCGAGGGATCGATTGCGTCGCTCCCATCTCCCGGTGTGAAGCGGAGCACAATCACCGGCTTGTCGGCCGGGATTCCTCCGCCGGCCGCCGGGATTGCCAGGACGATGCTCGGTGCGCGGTACTGGGCGGGGATGGTGGAGGCCGAGGGGGGCTGCTGGGCGTCCGCAAGCTGCGCGGCCATCCCGGCGATCATCACAGCGGATGAGGCGAAGCTGAGGATGTGCGGGATCCGAGGGCGCGCTCTTCCGGTGAAGAGAGTACATGGCACGTTGACCTCACGAGTACCGGCGATGCGCGCGCGCTCGGGCATGAGCGCACGTTCGCGACGAGTACTCGTCGCATCGCCTCCTGCTCGTGAAGTCCCCACCCCGGGACAGACCGTTAGGCCGAGTGACGGTGAAGGGCAGGGCGCGAAATAAAGCACCCGCGATCGAGTGTTCGACCGCGGGCGCGTGGTGATGGATGGTCTGTTAGACGGCGCGAGCCGGCGGTCCTGGCCCCCGGCGCATTCCTAAATCAAGGTCCGCTTACTCCTCAGGACCGCGTCTCACCGCTCTCCAGGTGCGAGCACCATATGTAGGCCACCGTCCCCACAATGCAGGCGGGGTCGCGCGGAATGGTCATCGCCGGCCCATCGGGCGCGATGGACCCTAGCTCGATCACATCCCGCCGGACGCGTCGGATGCACTTGCACACGTAGCCGTTCTCCGGATGGCGCGCCACGATGATGCGGTCGCGCCGGACGTTGCTCTCCAGGCGTACGAGAACGATGTCGCCGGTGTGCATCAGCGGCACCATGCTGTCCCCCACGATCGACATGGCAATGTACCGTCCGGGCGGGACATCGGGGGGAAGCTCCACCCACTTTTCCACCACCTCGTCCCACAGGTCGCGCCCGATGCCCGCCGCGATCCCGAGATCGATCACACCGACTCGCCGGCGGGACTGCGCATGCTCGCGCACCCGGTGCTCCTGCAGCGCAGCTTCCTCTTTCACCGTATACGGAGAGCTGTCGACGTCGAGCACCGGTGGCGCTCCCCGGCGAAGTACAGCGAGACGCCTGGCCTGCACGCGCGCCAGCATCTCGTCCCCTCGCCGGCGAAGCTCGGAGTCCGAGATGGGCTGGTCTCGTTCGGCACGCGCCCGTGCCTCACGCGCGAGCCAATCCAGGAAGCGATCGTCGCGCCAGATGGGGTGTTCCGGATTGCGTGTCGCCTCGCATCCAACGATCTGCGCAAGAAGTTCCATGTCGATATCAGAGCACATCGACTCTTCCTCATCTCTGACGGCTCCACTCGTGCGCGCTGCGCCGTGCAATGCAGGCCGGAGGCGGCCATCAGAGTGCTTCGGCTTCTTCGGGTTCATTCATCCTCCTTCGCCAAGCGCTGCTCGCTTTTTTCAGTGGCTGGTCGCGTATTGCCAGACGGCGCATCTATTTGGAGGCCCAGTGAATCGATGCCCAGTCCGCCTAGGAGGCGAGCGACGTCCTCGCGCTCATCGTTGGTCAGGCGAGCGAGTGCCCCCGGTGCGCCCGCACGGAGCCGGGCGCACAGGCGCGTGATCCGCTTGCGCACCGCCTCGTAGTTCTCGCCCAGCCAGGCCGCGATGTCGCGGCGCGGGACGTCCTCCGCCACCCAGCCGAGTATCTGCCGCTCGGCCTCGTTGAGCGATTCCTCGAGCAGGGCGCACAACCGCGCGATGCCAGGCGCTACGTGGGATTCCTCCGAAGCGAACGATCCTTCGCTGTCCCGCAGTGCCGCCTCGGAACAGAGCGCACGGATCACTCCTTCGTGCTCGGAACCGCGACCTGCCGCTGCGGTCGCCTGGGCGTAGTGTTTCGAACGGCGCGCGGCCGCGCGCTCGAATTTGAGCCTCCGAAAGTGCACCGCGCGGACAAGATATCCGGAGAGGCTGGATGGTACCTCCACTGCAGGAGTCGCCAGACGCAGGGCCGCGTCCTCCAGCACCTCCATCACGAGCGTACGCCATTCGGAGCGGGCAATTCCCGTCCGGTGCGCGTAGGTCTCGAGCAATGGCCGAAAACGAGCATCGAACTCGGCCCACGCCTCTGGTGCCCCCTCTCTCATCGCCTGGATCAACGCGCCGTCACTGAGCGCGTGCAGCGCCCCACGCTCGGCCCCGATTCTCTTGGGCATGCTCTCGTCTCGTATAATCCATCCTGGCAGCGCACGTCGGCCGATCCGCGCGGCCGTCCTCGTACGCTCAGGTCGCGACCGCTCCCAACCGGGCGCGCGAGGAAACGCCTTCGAACACTGTTGCATTGATGAAGACCCCGACCCGGGACAAGGCTCAAGCTGAGCCGAGCCAGTGCTGTGAGAGCCCTGTTACGCGCGAGCAATCCCGAGCTGGCGCGCGACCCATTGCCCTAATCGCCGCTCGATTTCAGTGAGCCGCTCCATCGACAGTGCCTCCGATACGACGGTACTTCTCCACCGCTCGGCGCGCGCCGGACGGAGCCCGACTCGTGAGGCTCGGTGAATCAGCGATACGAGGTCCTCGATCACCAGATCACGCGCGCTGTTAGACGGCCTCGCCGGCTCCGCGGGGAGTGCATGGCGGGCGCGCCCCGCAGCCCCTCGCATTCCTGGCTTCGGCTGCGCTGGTGGGAAGCTCAGACACGCCCGCGCGCGCGAGGCCTTGGCCATCTCTTCCGCGCTCGGCCGCTGGCGCGACGCTGTGAAGCCGAGGTTCGCCAGAGCACGACCGATCGCGGAGGTCTCGGTGTTCTCCAGACAGGCGACGAGGTTGATGTCGCCGTCCCCCTCGCGCTCTGCCGCCCAACCAGTGGCCGCCGGATGCTCATCGGTCGCCGTGCGATAGACGACGGCCTTGAACACGATCTCCCCCTCGGTACGGCTAACGAGCCGCGTGTCGATCCTCCCGAGGGGATATCGTTCATAGAACAGCCGAATCCGTTCCGCCACGGGCGCGTATCCATCGGCATCGAAGCCGAGATCCGTCTTGCTCATGTGCTCCTCTGTGGGTGCGCTTCGGTTTCTATTCGGGACAAGCAAATGATGGCTCCGCAGGCGATCATGCGCAAGCACCCGTCAGCGCAACCCGCCGTGTCACAGTGTTTTCCACAACGGATGTGGAAACCTCACGGCCGCCGCCCGCCGGAAGTGGGGTCCCGCTTCGAATCGTCGGATCGTGTGCGGGCCCTCCTGCCGTAGGCAAAGAGTGCAATCAATGCATCGCTCACGCGCTCCAACCACTCTTCTTGCTCTTCCGACCATAGCTCCGGGCGGGTGGTGAGAAGCGCGCGTGCGTCCGCCTCGAACTCCTCCCAGGTGATCTCCGAGCTTTCGTCGTATGAGTCTCTCATCGTTACTCCTGGCTGACTCGGTGGGTGATTCGTCCTTTCTGCGGGCATGAGCACAAGCGTGGCTGACCCCAGTCGCTAGCCGGCGGCGTAGCGGTGGAACCAAGGTTCCTATATGTGAAGTGCGAGGCTGTATGCAGCGCGTTTTTCGCCCGCCGACGAGCATCGTCATCAGGGCGGACCAGAGGGTCCTGTTGGTTCGGACAGATCGACTCCGTGGCGAGCTCCACGGACCTCGAGGGGCCGAGGTGAGCGACGCGGAGGTCGCTCGGGTGCTCGAGAGGTGCTGATGCTACGTGCTATCCGCGTGTACTGCGCCATACCGGCAAGCAACGACGGCGGCGGGAGCACGTAGCCGCGGCGTACGGCTACGGCCATTCCTTCGCGATGGTGGGTGCGCTGGAGAATCCGCGGTCGGGCTACACCGAGCTGCTCGGGGCCGTGGGCAGGACTTTCAGCATTCGCGGCGGGCCAGCCCAGTTCGTGGCGGTCGGCGCCGCGTGGGCGGACGACGCGTGGTACGCACAGCTGTATTATCGCCCGCCCTGCATCCCGGACCCGTGTGGATTCGCTCCACCACCGAGTGGTACTTCCCGCTGGATCACGCCGGCGAGCTGCAGTTCGCGGTGAGCCCGGTCTCGGCCACGCTTCCTGTTGCGCGATTCGTGGAGGCGGGTGTTGCGTTGGACGTGTCGGCGGCGCGCGGCAGCACGACGAGCAGCGCCATCGGGCCGGAGGTCCGCGTGGTGCTGCCCAGGGCGGTGCTCGGCACCGACGTGCAGCGGTTCATGAACGAGCCAGTCAGCCGCCTGCGGGTGTTCTTCACGACAGCGTTCTAACTCCACGACGGCGTTCGAACCTCACGACGGCGTTCGAACCCCACGACGGCGCTGCAATTTCACGACAACACCCTGCTATTGAGGCGGACTGCTTCTCGTGGGGCGCGCAGGCGATTATGCTGTCGTGATTCCGATGTTGCCCACCGCGCCCGTTGCCTTTTCCGGTGCCCGTCCCAGTCATTGAAACCGAGCGCCTGACGTTGAGCGGCCACACCCTGGCCGATTTCGCGGAGTGCGCCGCAATGTGGGGCGACCCGGCGGTGACGTGCCACATCGGCGGGCGGCCCTTCACGGAAGAGGAGGTGTGGGCCCGCGTGCTGCGTTATGCGGGGCTCTGGGCGCTGCTCGGCTTCGGCTACTGGGTGGTGCGGGAGCGCGCCACGGGGCGTTTCGTGGGCGAGGTGGGGCTCGCCGACTTCCACCGGGACATCACGCCGAGCTTCGATGGCGCGCCCGAGGTGGGCTGGGTGCTGGCGCCGTGGGCGCACGGACGCGGCTACGCCACCGAAGCCGTTCGGGCCGCGCTGGGGTGGGCCGACGCGCAGCTCCCGGCGACGCGGAGCGTGTGCATCATCCACCCGGAGAACGCTGCGTCCGTCCGCGTGGCCGAGAAGTGCGGCTTCCGCGCGACGGGCCGTGCGACGTACCGCGGAGAGGAAACGCTCATCTTTGAGCGCAGGCCCCAATGACGATGCCTCGGGCAGGCCACAATGACGACGCCTCGGGCCGGCCCCAATGCCGAAGGGGTGACGCATGAGGCGGATGCCAGCAGATGCTGCGGATCGCTCCCGGTGGCGAGAGCGTGCCGAGCGCAACGAGCCCGGAGGAATGCTGTGGGAACGGCTTCGGGAGGCCTCTACGCGCCGGCAGGCGTGAGCTTGCGAATAGGGCTCCGTGGGTGTGCCGTGGTCAACGTATTCATCCTGGGCTCGTCGTGTGCGGAGCCGTCCTGTTCACGGAGCAATTCGCAGTATCCGGGTAGTTCATCCGCCGCATCCGTATAACCCTCGTCGTTGTGGCCAGCCGGCCAGGTACCGCTATGCGGCAGACGCTTCGGCAATCTCCCGGATCTGCGCCGCGTGGCGCGCGGCGTGCGCGCCGACGAAGGCGATCCAGCCGTAGCCATTGAGATCCCCGAGCACCGGGTGCGGCGCCGAAACGGCGCCGAGCGCGAGACCATCGGCTGACACGACGAGCTCGCGCGCCGCGGCTCGAGCGTCCTCGAACTCGCCCCACACCCGCGCGGGGTCGGCGTCGCGGGGCTGCGCCGCCTCGGAGGCGGTGATGGGCCGGGTGCGGTCGAGCACGCGCGCGAGATGCACGGAGGGGAGCACGGGCGAGCGGTCCCGCTCCGGGGGGAGCGCGCGTGCCTGCTGCACGAGCTGCGCGATGCGCTGGGTCAGCCGCCGCTCGACGAGCGCGACGTGCTGCACCACTTCCGCGGGCGACCAGCGCCCGGGCGCGGGACGGAGGCCCCGGCTGGCGGCCGGAACCGCGTCATATGCCGCGCGCAGCACGGCGGACTGCTGGTCCAGGTAGCCGAGCAGCTCGGCAGTGCGTGCGTGCATCACAAGAGTGGAATGGGATGACCGATGCCGCGTGCGCCACAATCTACGCGCGCACGTCGCCTGGCCCCAGCTTCTCGCCAACAGCTCGGCTCGGCTGCTCCCCCTCTGGCTCCCGCGTATTCGGGCACGTACACTGTCGAGAGGCGGCCTCGCGCGCAGTGCAAGCGCGAGTGCAGCGTACGTGTTCCTGGGTGTCGTTCGTACAGGCGTTGTGCCGCCGTCTCCCTGACGGAGGAGATGTCTCTCATGGCTGGCGACTCATTGGAGCGCTCCGCTATCAGTATCGGCCCGGAAGAGACCTCGCGGGGTGAGCTCACGGGTCGGAGTAGGACGGACGCTGCGCGCGACGCCCTTGCGGCGGCCGACATCCCATTGCCCTTGCTCCGCGTCTCGGACGCCCCGAACGTGACAGCAGGCGCCGAGGACGACACGGCCGCAGATACAGCGGCAACGCGCCTGCGCGGCTCGCTGCGGGAGCTCGTTCTTCTGATCGAGCGCGTGGCGCCGGGAATGCGGGGCTCCGTCCTCCTCCTCGACGAGGACGGCATCACGCTGCGAGACGGCGCTGCACCCAGTCTCCCGCTCGCCTATCGCCGGCTGATCGACGGCGAGCGGGTCGGCCCCGCGGCCGGCTCGTGCGGCACCGCCGTTTATCGCCGCGAGCGGGTGATCGTCCGCGACATCGCCACGGACCCGCTCTGGGAGAACTACCGCCGCGCCGCCGAGCCCTTTGGACTCGCCGCGTGCTGGTCCACGCCGATCCGTGATGCTCAGGGTAGCGTGCTCGGGACGTTCGCAATGTACTACGGCGAGCCGCGCGAGCCGACCGCGGCCGACATCGAGCTCACCGAGACCGCCACCCGGCTCGCGGCGAACATCATCACCGGCGTGCGCGCCATGACCGCGCTTCAATCGCGCACGGATGCCGCCGAGCGACTGGCCATCGCGCTCAGCGGGAGCGAGGCGCAGCTCCGGTCCAGCGAGGGGCGGCTGCGGGCCGCACTCGAGGCGTCGTCCACGAGCACGTGGCGATGGGACGTGCACACGAACGTGGTCGAGAGCGATGAGGGGCTGTATCAGCTCTTCGGCGTCGATCCGAACGCCGCCTCGGGGTCGTTCGAGCTGTTCGTCTCACGGATTCATCCCGACGACCGGGATCGGGTGATCGCCGCTGCGCTCCGCTGCGCTGCAGAGGGGGTGGAGCTGGACGAGGAGTTTCGCATTCTCCGGCCGGATGGCTCGGTGCGATGGGCGGTGGACAAGGGGAAGGCCATCCTCGGCGACGACGGGAAGCCAGCGTACCTGATCGGTGCGTGCGTGGACGTCACCGAGCGCCGCCTGCACGATGAGCAGTTCCACGCCCTTGCCGAAAGCATCCCGCAACTCGCCTGGATGGCCGATGCGACCGGGAGGAGAGACTGGTTCAACCAGCGCTGGTACGACTACACCGGCGCGACGCCCGATGATGCTGCAGACGGGTGGGGGTGGCGGAAGTTCCAGCACCCGGAGCACGAGGCGCGCGTGATCGAGGGGATCCGCCGCTCGTGGGAGATGGGCGAGCCGTGGGAAGACACGTTCCCGCTGCGGGGCAAGGACGGTCGGTACCGCTGGGTGCTCTCGCGCGCCCGGCCGATCCGCGACGCCGAGGGCCACGTCGTGCGCTGGTTCGGCACCGACACGGACATCGACGAAGTGCGCGAGGCGGAGCTGGCGCGTGACCGCGCGCTCGCCGAAGTGAAGACCGAGCGGGCGCGGCTCTACGAGGTGTTCGCGCAGGCACCGGCGGCGATCGCGGTGCTCGAAGGCCCCGAGCATCGCGTCACTGTCGCCAATCCGCCCTACCGCGAGCTGGTGGGCAGCCGGGACATGGTGGGCAAGGTGCTGATCGACGCGGTGCCCGAGATGCGGGAGCAGGGGTTCGTCCATCTCCTGGACGGTGTCTACGCGTCGGGCAAGCCGTACGCGGCGCGCGAGGAGGTCGTTAGGTTCGACCGCGATGGCGATGGCGTGCCGGAGGACATCTACCTCGACTTCGTGTACCAGCCGCTGAAGAACGCCAGCGGGTCCACCTTCGGGATCCTGGTACACGCCGTGGAGGTGACGGAGCAGGTGCGGGCGCGCCGGGAGATTGCCGCCGCGCGGGCGGAGGCCGACCGCGCGAACCGGGCCAAGAGCGAGTTTCTCGCCGCCATGTCGCACGACCTGCGCACACCGCTCAACGCCATCGTCGGCTACACCGATCTCATCGCGGAGGGCGTGTACGGTGCCGTGAGCGACGGACAGCGCGGCGCGTTGACACGCATCCGGCGCGCGGGGACGCACCAGCTCTCGCTGGTCAACGACATCCTCAGCTTTGCCAGGATCGAGGCGGGCCGCATCCCGTTCCAGATCACGGAACTGTCGGTGAACGAGGTCCTGTCTGCCGTCAGCGCCATGATCGAGCTCCGGGCGGCGGAGAGGGGACTCTCGTACGAGGCTCGGGTTGGCTCGGAGGACGTGCACGTGCACGCCGATCGCGAACGGATGACCCAGATCCTGACGAACCTGCTCACGAACGCCGTGAAGTTCACCGAGGCGGGTTCGGTCATCGTCGAGTGTCGTGCCGAGGAGCGCACGGTGCGCATCGACGTGCGCGACACCGGGCGCGGCATCCCGGCGGACAAGCTCGCGAGCGTCTTCGATCCGTTCGTGCAGGCCGGACACAGTGCGGAGGAGCAGCAGCAGGGCGTCGGCCTGGGGCTGGCCATCAGCCGCGAGCTGGCGCGGGCCATGGGCGGGGAGCTGACGGTCGAGAGCGTGGTGGGGCGCGGGTCCACCTTCACGCTGCGGCTGCCTCGTGCCGAGGACGCGTAGAAGGGGCGCAACCGCCGCCTCCGCGGGCATCATCGTTTTCTCCTGGGGCGTACCGGTCCAGCGCCGCGCCGCATTCGCACTGTCGTCCCGGCCCGCTTTCCCCCAGATTGCTCGGCAATGCCGCCCCGCGTGCTCGCGTTCCCCGATCTGGTCACCGATGCGCCCCCGGTGCCGTCCGACGGCCAGCGCGCGGCCATCGAAGCCGGGGCGGAGCCGACGCTGGTGCTCGCGGGTCCGGGCGCGGGCAAGACGTTCTGCCTCATCGAGCGCATCCGGCATCTCATCGAGGCGTTGGGGTTCGCGCCCGAGCGTCTGTGCGCCTTCACCTTCACCAACAAGGCGGCGGGCGAGATCGAGACACGGCTGGCGCGCACGCTGGACGGGCGCGCCGCCCGCGTGAAGACGGGGACGATCCACGCCTTCTGCGCCGAGCTGCTGCGCGAGTTCGGCTCGCGCATCGGCCTGGAGCCGGGCTTCGGCATCGCCGACGAGCGGTATCAGCGCGCGGTGCTGCAGCGGCTTGGCCAGCCGCCCCGCTGGCACGGGAGCCTGCTGTCGCGCTTCACCGCACATCGGTTCCGCGACGAGCCCTTCCGGCACGCGAACGACGCCGACGTCTACGAGAAGTATCAGCATTTCCTCACGCTGCGGCGCGTGCTGGACTTCGACACGCTGCTGCTGCGGACGGCGGAGCTGCTGGCCGACCGGCACGTGGTGGCGCGCGTGCGCGCGCGCTGGGACTGCGTGCTGGTGGACGAGTTCCAGGATCTCAATCCGGTGCAGTACGCGGTGATCCGCGACCTGGCGCGCGAGCACGAGCACATCTTCGCCGTGGGAGACGACGAGCAGTCCATCTACTCGTGGGCGGGGGCCGATCCGCGAGTGTTCGTGCACTATGTGAACGACTTCGATCTGACCGCGCCCATCTACCTGCGCGAGAACCGGCGCTGCCCGCGCGAGATCGCCGCGCTGGCGCGGCGGCTGATCTCGCGCAATCCGCCCATCTTCGGCGACCACAAGGCGCTAGAGCCCGGGCGCGACACTGCGGCGTGCGTACGCGCGCTGCGCTTCCCCACGGAGGACGCGGAGCTCGCATGGGTGGTGGACGATCTCGTGCGCGACCGCGGAGCCGCCGGAGCCGGCCTGCGCTGGGGGGAATACGCGCTGCTGTATCGCACGCACCGCATCGGCGACAGCGCCGAGGCGGCGCTGCTGGCGGCGGGGCTGCCCTGCCGGCTGGCACAGGGGCGCGCGCTCTCGGAAGATCCGGTGGCCGGATACGTCATTGCCGCGCTGGATGCGATCGCCTGTCCGGACGACATCCACCAGGAGCGCTTCCTGGAGGTGGTGCTCCCGGAGTCGTTGCTCGATGATGCCCGCGCGAAGGCGAGCGAACGCCGGCGCACCCTGCTCGAGCAGCTGGACGACAGCCGGCGCACGCTGCCGCGCGATCACGGCGATTGCAAGAAGTTGAATCGCGCCTTCTATGCGCTCGCCAACCTGCAGGCCCTCGGCGCGCGCCACCCCTCGCTGGCCGGGCTGGTCGCGGAGCTGCTCTCGCACCGTGTGGGAGAGTATCGCACGGTGCTCGAGGAGCACCACGACGACCTCACGGACCCCGCGAGCCACGACGAGGTGGTGCGCCTCGCGGCGCGGCTTCGCGCCGCCGTGCAGGAGCGCCGCGCGCTGCGCGTGCCGCGGCTGGGCGGCGCCGAGATCGGGATCAAGGGAATGCTGGCGGAGATCGGCGTGCGGGTGCTGCTCGGACCGGCGGCCGGCGAGAACGATGCGAGCGACGCGATCGAGCGCGAGGAGGCGCCGGCGCTGGGCCTGCCGCTGGCGCTGTTCAAGGCCGCGCAGCTGATGCGCTGCGGCGGCTTCACCAACGCGTTCCGTGATTTCACCGCCGTGGATCTGGAGACCACGGACAAGGATCTGCACCACGCCGAGATCGTGGAGATTGCCGCCGTGCGCGTGCGGGACGGCGTGCCCGTGGGCGAGTATCATTCGCTGATACGGCCGCGGGTGCCGATCGCGCCGGGCGCGGCGCGGGCGCACGGCATCTCCGCGGCGGAGGTCGCGGGCGCGCCGTACTTCGAGGCGGTGTGGCCGGCCTTCCGCGGCTTCTGCGGCAGCGACCTGCTGGTGGCGCATAACGGCTATCAGTTCGATTTTCCAATTCTGGAGCGGATGTCGGGTGAGCAGCTCTCGAAATACGACACCCTGCCGCTGGCGCGCGACCTGCACCCGGGCTCGGCCAAGCTCGGCGATCTGGCGCACCACTTCGGCATCGATACGGGCACGCAGCACCGCGCGCTGGACGACGCGCGCACGCTCGCGCGCGTTTTCCTCGCCCTGGGCGAGGCCAAGGTGGCGCGGTCGCGCAAGACGGCGCTGGTGAACCTGCTGGACCACCTGGGCATCGCGCTGGCGCTGTGCGACGACGATGGGCTGGACCGCGAGGGGCTGCTGCTCCGCCGCCTGTGTCGGCCGTATGCCCTGGGCCGGTACAGCGACTGTCTGGAGCGCTACCGCGAGGAGCGCGAGCTGGCCGACGACAACGCCCTGCCCACCGTCGCGCAGCTCATCGAGCGTCTGGGGGGCGAGCAGGCGATGCAGCGCATCCGCGCCGTGCGGAGCGCGGATCAGCGCTATCCGGTGGCGATGGCGCGGCTGCGCCGGCTGCTGGGCGATTGCACCGACGGCAGCCTGAAGGAGCAGATCGGGCGCTTCCTGGAGTGCGTGGCGCTGTCGCGCTCCGACGGCGTGGATCCCGAGCGCGAGCGCATCAACCTGCTGACGCTGCACTCCACCAAGGGGCTGGAGTTCTCGCGGGTGTACATCCTCGGGGTGGAGGATGCCCAGCTGCCCGGCAGCTCGCCCACCCGGAGCGCGAGCACGGCGGAGATCGAGGAGGCGCGGCGGCTGCTTTACGTGGGGATGACACGGGCGAAGGATCGCCTGGTGCTCACCTGCGTGGACGCCCGCAACGGGCATCCCACCGGCGGGCAGCGCTTCCTGAACGAGATGGAGATCCAGCCCGAGCGGGTGCAATGAGTACTATCATATGACCGCGTTGCGTGCCGAGTGGCGGGTGCCGGTGGGCGCCGACACGACGTCGGCGGTGTACGAGCCGGCAGTGGAGGGCGGCCGGGCGCGCGGGCTGTACGTGTTCGCCCACGGCGCCGGCGGGAGCATGAGCGACGCCGGGATGCTGCGGGCATCCGAGGCGCTCCGCGGCATCGGCCTGGACGTGGTGCGCTTCAACTTCCTGTACAAGGAAAAGCGCAGCGGCCGCCCCGATCCGATGCCGGTGCTGCAGGCGTGCGTGACGGCGGTGGTCGAGCGCGCGCGGCAGGAGCTTCAGCCGCAGCGGGTGATCATCGGCGGCCGGTCGATGGGCGGGCGGGCCGCGTCGATGCTCGCCGCGAAGGGGTTCGAGGCGGACGGCCTGCTGCTGCTCGCCTATCCCCTGCACCCGGCGGGAAAGCCGGAGCAGCTCCGCGACGCGCACCTGCCCGACATCCGGATGCCGGTGTTGTGTGTGAACGGCACCCGGGACGCGTTGTGCCGGAAGGATCTCATGGACGCGGTGCTCGCCCGCGTGGGGGAGAACTTCGAGATGCACTGGCTGGAGGGGGCGGACCACAGCTTTCACGTATTGAAATCGTCGGGGCGGACGGACGCGGCCGTCCTGGCGGAGGCCGCCGCGGCCGTGGACGGCTGGGTGTCGCAGCTTGCGTGAAGTACCGCTCCGGTGCTCGGCTGCCGTAGTGGCTTGGCTGGCCCCAATGACGATATACGGATGAGGCGGATGAACTACCCGGATGCTGCGAATTGCTCCGGGTGGCGAGAGTGCTCCGATCGCGACGAGCCCGGATGAATGCTTTGACCACGGCACACCGACGGAGCACTACTCGCGCGCACGCCTATTCTTGCGAGTAGGAGCTGCCCGAGGCCAGCCATTCCCAAAGGCATTCCTCCCGGCTCGTTGCGCTCGGCGTGCTCTCGCCACGAGGAGAGATCCGCAGCATCTGATGGCATCCGCCTCATGCGTCACCCCTTCGGCATTGGGGGCAGACTCGCGAGTGCGACGCGAGCCGAGCCATGCATCAGTCGAGATCGAGGTGGGGTGGCGGCTGCCTAACCGCTGACCGGCCCGGCGGCGCCGAGGAACGCCTCCACGGCGGGCGGGCCGGAGCCCACGCCCTCGTCGTGCTTGAAGTAGACGTACGTGTCGGTCCATTCCTGCTCCGCGATGCGGCGGGCCCACCTGCCCAGGGCCGCCGCGTCGTAGTCGAAGCGGTGCAGGCGCAGGTAGCCCCAGCTCGCCGTGGCGTGCACCGGACAGCAGAAGTCCTCCTGCTCGCCGATGCAGAACGCCACGTCGCGGTCGCGCAGCACGCCGAACACGTCCTCGTCGAACCAGCTCTCGTGCCGGAACTCGATGGTGAAGCGTCGGCCGGCCGGCAGGAGCGCGAGGAAATTCTTCAGCCGCTCCAGATCCTTCTTCATGTTCGGTGGAAGCTGGAAGAGGATCGGGCCGAGGCGGCCGCCCATCACGGCCGTGTTCTTCAACAGAAAGCCCAGGGCGTCGGCGCACTCGGGCTTGAGGCGGGCATGATGGGTGATGCGCATGCTCGCCTTGAGCGCGAAGGTGAAGGGCTCCGGCACCTGCTCCGCCCACTCGCGAAGCACGTGCTCCTTCGGCAGGCGATAGAAGGTGTTGTTGATCTCGACCGTGGGGAACCGGCTCGCGTAGTAGCCGAGCCATGCGTCGTCAGGCAGATCGTCCGGGTAGAAGAGTCCCTTCCACTCCCGGAACGCGTAGCCGCTGGTACCGGCGAGCAGCCTCACGACACCTTGCGCTCGGTGGTCTCGTCGCTGCTCCGGGCCAGGCTGGCCTTGAGCGCTTCCATGAGGTCGATGATCTTGCCGCTGGAATCGGGGCTGACGTCCGCCGTGATGTCCTGGCCGTCGATCTTGCGCTGGATGGTCTCCATCACCCGGTCGCGGACGGTGTCTTTGTACTTCTCCGGCTCGAAGGCGTCGTTCGCCGTCTGCTCGATGAGCTGCTTGGCCAGGGCGAGCTCCGCGGGCTTGATCTCGCCGATGGGGTTCGGCACCTCCGCCGTGGAGCGCACCTCGTCGGCGTAGTGCAGCTGCTCCATCACGATCACGCCATCCTTGGGCCGGAGCAGCACGAGATACTGCTGGCCGCGCGCGGCGTACTGTCCCAGCGCGGCACGGCCGGTCTCGAAGAGTGCGGCGCAGAGCAGCCGATAGGCGCGGTCGCCCCCCTTGTCGGGGCCGAGGTAGTAGACCTTCTCGAGATACTCGCGCTGCACCTTGGCCAGGGGGACGAACTCGATGATCTCGATCATCCCGGTGGCCTTGGCCTCGAGCGCCTTGAGCTCCTCGGGGGTGAAGACCACGTACTGGTCCTTCGCGAACTCGTAACCCTTGACCGTGTCCTCGCGGCCGACGATCTCGTTGTCCTTGGGGCAGGTGTACTGCTGCTTGAGGCGCGAGTTGCACTTCTTGTGCAGCATGTTGAAGGACACGCTGGAGCGGGACTCCGCCGAGGAGAAGAGATTGACGGGGACGGACACGAGGCCGAAGGAGATGGTGGCCGAGGCGATGGACCGAGCAGGCATACGGGTGCGGCCGGTGCTGGAGGGTCGGATGCGCGGCCCCGGCGTAGGGGCCCTCGACGTCGAAGCTACAATGAAGGGGCGGAGTTTTCCACTTCCGGCATCGGTACTATCATTTTTGTGATCAGTACCAGTTGACAGAATACGACTGGCGACGCAAAGCTGCCCCACGCTCTGGGCTGCTACGCTCTGGGCTGCTACGGTCTGAACACCTCAGGCTGTTACGGCTCACGCCGTTGGGCCCCCGCCCCCCGCCCCATATAGACTGCCATGACCGGAAGTGGTGACTCGAGCGACAGCGGCGCCCCGCCGGCCTCTGCCGCTGCAGACAACCTCGCGGCCTACCGCGCCAAGCGATCACCCGATCGCACGCCCGAGCCCATGGGTGGCGGCGCGGCGTGGCCGGTGCTGGGCCGGCTGTTCGTCGTGCACAAGCACGCCGCCCGGCAGCTGCACTTCGACCTGCGGCTGGAGATGGACGGGGTGCTGCGCTCGTGGGCGGTTCCCAAGGGGCCGTCCTACGACATGCACGAGAAGCGGCTGGCCGTGAAGGTGGAGGACCACCCGATGGAGTACGGGGAGTTCGAGGGGGTGATCCCGAAGGGGAACTACGGCGCCGGTGGGGTGATCGTCTGGGATCGCGGCGAGTGGGTGCCGCTGGAGGACTGGCGCGAGGGGATGGAGAAGGGGAAGCTCCTGTTCGAGCTGAAGGGCTACAAGCTCCACGGCCGGTGGACGCTCGTGAAGATCAAGAAGAGCGAACGCGACTGGCTGCTGATCAAGGAACGCGACGCGTACGTGCGGGGTGCCGGGGAGGGGGATCAGTTCCCCGAGGAGTCGGTGCTCTCCGGGCTCACCGTGGACGAGGTGAAGGCGGGAATCACCCCGGGCACGCGGCTGCACCATGCGGCGGAGGAGGCCGGGGCCGTGCGGTCCGTCGTGGACCCGCGGGCGTTGCAGGCGATGCTCGCGGAGCCGGCGGAGCAGGCCTTCACGCGCGACGGCTGGCTGTTCGAGCTGAAGCTGGACGGCTACCGGCTGATCGCGGCCAAGCGGCACGGCGAGGCGCTGCTGCTCACGCGCAAGGGGAACGACTACACGGATGTGTTTCCGGAGATCGCGCGCGCGGTGAAGGCGCTGCCGGTGGACGACTGCATCGTGGATGGCGAGGTGGTGGTGCTGGACGCGAAGGGGCTGCCCAGCTTCCCCCGGCTGCAGCAGCGCGGGCGGCTGACCTCGCCGCTGGACATCCGGCGTGCGGCGGTGGAGCTGCCGGCCACCTTCTATGTATTCGATCTGCTGGCGCTGGACGATCTGGACCTGCGTCCGCTGCCGCTACGCGCGCGCAAGCAGCTGCTGGCGGAGGCGGTGCCGAAGCTCGGCCCCGTGCGGGTGCTGGACCACATCGAGCGCGCGGGCGAGGCGTTTCTCGCGCAGGTGGCCGCGTTGGGCCTCGAGGGCGTGATCGCGAAGCAGGCGGACGCGCCGTATCGCGCCGGCCGCTCGGCCCAGTGGCTCAAGATCAAGAGCGAGCGCACGGCCGACTTCGTGATCGTCGGCTTCACCGCGCCGGCGGGCACGCGGCGTCACCTGGGGGCGCTGCAGCTCGCGGATCGCGTCGGCGGCGCGCTGGTGTACGCGGGCCGCGTGGGCACGGGATTCACGGATGAGATGCTGGCGGAGCTCGACCGCATGCTGCGCCCCATCGTGCGCGAGGCGCCGCCGTGCACGGGCCCGCTGATCGAGGGGGCGGCGAGCGCGGAGATCCCGGAGACGAGAACGACCACCTGGGTGGAGCCCGTGCACGTGTGCGAGGTGCGCTTCCGGGAGTGGACGCCCGACGGGGTGCTGCGGCATGCCGCGCTGCTGCGCCTGCGCCCGGACAAGCCGCCGCAGGACTGCATCCGCGAGCTGCCGCACGAGG
>DATEPM010000106.1:0-4344 GCA_035273185.1 Gemmatimonadaceae bacterium
TGCACCGGCTGCCAGCGCGGCCTCCGCCGTCACGCGATAGGTGCCCGCCTCGTCAGGCGTGAACGTCGCGCGATATTCCCCGTCCCGGTCCACCGCCCAGTCCATCGCCACGTCGCGCGAGGCGCCCGATGGCGCCTGAACGTGCGCCACCACGCGCGCGTCGTTCCGGCGCACGTAGCCGCTGTCGTCCACCTCCGCGCGCAGCGTCACGGGCTCGCGTGCGGCCACCACGTCGCGGGCCGCGGTCACCTGCACCGGGTCGGGCACGTCGCTCGTGAGCCAGCGCAGCAGCTGCCGCCAGAACGTCTCGAAGGTGCGGTCCTCCAGCGGGACGTCCGCGCTCATCCGCCAGAGATACGTGTCCTGCACCGGCAGCGCGATGGCGAGGCCGCGGCCATAGCGCTGATAGCAGAGCACCGGCTGCTCGTAGCCGCGCACGGTCTCGCCGGGTGTGCCGCTCCGGCCGCCCGCGGGCACCGTGCCCTCCAGCAGCGCCACCGCGCCCGCCTTCAATCCACGAATGCGATTCACCGAGGTCACCGGCGGGATCGTGCGCCAGCGTGCGGCGGTGAGCGCCTCGGTGGCCGCCACCTGCGTGGCAGCTGCGGCGGCGCCGGCCGGCGTCAGCTGCACCTGCAGATCGGCCAGGAACGTGAGGCTGTCGGGTACCGCCTGACCCGCGATGGCCACCGGCATCGCGTCGGCCAGCGGGGTGCCCGCGTAGCCCCCCTCCGCGAAGGCGCGGCGGCCGCCGAGGAGCAGCAGGCCGCCCCCGCGCACGCTCACGAAGTCGGCGAGCATCTGCAGTTGGTCGTGCGTGAAGAAGCTCGCCTCCACGCTCCCCAGCACGACGGCGCGATAGCGGAACAGCTCCTCGCGTGTCTTCGGGAAGCCGCCGGCCAGCTCCTGGCCATTGTCCACGTCCAGCCGCAGGAACTTGTTCTCCGCCGTGCGCTGCAGCACCACCAGCTGGAGATTCGAGTCGCTGGCCACGGCGGCGCGGATGAAGCGCATCTCGTAGCGCGGCTCGCCCTCCACGTAGAGGATCTTCTCGCGGTCGTTGCGGACGTCCACCAGCACCTGCTGGGCGTTGTTCTGCGTCACCTGCTCGCCCGGCTGCACGGGAATGCGGAAGCTGAGCGTGCGGGCCCCCGGGTCGGCGACGGTCACGTGGACCCGCACCGGCGCCAGGTCGCCCGCCGGCGGGAGCGCGATCTCCTGCGTGCTCACCACGCGGCCGCCGTCCTCCACCACCACCGGCACCGTCGCGCCGTCGAAGCCCCGCTGGCGGACGAGCAGGTCGGCCACCAGCGCGCTCCCCGCCAGGATCCGCCGCGGTGCCTCCACCCGGCGGATCTCGATGTCCCGGTCGAAGCGCTCGCGTCCCACGCCCACCGTGAACACCGGCACGCCGCGCGCGCGCAGCGCCAGCAGCTGGTCGCCTAACGGGGTGCGCGCGTTGTCCGCACCGTCGGTGAGCACCACCAGCCCCGACAGCGGCACCGATGCCAGCTCCTGCCGCGCCTGGTCGATCGCGTCGCCCAGCCGGGTCTCGGTCCCGGCGAAGCTGACGTCGTCCGGGCTCGCAATGCGCTGCGCGCCGTGCGCGAAACGGAAGTAGCGTACCTGGAAGCGCTGCGCCAGCGCGGAGCGCAGCGAGCTGTCGGGGCCCGCGATCAGGCGGCGCACCGCGTCCGCGCGCGTGGCGGCCTGTCCCCGCGCCGCGGCCCCGTCGGCGATCTGCATGCTGCGGGAATCGTCGATCAGCACCCCCACATAATTGCGCTGCGGCACCGCGGCCGAGAGCAGCAGCATCGGCCGGAAGAGGCACAGCACCACGAGCGCGATGGCCGTGCCGCGCAGCGCGCCGAGCACCAGCCGGTCGCGCCGCGTGCTGCGGCCGCGTACGCGGGTGTAGGTGAGCACCGCGGGGATCCCCAGCAGCGCGGCCGCGACGAGCAGCACGATCACCGAGCCGGGCGCACCCAGGGCGAGGTCCCCCTTCTCGAAGACCGCCGGCCGATACTTGAACAGGAATTCGAAGACCGACTCGAGCCAGTGCATCCTGCCTCGCGATTCGGGCCGCGCTCGCCTTTCCCCGAGCTTACGTCTACACTGTCCGCTCGCTCAATGTTGAGACGCGGACCACAAGATTGACAGTTCCCTTACCCCGCCCTCCGCCCCCCACCCCATGCACTTCCGGTATCTCACTGCCGACGTCTTCACCGACCGTCCGTTCGGGGGGAATCCCCTCGCCGTCTTTCCCGACGCCGCGGGCATCCCGGCCGAGCTGATGCCGCAGATCGCGCGGGAGTTCAACTATTCGGAGACCACCTTCGTGCTTCCTCCCTCCAATCCGAAGCATACGCGCCGGGTGCGCATCTTCACCCCCGGCGGCGAGCTCGGGTTCGCGGGACACCCCACCGTGGGCACCGCGCACGTGCTGGCGACCATCGGTGCCGTCGAGCTCACGGGAACGGGCGAGACGTCCATCGTCTTCGAGGAAGGCGTCGGCCCCGTCCCCGTAACGGTTCGTGGCGAGCCGGGGCATCCCACCTTCGCCCAGTTGTCCGTGGCGAAGCTCCCCGAGATCGGTCCGCCGCCGCCGCGCTCGGCGGATCTCGCGGCGATGCTCTCGCTGGGCCCGGACGATCTGCTGGGCGGCGACATGGCACCCGAAGCCATATCCTGTGGTACGCCCTTTCTCTTCGTTCCGCTGCGCGACCGGCAGGCCGTCGCCCGCGCACGCGTCCGCCTGGACTGCTTCGAGGAGACGATGCGCGGCTACTGGACGGCGATGGTCATGGTGTTCGCCCTCGACGCGGAACAGCCCGAATCGGACGTGCGCGCGCGGATGTTCGCGCCCTCCATCGGCGTCCCCGAGGATCCCGCCACCGGCAGTGCCGCGGTGGGGCTCGGCGGGTATCTCGCCGTGCGCGATCCGCGCTTCGACGGCACCCTGCGGTGGATCGTGGAGCAGGGCTTCGAGATGGGCCGCCCCAGCCTGCTCGAGGTTGAGGTGGACAAGCGCGCGGGGCGCGTGGGCGCCGTGCGCGTGGGTGGAAAGTCGGTGATCGTGTGCGAGGGGCGAATGGAGCTCTAACGCGTCTCCATCTCCATGCGGCCCACCGCCAGCACCACCTCTTCCTGAATCGGCGTCCACTCCGCCAGCTGCCGTTCCACGATCGCCAGCCGCTGCTTCTGCACAGCGAGGCGCTTCTCCAGCACCTGCGCGCTGGCGCGGGCGTGCGCCACCTCGAGCGACGACGACAGCCGGTGCCGGTCCAGCGATTCGGTGACGTCGCGCTGCCGCTCCGCCTCCTGCAGGTCCACATTCAGCTGCGCGATGGATTCCACGAGGCCCAGCCGCTGCTGGACGAGCCCGACGTTGTCCTGATTGACCACGAGGTGCGACGACAGCACCTGCACGTCGTAGAGATGCAGCAGCACCGCAGGGGTGCCCGCCGCGCCCTGAAGCTGCGCATCCACCTGCGCGATGCGCTCCCCGCTGGCCACGCGCCGCGCCAGCTCGGCGCTCAGCGCATCGGGAGCGCGGACGAAGCGCACCTGGGTGTTGGTCGCGAGCTGGTTCTTCGCAGTCGAGCCGGGCGCGCTGACGATGCCAAAGTCGAAGCTGTGCGCGTCCACCGGCTGGCCCAGCCCGAGTCCGAAGTCGAACGCCAGCCGCGCGGGCGGCACCGTGTCGATGTGCACGGCGACCGTGTCTGCCGCCGCGCTGGTATCGGCACGCGGACGCACGGGCGCCATCTGCGCGGAGGCAAGGAGCTGGGCAGCGATCACGGGCAGGAGGGCGGCGCTCAGAGCAGGCATGTACAGTCGAATCTGCTGGGGTGTGCGGGAGGACGCGGGCGACGGCGCGGCGCGGTTGGTGGACGACTGGTCCTCAAGATAAGCAATCACCCCGTGATTCCCGTCACGCTTGACGCTCTCTGCCGCGCCCTCAAGCTTCCCGCTCTGTCCGACTCTGCCACGGAGTGCCGATGCCGATCCTCGCTGCTGCCTGCGCCCTGCTGACCATCATCCAACCGCTCGCGGCACAGGCCCCGATCGTCAGTGGCGCCCGTGATCCCGCGTACGCGTCGGACGGGCGACTGGCGTTGAGCGTGCGGGGTGATCTGTGGGTGGTGCTGCCGGACGGCCGCTGGCAGCGCGTGACCTCCGGCGCCGCGTGGGACCGGGAGCCCGCGTGGAGCGCGGATGGCCGGTCGCTCATCTATTCGTCGAATGCCGACGGCAGCTTTGATCTCTGGCGGATCGCACTGCGCACCGACGGCAGTCCCGTGGGCGCGCCGGCGAAGCTTGCGCGCGGCGCGGGGCCGAACG
>DATEPM010000107.1:0-9646 GCA_035273185.1 Gemmatimonadaceae bacterium
TCCGCGCCGGCCTGCTCCAGTGGCTGGCCCGCGCCGCGCCAGCGCTCGCGCTCGTGCTGGTCATCGCGTCCTTCGCGCTCCTCAGCGGCGCGCCCGAGCGGTATCTCTCGCCGGTCAACCTGCGGGTGATTCTCTCGCAGACGGTGATCGTGGCGGTGGGCGCCATCGGCATGACCGTGATCATGGTGAGCGGGGGTATCGACCTCTCCGTGGGCGCGCTCATCGCGCTCACCGGCGTGGTGGCGGCGCGCGTGTTGAGCGCGGGCGGCGCGGGCGCCCTCGCGGTGCTGGCCGCGGTGCTGGTGGGCGGCGCCGTGGGGGTGGCGAACGGACTGCTCGTCACGCGATTGCGCGTGGTGCCCTTCATCGCCACGCTCGGCATGCTGGGCATCGCACGCGGCGCCGCCAAGTGGCTGGCGCACGAGCAGACGGTGAACGTACCGCCCACGTGGGTGAACGAGCTCCTCGTCACCTTTCCGCGGCCGGCGTGGATGGTGTTCCCGGTGGGCGTCTGGCTGACGGCCGTGCTGGCGGTGCTCATGGCGCTGGTCCTGCGCCAGACGGTCTTCGGCCGCCGCGTCTTCGCGCTTGGGTCCAACGAGGCGGCCGCGCGCGCCTGCGGCATCGCCATCGACCGCCTGAAGCTGCTGATCTACGGCAGCGGCGGGCTGCTCTTCGGGCTCGCCGGCGTGCTGCAGATGTCGCGGCTGCGCCAGGGCGACCCCACGGTGGCCAACGGGGCGGAGCTGGACATCATCGCCGCGGTGGTGATCGGCGGCGGCAGCCTGCTCGGCGGGGAGGGGAGCGTGCTCGGCTCGATGGTGGGCGCGCTCATCATGGCCATCCTGCGCAACGGCTGCCAGCAGATGGGGTGGCCGAACTACATCCAGGAGATCATGATCGGCGCCATCATCGTGCTGGCCGTGGCTCTCGACCGGCTGCGCGTGAGCCGGGCGGAATGACGATGGAGCGCCCCGTCGATGAGCAGGTTGCAATGCACCCCCATGGGGTGTACGGGGGGCCGATCGTGGATGCGCACGTGCACTTCTGGGATCCCGGTCAGCTTCGCTATCCCTGGCTGTGCGGCATCCCCGCGCTGCGGCGGGCCTTTCTCCCCGCCGAGTACGCGGCCGCCGCCGGCGCGTCGGCGGCGGCGCGCTGCGTCGTGGTGGAGGGCAACTGCCATCCGGACGATGCGGCCCGCGAGGTGGCGCTGCTCGAGCGCCTCGGCCGGGAGGATCCCCGCATCGCCGGCATCGTCGCCTTCGCCGATCTCACCCGGCCCGGCGCGCTGGAGGGAACCCTCGCATGCCTCACGAGCGTGCCGCGCGTGAAGGGCGTCCGCCAGAACATCCAGGGGCACCCCGCCGGCTTCGCCGTGCAGCGGGCATTCGTGGACGGCGCCCGCACCGTGGGACGCGTGGGACTCACCTTCGATCTGTGTGCCTCCCACGGCCAGCTCGAGGAGACCGACGCGCTCGTCGCCCAGTGCCCCGACACCCTCTTCGTGCTCGACCACTGCGGCAAACCGCCCATCCGCTCGGGTGCGCTGGATCCCTGGCGCCGCGACATCGCCCGTCTCGCCGCGCACCCCAACGTCTGCTGCAAGCTCTCCGGGCTGCTCACCGAGGCGGACGCCGCCCGCTGGCGCGAGGAGCAGCTGCTGCCGTACGCGGCGTACGTCATCGAGTGCTTCGGCGTGGATCGCGTGCTGTACGGCAGCGACTGGCCGGTGTTGACGCTGGCCGGGGACTACACGCGCTGGCACCGGTTCACGGCGCTGCTCACCGGCGCGTGGACCGACGACGAGCGGCACCGCTTCTATGCCGGCAACGCCATTCGCGTGTACCAATTATGATCCTTCAACCTTTCCGCCATTCGTGACGCCATCCACCAGAAACCAGCCGCTGCATGACCGGACCGCGCTGGTCACGGGGGCGGGCTCCGGGATCGGACGCGCGATCGCGATCCGATTCGCGCGCGCGGGCGCCCGCGTGGCGGCCCTGGACATCGCCGCGGCGGCGGCGGGCGAGGCGGCGCACGAGATCGAGGGGTTCGGGGGGAGCGCGATGCCCGTGCGCTGCGATGTCACCCGGCAGGACCAGGTGGACGACGCGTTCCGCGCTGTCGGCGGACAGCTCGGCGCCATCGACATCCTCGTCAACAGCGCCGGCATCGCTCACGTGGGGACCGTCGAGCAGACCTCGGAGGCGGACTTCGACCGGGTGTACGCGGTGAACGTGAAGGGCGTGTACAACTGCCTGCGGGCGGGCGTCGCCGCGATGAAGGGGCGCGGCGGCGCCATTCTCAACATCGCCTCCGTCGCGTCATCCATCGGCATCCCCGACCGGTTCGCGTACTCGATGAGCAAAGGCGCCGTGTTGACCATGACCTATTCGGTGGCGCGCGACTACGTGCACGAGAAGATCCGCTGCAACTGCGTGGCCCCCGCGCGCATCCACACGCCCTTCGTCGACGGGTTCCTCGCCCGGAACTATCCGGGGCGCGAGCAGGAGATGTTCGACCAGCTCTCCCGTACCCAGCCCATCGGCCGGATGGGCCGCCCCGACGAGGTGGCCGAGCTGGCGCTCTTCCTCTGCTCCGACGCCGCCGCCTTCATCACCGGAAGCAACTACGCCGTCGACGGCGGGTTCGTGAGCCTGAAGATGTGACGCCATGAAGCTGATTCGATTCGGCGAGCCCGGGCGCGAACGGCCCGGCATCCTGTTGTCCGACGGCCGGCGCCTCGATGCCGAGGGGTTCGGCGAGGACTACGACCCGGCGTTCTTCGCCTCCGAGGGGCTCGCGCGGCTGCGCCGCTGGCTGGAGCGCGGCGCGCGCGCGCCGGTGGTGCCCGAGACCGTGCGCCTCGGCCCGCCCATCGTCCGGCCGGGAAAGATCGTGTGCATCGGCCTCAACTTCCGCGACCATGCCGCGGAGACCCATGCCGCCATTCCGAGCGAGCCGATCCTCTTCTTCAAGGCCACCAGCTCGCTGTGTGGGCCGAACGACGACGTCATCATCCCGAAGCACAGCACCAAGACCGACTGGGAGGTGGAGCTGGCCGTGGTGATCGGCCAGCGCGCCGCGTACGTCGACGAGGCGGCGGCCATGCAGCACGTCGCCGGTTACGTGCTGCATAACGACTACTCCGAACGCGCCTTCCAGCTCGAGCGCGGTGGCCAGTGGGTGAAGGGGAAGAGCTGCGACACCTTCGCGCCGCTGGGCCCCTTCCTGGCCTCGCGCGAGGAGATTCCCGACGTGCACGCGCTCCGGATGTGGCTCAAGGTGAACGGCGTGATGCGGCAGGACAGCAGCTCGGCGAACATGATCTTCCGGATTCCCGCGCTGGTCAGCTATATCAGTCAGTTCATGTCTCTCCTGCCCGGCGACGTCATCTCGACGGGGACGCCGGCGGGGGTGGGGCTGGGGCAGACGCCGCCCGTCTATCTCGCGGACGGCGACGAGGTGGAGCTGGGCATCGATGGGCTGGGCACGTCGCGCCAGCGGCTGCGGGCGTATCGGTAGCCTGATGCGCCTCGCCGGACGAGCCGCCGTCATCACCGGTGCCAGCACCGGGATCGGACGCGCCAGCGCGCTGCGCTTCGCCGCCGAGGGGGCGCAGCTGGTGCTCGCCGATCGCCGGGAGGACGGGGGGCGCGCGGTGGCGCGCGAGGTGGAGCAGCGCGGTGGACGCGCGTGCTTCCTGCCCGCGGACGTGAGCCGCCGCGCCGATGCCGAGCGCGCGGTGGACCTGTGCGTCGAGCGCTACGGCAGGCTGGACATCCTCTTCTGCAATGCCGGCATCAACCTCCCGAGGACACTGCCGGAGAGCACCGACGAGGAGATCGCCCAGTTGCTGGCGGTGAACGTGCTCGGGCCGCTGTACGCGGCGCGGCGCGCCCTGCCGATCATGCTCGCCCAGCCGCAGCGCGGCACCATCCTCTTCACGGCGAGCAAGACCGGCCTCGTGGCGCAGACCGACTCGCCGGTGTACTGCGCATCCAAGGGCGCGGTGGTGATGCTGGCGAAGGCGCTGGCGCTCGACTACGCGGTCCGCGGCATTCGCGTCAACGCGCTCTGTCCGGGGATCATCGATACTCCGATGCTGCACGACTTCGCGGCCGCGATGCCCGATCCCGCCGCGGCGTGGGCGTCCTACACCGCCGCGCAGCCGATGGGACGGCTGGGCACCGCCGCGGAGTGTGCGGATGCGGCGCTCTGGCTGGTGTCGGACGAGGCCTCGTTCGTCACCGGGGTCGCGCTCCCGGTGGACGGCGGCTTCACGGCGATGTGATGCGACAGCCACGATCCACGGCCGGCGCGGCCGGCGTGCCGCCCCTCACCATCATCGGGTACGACGTCCACGACGTCCGCTTCCCCACGTCGCAGGGGAGCCATGGCTCCGACGCGATGAATCCCGATCCGGACTACTCGGCGGCGTACGTCGTCCTGCGGACGAGCGACCCGGCGCTCCAGGGGCACGGGCTCACCTTCACCATCGGACGCGGCAACGAGCTGTGCGTCGCGGCCATCCACGCGCTCGCGCCGCTGGTGCTCGGCCTCACGCTCGCGGAGATCGCGGCCGACATGGCGGGCTTCTGGCGGCGCCTCACGAGTCACTCCCAGCTGCGCTGGGTGGGTCCGGAGAAAGGCGTGCTGCACCTGGCCACCGCGGCGGTGGTGAACGCGGCCTGGGATCTCTACGCCAAGGCGGAGGGCAAGCCGCTCTGGAAGCTGCTGGCCGACATGACGCCGGAGCAGCTGGTGCGCTGCGTCGATTTCCGATATCTCAGCGACGCGCTCACCCCGGCGCAGGCGCTCGCGATCCTGGAGCGGAACGCGCCGACGCGCGCGGTGCGCGAGGCGGAGATGCGCCGCGCCGGCTTCCCGGCATACACCACCTCCGCGGGCTGGCTTGGCTACCCCGACGAGACCATCCGGCGGCTCTGCCGCGAGGGGATCGCGCGCGGCTGGTCGCATTTCAAGATCAAGGTGGGACGCGAACCCGCCGACGACCTGCGGCGCGCCGCCATCGTGCGCGAGGAGATCGGCCCCGAGCGCACGCTCATGCTCGATGCCAACCAGGTGTGGGACGTGGGCGAGGCGATCGAGCGCATGCGCGCGCTGGCGCGCTTCGATCCCTGGTGGATCGAGGAGCCCACCAGCCCCGACGACATCCTCGGCCACGCGGCCATCGCGCGCGCCATCGCGCCCATCGGCGTGGCTACGGGAGAGCAGTGCCAGAACCGCGTCGTCTTCAAGCAGCTCATGCAGGCGGACGCCATCCGGTTCTGCCAGCTCGACAGCTGCCGGCTGGGCGGCGTGAACGAGGTGCTCGCGGTGCTGCTGCTCGCCGCCCGCTTCGGCATCCCCGTCTGCCCCCACGCCGGCGGGGTGGGGCTCTGCGAGTACGTGCAGCATCTGGCGATCTTCGACTACATCGCCGTGAGCGCCTCGCTCGAGAACCGCATCGTCGAGTACGTCGATCACCTGCACGAGCATTTCCTGCATCCCGTGGTCGTGCGCGGCGGCCGCTACCTGGCGCCCACCGCGCCCGGCTACAGCATAACGATGCGGCCGGAGTCGCTCGTGGCCTACGCCTACCCCGACGGCACCGCGTGGGCCGCCCGGGCTCCCGTTCCCACCCTCTGAGGAGCTCCCATCGTGCGCCTCCGTCTCGCCCTCGCCGCCACCGCTCCCCTGATCGCCGCCCTGTCGCTGGCCTCGGGGCAGGGCACCACGCCGGAAACCCCTGCCCAGCGCGACGCCCGGATGGCGTGGTGGCGCGAGGCGCGCTTCGGGATGTTCATCCACTGGGGGCTGTACGCGGTGCCCGCCGGCACCTATCACGGCCAGCGGGTGCCCGGGATCGGCGAGTGGATCATGAGCCGGGCACACATCCCCATCCCGGAATACGAACAGTTCGCGCGGCGCTTCAACCCGACCAGCTTCGACCCGGACGCCTGGGTGCGCGTGGCGAAGCAGGCGGGGATGAGGTACATCATCATCACGTCCAAGCACCACGACGGCTTCGCGCTGTTCGATTCCAAGGTCTCGCCGTACGACGTCGTGGACGCGACGCCGTATCACCGCGACCTGATCCGCGCTCTCGCCGCGGCGGCCCATCGCCAGGGGATGCGCTTCGGCGTGTACTACTCGATCATGGACTGGCACCACCCCGACGCCCAGGGGCCGAACTTTCCCGACTACAACTCCACCTCCTTCCACAATCCACACTTCGACCGCTACGTCGAGAGCTACATGAAGCCGCAGCTCCGCGAGCTCGTCACGCAGTATCCCGAGATCGACGTGCTGTGGTTCGACGGCGAGTGGATCGCCGACTGGAGCGATGCCCGCGGCCGGGAGATCGCCGACTATCTGCATGCGCTCAAGCCCAGTCTCATCATCAACAACCGCGTGGGCCACACGCGGGCGGGGATGACTGGCCTCAACGGCCAGGGGCAGGTGGGCCTCGGCGACTTCGGCACCCCGGAGCAGCAGGTGCCGCCGGAGGGGCTCCCGGGGGTGGACTGGGAGACCTGCATGACGATGAACGACACCTGGGGCTTCAAATCGTACGACGATGACTGGAAGGACACGCGCACGCTGGTCCGCACCCTCATCGACGTGGCATCCAAGGGCGGCAACTTCCTGCTGAACGTCGGCCCCACCGCGGCGGGGGTGCTCCCCGCGCCGATCGTGAGCCGGCTGGGCGAGATGGGCGCGTGGATGCGCGTGAACGGGGAGGCGATCCACGGCACGACGGTGAGCCCGTACGGCCAGCCGGCCTGGGGGCGCTACACGGCAAAGGGAGACACCGTGTACGCGCACATCTTCGACTGGCCCAAGGACGGCCAGCTGGCGCTCACCGGCGTGACGGAGGCGCCGGCGCGCGCCTATCTGCTGCCGGACCGGCAACCGCTCCAGGTGGAGCACAGCGCGACCGGCACCACGGTGCGTCTCCCGGCCGTGCCACCCAGCACCATCGCTTCCGTGCTCGTGCTCGAGATGCCATCGCGGGGCGGGGGCACCCGGTGAGGGTGCAGACAGCTCCCCGGACCATCCGGGCGCAGCCGCTCCGGATGCGCGCGCTGGTGCTGGTGGACGTCGGCCGCATGGAGCTGCGCGACGTGCGCGCGCCGGTGCTGCGTGCCGACGAGGTCCGCGTACGCGTGCAGGCCGTGGGCGTGTGCGGCACCGATCTGCACATCGCCGATGGCAGTGCCAACTACAACCGCGACGCGCGCGGCCGGCTCGTGCCGCTGGCCGAGCAGCCGCAGATCCTCGGACACGAGATTGCCGGGGTGGTGGAGGAGGTCGGCGGCCAGGTAACGGACCTGCATCCGGGCGATCGCGTCGTGCTGGACCAGGGGCGCAACTGCGTGAGCGAGCGCCGCACGCCCGTGTGCGAGTACTGCGCCACCGGGCACTCGCACCAGTGCGAGCACTACGCGGAGCACGGGATCACCGGGCTTCCCGGCGGCCTCGCCGAGTACGTGAGCATTCCGGCGGTGAACGCCGTGCGCGTCGGCGCCGCGATCGAGCCGGCGGTGGCCGCCCTCACCGAGCCGCTGGGATGCGTGCTGCATGCGTGCGCCATGCTGGCGCTCGTGCCGTCTCGTTATGCGCTCGGCGCCGGCACCGGCGGCAGCGCCGTGCGCGCGGTGCTGGTGATGGGCGCCGGGCCGGCGGGGCTGCTCTTCGTGCAGTACCTGCGCACCGTCGCCGGCTTCGATGGAGTGCTGCTCGTCGGCGAGCCGAACGCGCATCGCCGCGCCCTCGCCGAGCGCTTCGGCGCCACCGCCATCGATGCCGCGGCAATCGACGTCGGCGACGCGGTGCGCGAGCACACGCACGGGCGCGGCGTGGAGCTCCTCGTCGAGGCGTCCGGATCCGGCGCCGCCTTCGCTGCCATTCCCCGCTGCATCCGGAAGCAGGCGACCGTGCTCCTGTATGGCCACGGACACGCCGGCGCCGGCCTCGGTGCTCTGAACGGGGTGCAGTTCATGGAGCCGACGCTCGTGGCCCCGGCCGGCGCCTCGGGCGGGTTCGAGGCCGACGGGCGGCCCAGCACGTACGTCCGCGCGCTGCGGCTCATCGAGCGCGGCGCCGTGGACGTCGCGTCGCTCATCACGCATCGCTATCCCTCGCTGGAGGCGGCGCCCCGCGCCTTCGCCGGCGACCACCGCGACGCCGCGTACGTCAAGGGCGTCGTACTTTCGTGAGGCGGACATGGACATACTGATGCGATCGATGCTCCGGCAGGGAAGGCGAGTCGTGCGCGGCAGGGCACTCCGCCGCTGGCCGGCCGGGGCCGTCGCGGTGGCGGCACTCGCCGCGCTCGCGTGCGGGGGGTCGGGCTCCGATGGACGGGGCACGTCCGGGGCAGGGGGCAGGACGCTCCGGATCGCCGTCGTCCCCAAGGGCACGACGCACGAGTACTGGAGGGCCATCCATGCGGGCGCCGTGCAGGCCGAGCGCGAGCTCTCCGCCGCGGGCAACCCCGTGACCATCATCTGGAAAGGGCCGCTCCGCGAGGACGACCGCGAGCAGCAGGTGCAGGTGGTGGAGGGCTTCGTCAGCGAGGGTGTGCAGGGGATGGTGCTCGCGCCGCTGGACGACCGCGCGCTGGTGCGGCCGGTGGAGGAGGCCAGGCGCGCCGGCGTGCCGACCGTGATCATCGATTCGGGGTTGCAGACGGATTCCATCGTCAGCTTCGTCGCCACGGACAACCGCAAGGGGGGCGCGCTCGCCGCCGACCGCCTGGGCGAGCTGCTCGGCGGGAAGGGCAAGGCGCTGCTGCTCCGCTACGCCGAGGGCTCCGCGAGCACGCAGGAACGCGAGGAGGGATTTCTCGCCGAGCTGCACGCGAAGTATCCCGGCATTCAGCTGGTCTCGTCCGATCAGTACGCCGGACCCACGCGCGAGACGGCAAAGCGCGCATCGGAGAATCTGCTCAACCGCTTCGGCGGCGACCTGCAGGGCATCTTCACGGTGAACGAATCGGCGACCATCGGCATGCTGCTCGCCCTGCAGGACATCGACAAGGCGGGCCGCATCCGGTTCGTGGGCTTCGACCCGAGCCCCATCCTGCTCACCGCGATGCGCGCGCACCAGCTGGACGGGATCGTGGTGCAGAACCCGATGAAGATGGGATACCTCGGGGTGAAGACGATGGTGGATCATCTCCGCGGCAAGCCCGTCGCGCGGCACATCGACACCGGAGTGACGATGGTGACGCCGGCGAACCTCGATTCGGCGGGGGTGAAGGAGCTGGTGAGTCCACCGGTGGACAGATATCTCGCGGGCCAGTGACGATGCCGATGGGCGCGTTCGGCCCCCAGCCGTCGCGCGGCGCACCGCGACTGCGCGTTGCCGGCGCGGCAAAGCGCTTCGGCGCCACCGTGGCGCTGGATGGCGTCGATCTCGCCGTGGCGGCGGGCGAGGTGCACGCCCTTATCGGCGAGAACGGGGCCGGGAAGAGCACGCTCATGAACGTGCTGGCGGGGGCCGTGCGCCCCGACCGCGGGGCGATGCACGTCGACGGCCGCCCGTACGCGCCCGGCTCGCCGCTCGACGCGCGCCGCCGCGGCATCGCGCTGATCCACCAGGAGCTCTCGTTATGCCCGCACCTCTCGGTGGC
>DATEPM010000108.1:0-17825 GCA_035273185.1 Gemmatimonadaceae bacterium
GAAGCGGCGCGGCGCCCCGAACGCCGCGCTCTGGGGCGCGCTGGCCGTCATCCTGCTGCTCTGCGCCGTCGCCGTGCTCGCGCCGCTGCTGGCTCCCTATGCGCCAAGCGCGCAGCTCGACATCGTCGGTCTCAAGAGCCGGGCTCCATCGCTCGCGCACCCCTTCGGCACCGACCGGTACAGCCGCGACGTGCTGAGCCGGGTGATCTACGGTGCCCGCATCTCGCTGTCGGTGGCCACGCTCGCGGTGCTGCTGTCGGCGACGCTGGGCACGGCCTACGGGGTGGTGGCCGGCTACGTCGGCGGCCGGCTGGACGGCGCGATGATGCGCCTGCTCGACGCCTTCCTCGCGATCCCACGGGTGCTGCTGCTCGTCGCCGTGCTCTCGCTCTGGAGCCCCGTTCCCCTGCCGTGGCTCATCCTCGTGATCGGGCTGACGGGGTGGTTCGAGGTCTCCCGGCTGGTCCGCGCCGAGGTGCTCAGCGCGAAGCAGCGCGACTACGTGACCGCGGCGCGCGCCCTCGGCGCCTCGAATCTGCGCATCGTCGTCAGGCACGTGCTGCCGAACGTGCTGACGCCCGTGATCGTCGCGGCGACGCTGGGCGTGGCCAACGTGATCATTCTGGAGGCGGGGCTCTCGTACCTCGGCATCGGCGCCCGCGAACCGACGGCGAGCTGGGGCTCGATCTTCTTCGACGGCAGCGATGCCTTCGAGGCCACCTGGTGGGTGGCGCTCTTTCCGGGACTCGCGATTCTGTGCACGGTGCTGGCGTTCAACGTGCTTGGCGATGCCTTGCGCGATCTGCTCGATCCCCATCAGGTTGACTGAAATTTCGAGAAGAGCGGGAGTTGCGAGAGGAGCGGGTACTGCGAATAGAGCGGTAGCTGCGAGAAGAGCGGGTGCTGCGAGAGGAGCGGGTGCTGCGAGAGGAGCGGGAACTGCGAGCGAAGCGGAGGTGCGAGGGGAGCGGAAGTGCGAGAAGCGGGACTGCGAGAAGCGGAACTGCGAGGGAAGTGGAGCTGCGAGGGAAGTGGAACTGCGAAAGGGGCGGATACGGCAAAAATGGAGCGGAGCGTGCCGACTTCAGATCCGGCGTTGCTGCAGGTGGAGCATCTGCGCACCTACTTCTACGGCGGCGCCGGGGTGGCGCGCGCTGTGGATGGCGTGTCGTTCGCGATCGCGCCGGGTGAGACCGTGGGTCTCGTCGGAGAGTCCGGCTGCGGCAAGTCGGTCACGGCGCTCTCGGTGCTGCGGCTCATCCGGCCGCCGGGGCGGATCGAGGCCGGCACTCGGATCCTGTTCGAGGGACGCGACCTCGCCACGCTGAGCGAGCGCGAGATGCGCCACGTCCGCGGCGCGCGCATCTCGATGATCTTCCAGGAGCCGATGACCGCGCTCAACCCGGTGTTCACGGTGGGCGATCAGATTGCGGAGGTGGCGCGCATCCACGCCGGTGCCTCGCGCCGGGAGGCGTGGGAGCGCGCGGTGGAGATGCTGCACACTGTGGGCATCCCCGCGCCCGCCCAGCGCGCCACCGAATATCCGCACCAGCTCTCCGGCGGCATGCGCCAGCGCGTGATGATCGGGATGGCACTGGTGATGAATCCCGCCCTGCTGATCGCCGATGAGCCGACGACGGCGCTCGATGTCACGATCCAGGCGCAGATCCTGGAGCTGCTGCGCGATCTGCAGCAGCGCTTCGGGATGTCGATCCTGCTCATCACGCACGATCTGGGCGTGGTGGCCGAGACGGCATCGCGGGTGATCGTGATGTACGGCGGCGAGGTCGTGGAGGAGGCGCTGGTGCACGAGCTGTTCGCGCGAGCGCACCACCCCTACACCGAAGGGCTGTTGAGTGCGATGCCGCGGCTGGGCGAGGCCCGCGAGCGGCTGCGGACGATCCCCGGGACGGTACCGCCGCCCACGAGTTGGCCGCCCGGCTGCCGCTTTCACGACCGCTGTCCCTACGCGTGGGAGCGTTGCGTCGCGGAGCATCCACCCCTGTACACCATCGGCGCCACACACGTGTCGCGCTGTCATCTGGCGGACGAGCCGGCGCGCCGCGAGCGCCCGCACGAGCCGCTGGTGGTGCAGCGGACGGGCGAGGAGGGCGGCACGCCCGAAGGCGCGCGCCGCGGCGAACGGCAGCTCGCCCGCGCGCGCGGGGTGAGCTCGTGACGCCGCCGACGCGGCCCACGCCTGCACTCCTCGAGGTGCGCGACCTGAAGAAGTACTTTCCCGTCACCTCCGGCCTGTTCGGCCGCGCACGGGGCACCGTCCGCGCGGTGGACGGCGTCTCGTTCGACATCCAGTCCGGAGAGACGTTAGGTCTGGTGGGTGAGTCGGGGTGCGGCAAGTCGACCACGGGACGCGCGATCCTGCGGCTGCTGGAGCCCACGGCGGGCACAGTGCGCTTCGACGGCGAGGATGTCCTGGCGCTCGGACCGGCCGAGCTGCGGCGTCTACGGCGGAAGATGCAGATCATCTTCCAGGATCCCTTCTCCTCGCTCAATCCACGCATGAGCGTGGGAGCGATCGTTCGCGAGGGGCTCACGATCCACGGCATCGCCGAGGGCGCGGCGGCCGATGCGCGCGTGCGGCAGCTGCTGGACGAGGTGGGCCTGCGGGCGGAGTACGCGTCGCGGTACCCACACGAGTTCTCCGGAGGACAGCGGCAGCGCGTGGGCATCGCGCGCGCGCTGTCGGTAGAGCCCCGCTTCATCATCTGCGACGAACCGGTCTCCGCGCTGGATGTCTCGGTGCAGGCGCAGGTGGTGAATCTGCTGCAGGATCTGCAGCGCGATCGCGGCCTAGCCTATCTCTTCATCGCGCACGACCTGTCGGTGGTGGAGCACATTGCCGATCGCGTGGCGGTCATGTACCTCGGGAAGATCGTCGAGCTGGCCTCGCGGCACGACCTGTATCGCGAGCCGCTGATGCCGTACACCCAGGCGCTGCTGTCGGCGGTGCCGGTGCCCGACCCCGAGGTGCACAAGTCGCGCATCCTGCTCACGGGCGACGTGCCATCGCCCGCGAACCCGCCCAGCGGCTGCGTGTTCCACCCGCGCTGCGCGCATCCCCAGAAAGATGCCGCGTGCGCCGCCATCGTGCCGCCGCTGGAGCAGAAGGCACCTGGCCACTGGGTGGCATGCATCAAGCAGCCGCCGTCATCGGTCAACTGGGATGCGCAGCGGGCCGCCGGCGGAACGAAGCCCCCGGAGCGGTACCTGCCCGTCCTCGCGGCACAGCCGTAATCCCACCCGAACCGCACGGGCGTGTCATCCATCGTCGACATCGCCACGACCGCGACCGACCGCCTGAGCGTCCGACGCGAGCGCGCGACACGCTCGCAGCCGGGGTGCATCATGGCCAGTTGAAGATCGACGTGGGCACCGTTCGTTCGCGTGCGTTGTCGACGTCGGCCGGCTGGCGCCAGAAGAATGCCGTGCGGTCCTCGCTGGAGATGCGGAGCTCCACACGCGCCACGCGCTGCGTGGGATCGCGGCTGAGCGGGACGGCGATGTCCAGGCGCCAGAGCCGCGCGGAGCGCGCCGGGACGGCGGCCAGGATGCTCATCCCCACGGACGAGCGCACCGGCGTGGAGCGGCCGAACGGGACGTCACCGGCCCAGAGGCGTCCGGCGTCGGTGAAGGCCGCGATCCCCAGATCTCCCAGCTGGAAGGGGCGGCCCACGATCCAGCGCTGCTCGATGCGGCCGATCAGCCGCTGGCCGCCCGGCGCGCGCGAGCCCGCATAGCCGCGCAGGCCGCCGGGGAACTCGCCCAGGGTGAGGCCGAAGGGGATGCGCATGCGCCAGCCGCCACTCCATTCGCTCGAGATGATGAGCGTCTTGTCGGGCGCGATCTTCACGTACTGCGCGGCACGCCCGCTGGTGAGGATGCCATCCCACAGATTCTGATCGTTGCTGCGCCGCCCCTCCCCCTGCAGCTGGATGCGGAGCGCGGCGTCGGGCCAGGACGCGCCGACGTAGAGATCAGCGGACATGAATATGTCATCGTCGTGCGAGCCGAGCACCGACAGGCTCCGTCCGAACAGCGTGCCGAGCTGGAATCCGACGGGCAGATCCTGCGTCGCCGTGAGCGCGTCGAATCCCTGCACGCGCACGAACTGAATGTCGCGCACGCCCCAGAGGGCGTTCACCCGGGCGATGCGATGCTCCTCGTACCGGTCGCGCAGCACCGAGCTCGTGTCCTCCTCGAGGCCGTCGGGCGTGATGAGCTCGGGAATCGATGCCGGGCGGTCGCGATCGCCGGACACGGACGCCCCGAAGAGGCTCAGGCGTCCGGGGGGACCGATTCGCACGATGCCGCCGACGTCGAAGTACTCGCGGCGTACCCGAACGCCGTGGATCAGATCGGGCACCGGTTCGAACTCCGCCATGTCGTCGCTCGAGCCGGTGCGCGCGCGCCACGCGATGCGCTGGAAGTCGGTCAGAAAGGGGTGCGCCGCCTCCAGCCCCCAGTTGCCGCCCAGGGGGTTCCGATGGGCGCCGAAAGACAGGATGTATGGACGGCCGGCGAACTGATAGTCGTTGTACTGCCCGCCGTAGCCATCGCGGAATACCCGGTCGTGGCGCCAGTCGCCGGCCAGATAGATCCCCTCGCCATCGACGTTGGAGCTGCCGAAGCGCGCGCCGGTGATGAACGGGCTGGACGAGCGGGCGGCGCCGCCCAGCACGATCGAGGTCTCGTCGATGGTACGGACGTCGAGCACCACGCCGCCCTCGTCGTCGGGATACGTGACGACGGCCGCATCCGCGAGAAAGGGCTGCGCGCGAAGGATGCGCTCCGACTCGGCACGGCGTGCCTCGGAGCAGCGCTCGCCCTCGGCGAGCAGCAGGAAGCGCCGGATGACCTCCGGCCGGGTGGTGCGGTGAAAGGAGCGGGCGAGCTCCGCGATGAAGGGCACGCGCCTCACCAGCGCGACCGAGGGGGCTGATGAGTGGATGCTGATGGAATCGATGCGCTGTCCGGCGCACGCGATCGGTACGCGGGAGAGCGCGGGCGGGTGCGGCGCGCCGGACGTGCTGTCCTGCGCTCCGGCCGGGGACCATGCCAGCAAGCAGAGCGCGCCGATCGCCCACCACGCGCCGGGCCGGCGCCCGCGTCGCAGGCGAATGGGCCTATTTCCCCATGCGGCGCTTCAGCTCCTCGAGCCTGCGCGCCGCGTCCGCCTCGCGCTCGCTGCGCGACCGCTGGCGCGAGAGTGCATCGATCTCCTCGCGCGCGGCGGCCGCGCCGCCATCCAGCTCCGCCTCGAGATCCTCGAGTGCCGCGGCGTTCTCGCCTCGCCCGCCGGGAGGGATCGCGCCGCTGGCCGCCGCCTTCAGCTCCGTCATCATCTGGGCGACTTCGCGTTCGGCGATGGCCAGCTCCTCCTCCTGGGCCGCGACCTTTCGCGACAGCACCTCCACACGCTCGGCGTGCAACCGCTCGTACTGCTCCGCCACGCGCACCGTCTCGGCATCGCCGATGCTCTGCGCCAACCCTCTGCGCCGCTGCGTGGTGGCCAGTTCCTGCCGCTCCACCTCCAGGCGGCGGCGGGCCGTCGCGAGCGCGTCGCGCAGGTCCTGCACGCCCACCCTGGCCTGGGCCAGCGTATCGCGCATGCGGCTCACGATCACGCGCCGCTCCTCGGGCTTCGTGGCCCGCGAAAGCAGATCGTCGAGGGACTGTCGGAGATGCTCGAACACGCCGTAGGATACCGATCCGCGCCTTTGCCACGCAACAGAGTCCACCGTGTCATCCGCACCACTGCTCCCGCTCGTCGGCGTCACGGCGAGCACCGAATCCGTCCGCGGCCGCCCGCGCGTGCTGCTCAATCGGGCCTATACCGATGCCGTTGCCGCGGCGGGGCTCGCCCCGCTGGTGCTTCCGCCGCTGGATGCCGCACTCGCGCCGGACGTGCTTCGGGGCGTGGGCGGTCTCGTACTCACTGGCGGCGAGGACGTCGCGCCGCGGCGTTATGGCGCCGCGCCCCATCCGACCGTGCAGGTGCACGAGGAGCGAGATGCGTTCGAGCTGGCACTGGTCGCGACGGCGCGCACGCGCGGGATCCCGACGCTCGCGATCTGTCGCGGCGAGCAGCTGGTGAACGTCGCGTTGGGCGGCACGCTGGTGCAGGACATCCCGAGCGAGCGCGTGGACGCCCTGGCGCACGATCCGAAGACGGCGCGCGACGCACGCGTTCACGAGGTGCGGGTGGCGCCGGGGTCCACACTCGCCGCCGCGCTGCAGGCCGCGTGTCTGGCGACCAACTCCTCGCATCACCAGGCGATCGACCGGCTGGGCGACGGGTTGCGCGTGGTCGGCCGCACCGCCGACGGGATCATCGAGGCAGTCGAGAGCACGGATCCACACTGGTGGATGATCGGCGTCCAGTGGCACCCGGAGGAGCTCATCGCGACCACGGAGGAGTGGGACCGTCGGCTGTTTGCGGCCTTTGCTGCGCGGGTGCGTGCCCCAGCGGAACGCGGGACGGACGGCTGAAGAGGCATACGGCGGCGTGCTGCGGGCACGCGGCGCACGCGGCGCGTCCGACCTCGCGCCGCAGTCTCGTCAGGACACCATTCGCCAGCGCGCCTCGTCAGCCACCTGACGCATCAGGCGCTCCGGTGTGTGCACGTTCGGGAAGAACAGCCAGTCGCTCAGCGTGTTGAGCGCGAGGCGGAGCAAGCCGAAACGCTCGGCCGCGGTGGCATAGAGCGTGGCCAGCCCGTGCTGCTCGGCCAGGCGATGCTCCGCCGCGAGCTGGAAGCCGCGCTTTCCGAGCTCCTCGTAGTACGCCAGGTCGGGCCCACCCCGGCGCCAGCGGCGCTGTTCCACGTGATCGGGAAAGAGCCCGCTCAACCAGAGCGCGTAATTGCCGAGGTGCGTCCGCACCAGAAAGGCACGCTGCGGATCGGGATCGTTGGCGTCCTGAACCAGATCCGTCAGGGCGCGGTAGACCTGATCGTCGCTCTCGGCCAGGCGGAACGCGCGCTCCCGCACGCCGAAATGCACCAGGATCGCGGCCACGTAGTCGGCCAGCCCGCGGTCTCCCTCCCCCATGCGCCGGAGCGCATGGCGCACCATCACGTATGCGAAGAGTGGGAAGGACGTGTGTGCGGCCTGGGGTGCGTGGAGGAGCACCGCGGGCAGGCGGGGGTCGTCGAGCAGCGCATCGATGCCCTCATCCGTGAGCCGGTGCTCGAACTCCGCTATCGATTCTCCCGAAGCGCGTGCGAGCAGCCGCAGCGCAAGCTGGGCGTCATCACGCGAGAGGTGCTGGCGCGTGTTGGCAAGTATCATCGCTCTCCAACCTCCTTCCTCAGCGATACCCCAGGGAGCTCGTCAGGTGTCATGCCATGCTCTCCTGTAGAGACGAAGCAGGCTCCGGCAGGGTGCAATTCGACTGGCACTCGGTCCCGTTGAGTGCTGACGTGGTGTGACTCGAGCCACATATCCCGCGCGGCACGTCTCACCGGGGACGCGTCGCGCGATTGGCCACCGCCGCACCGGTTTCCAGCATCAGGCGCGCGACCCGCGTCAGCTTCGGGTAGTCGATCCTCGCGGCCTCGTCGCCCGGCCGGTGATAATCCGCGTGCAGCCCTGTGGTGAAGAAGACGATGGGGATCCCCCGCTTTGCATAGTTGTAATGGTCGCTGCGTTGATAGATGTGCTCGGGGTGGTTCGGATCGTCCCATTCGCGATCGATGGCGAACGGCAGCGGCTGCGCCGCATTCACGGAGTCCACGATGGCGCCGAGCACGCGACTCTGCCCGTTCGGGGCCGCGCGCGGCCCAACGATGAACAGGAGCGACGGCGCGTTGCGCCCGATCATGTCCGCATTCAGCTGTGCGACGATGGAGTCGATGGGGATCGTGGGGTGCTCCGTGAAGTAGCTCGAGCCGAGCAATCCCTTCTCCTCGCCCACGTGCCACACGAACAGCACCGACCGCCGCGGCGGCCGCGATTGCATCGCGTGCGCGATCGCGAGCAGTGACACGCTCCCCGATCCATCATCGTCCGCGCCGTTGGCGATCGTGTCCGGGCCGGCGCCGTGCACGATGCCGATGTGATCGTAGTGCGCGCCGAACGCCACGTAGCTGTGGTTCAGCGCGGGGTCGCTGCCGCGCACGACGGCCACCACGTTGTACGCCGTGAAGGGCGTGCGCTGCAGCTCGATGTGACCGCTGAACTGGCGGCCCAGCCGCTGCGGGCGTGCATCGGCGGGCCACGACGGCGGCAGCAGGGGGGATCCGACACGTGCGAGACCTAACACCACCATCGGCAGCGGGCGCGACTCGTCGAGGTCCATCTCCTCGTGCCCCGCGGGGACGATGCCTCGCAACAGTTCCGGCGCGAGCTGCCAGTAGAAGTCCACCGCACCCCCGGTCATGAGGAAGACGATGGCCGCCGGACGCATGGGAAGGAGCCGGCCCAGTCGTTCGCCGAGCGCCTGCTGGGACTCCAGCTGCCTGGCAGCATCGGGCGAGGATCCGGGCGGCGCACCGTGCAGGACCACCACCGCCTTGCCAGTGATGTCCACCTTCGCGAGGTCGGACGCTGTTCCGTAGCCCGCGAAAACAAGCTCGCCACCGCCGTTGCGGCGCGGCTCCGGCATCCCTTCGCCAAAGGACGTCACCGGCACGACCTCGTCGCCGAGCTGCAGAGTCGTGGTCCGTCCCTGCTCGATCACTGCCACGTGCGTCGTCGGCGCGAAGGATTCCCGGAGGAGCGGAAGCCGCTGCACGTACATGCTGTCGCCCGCCGGCTCCAGCCCGAGCGCCAGCACACGCCTCGCGAGGAACGCGGCGGCCCGCTGCGCGTCCGGTGTGCCGGTCTCACGCCCACGGAACGAGTCCGCCGCGAACGCGAAGAGGTCGCGGCGAAGGTCCTCCGCCCGGATGAGTGACGCGGGCGTCGGGGGCGCCGCTGCCGAAGCGCCGGTGCGGCCGCCAGAGCCGCAGGCCATGAGCCCGAGTGGCACGACGGAGAGCATCGCGATGCGGCGGATCATCGGTTCCTCGCGAGGATTGTGGGATGACGACGCGGCGCCGTCCACACCACTCCGGAACAGCGCCTGGATGCAGCCGATTGCCTTGCAACGGACGATCGAGGGTTGGGCGCCGGAACGGCGGGGTTGAGGTCGCCGGCGGTGCCAAGACCTGCCAGCGCGTGACCGGCTCGAGCGCCGTGGGAAGCGTCTGGCGAAGGGGAACGGGCGTCTGCGGCAGCGCACGGGTTGCTCGAGGCGCCCGCAGGATATCTCGCGCTGTGGTTACGGCGCCTCGGCGCCCCTGCGGCGCGTCGCGTGGAGCAGGGGAGGCGCCTCGCACCGTCGACGAGGCGTCTGCTCGAAGGTGCAGAGCGTCTCGCAACCTCTGGGAGCCGTTTGCTCGAAGATGCGGAGCATCTCGCAGCGTCGGGGATCCGTCTGTCGAGGGGTGGGGCACGCCTCGCAGGGTCCCGGACGTGATTGCTGCGTCGGGGATGGCATCTCGCACGACTGAAATTCCGTCTCGCAGCACTGGGATCTCATCTCGCAGCACTGGGATCTCGTCTTGCAGGCCCGGGATCCCATCTCGCAGCTCCTGGATCCTATCTCGCAGGCCCGGAATTCCATCTCGCAGCCCCTGGATCCCGCGTGCTCGGCGCGGGATCTCGTCTCGCAGGCTCGGAATTCCGTCTCGCACGATCGGAATCTCATCTTGCAGCCCCGGGATCTCGTCTCGCACGCCCGGAATCTCATCTCGCAGCAGCAAAATCTCGTCTGACCGGCGCGGAATCCCGTCTGCCACGATGGGAACCCCATCTCGCGCGGTCGGAATCCCGTCTGCCGACTTCAACATCCCAACTCGTGACGTCGAGGTCCCATCTGCCAGGCTGGAATCCGGGCTCACCGCGGCGGAATTCCGTCTGCGGCCGGGGAAATCTTGGGGCGCTGTCGATGAACCGATGGGACGTGCACTCCCGGTAAGTGGAACCCTTCCCGGAGCCCCCGTTACCTTTCCGCGATGGACCGTGCCAGGTGCGCGGCTCCGAGACGCGCGAGGTCCCGTTGCTCTACATCTGCATCCCGACATACGACGAAGCGCCCACTATCGGCCTGCTGCTCTGGCGCATCCGCAAGGTGCTCCAGGAGTATCCGCGCGAGTACGAGATCCTCGTGTACGACGACGGCAGCACCGACGATACCGCGGCGGCGCTGCAGCCGTATACCGAGGTGCTCCCGCTCAGCATCCTCGGTGGTGCCCAGCACGTGGGGTACGCTCGGGCGCTGGACGCGCTGCTGCGCGAGGTGTCGCGGCGGACGCGCTATCCGCGGCGCGACGCCGTGGTGACGATGCAGGGGGATTTCACCGACCAGCCGGAGCATCTGCCGGAGCTGATCAAACGCTTCGAGGGAGGCGCGGATCTGGTCGTGGCGGTGCGCCCCGCCTCGAAGCGCAGTGGGGAGCCGCCCAAACCGGTGCGCTGGATGCGCCGGCTCGCGCCGTGGGCGCTCCGGCCAAGCGCGACCGTCAACGAGATCGCCGATCCCTACGGCTCGTACCGGCTGTACCGGATCTCGCTCATTCGTGACCTGATCCGTCACGCCGGAGACCGGCCGGTCGTCCTGGGAACGGTGTGGGCCGCGAACTTCGAGCTCCTCAGGTGCACCCTTCCACTGGCGCGCCGGATGGAGACCGTGGAGCTCGCGCCGCGGTACGATCTCCGGCCACGCGCCAGCCGGATTCACCCCTGGACTGACGCGCTCGAGCTCCTGCGCTTCGGGCGGTCGCGTCGCGGCACCCCGCCGGCGCCCGCGACGGAGGGCTCGCGCGCAACCCGCGACGCCGCTCGATAATACCGATGCCGATGCCCAAGCTCCTTAGCACCGCGGCCCTCGCCGCGGTGCTCACCAGCCCGATGCCCCTCCTCGCGCAGGCCGCGGTCGCTCCAGCGGCAGCGGATACCGGCGTGTGGGCGCGTGTGCCCTTCGGTGTCGGGGAGCGGCTGGAATATCAGGTCAAGTTCGGCTTCCTGCCCGTGGGCTCCGGGGCCATGGAGGTTGCCGGCATCGATTCCGTGCGCGGCCGCAGCACCTGGCACACGGTGTTCACCGTGAAGGGCGGCACCGTCTTCTTCAAGGTGAACGACCGGCTGGAGAGCTGGATGGACGTGCATTCGCTCTCCTCGTTGCGGCACGTGCAGCAGCTGGACGAGGGGCGCCGCGAGCGCGAGCGCGCCTTCGAGATCTTTCCCGACCGCGGCGTTTTCATCGAGAATGGAAAGCCCGAAGCGCCCACGGTCGCCGCCCCGCTGGACGACGGTTCCTTTCTCTACTTCGTACGCACCATCCCGCTGGAGGTGGGTGCGACGTACGAGTTCGACCGATACTTCCGCCCCGATCGTAATCCGGTGAAGATCCGGGTGCTGCGCCGGGAGCACATCCACGTCCCCGCAGGGGAGTTCGACGCGGTCGTGGTGCAGCCGATCATCAAGACGAAGGGCATCTTCTCCGAAGGCGGGCGGGCGGAGATCTGGCTCTCCGACGACGATCGCCACATCATGCTGCAGATGAAATCCAAGCTTTCCTTCGGCTCGCTGAACCTGTACCTCACGTCGTACACCCCCGCGACCGCGGCGCCGAGCCCCGCCGCAACGCTGGGCGCCCGACCGTGACGGACGAACCGCGGGGGAAACCGGCCGCTCCTGGCGAGGCCGACCTCACCGCGATTCGGACCATTCCCGTCGCGCGGCGGCCGAACAAGGTGCGGGCCGAGGAGTTCGCGCACCCACCCGGCGCGGATCGCTCGTTCGGCGCCTTTCTCGCCTCGCTCCCCGACGTGCTCGTCGCCCGTGATCTGCTGCGCGTCACCGATGCCATTGCCGATGCGGCGCGGCGGGAACGCGGCGTGGTGATCATGCTCGGCGGCCACGTGGTGAAGACCGGTCTCGCCCCGCTGCTGCTGGAGCTCATGCGCCGCGGCGTGACCACGCACCTGGCGATGAACGGCTCGGCGGCGATCCACGATTACGAGATCGCGCGATTCGGCGGTACCTCCGAGGACGTCGCGGCGGGCCTGGCGCAGGGCACTTTCGGCATGGCCGAGGAGACGGGTCGCGAGATGAACGAGGCGTTCGTCCACGGCATGGAGGAGCAGCGCGGGATGGGCGAATCGCTCGCGCTCGCGCTGGATCGGGCGGATGCGCGCGGCGAGCTAGCGCACCCGGAGCTCTCCGTGCTGCTCGGCGCGCATCGTCTGGGCGTGCCGGTCACGGTGCACGCGGCGCTCGGGGCGGAGATCATTCACCAGCATCCCGCCGCCAACGGTGCCGCCATCGGCGACACCAGCCACCGTGATTTTCGCCGGCTGGCGCACTCGCTGCTGCGTCTGGACGATGGCGGCGTGGTGCTCAATCTGGGGAGCGCCGTGATCATGCCCGAGGTGTTCCTCAAGGCGCTGACGATCGCGCGCAACCTGCACGAGGGACGGCCGCGGGCCTTCGTCTCCTGCGACCTGGACATGCAGCGTCATTATCGTCCGCGAATGAACGTCGTCCAGCGGCCGACGCTGCAGAGTGGCAGGGGCTACGAGATCACCGGCCACCACGAGATCATGGTGCCGCTGCTGGTGTGGGGCGTGGCGGAGCGGCTGCGGTGGTGACGAGAGTCCCCCATCAGACGGCGGGGCCGCTCCACTTCTCGCGAAGACGGCGGGCCGTATCCGGGCTCACGATGCGAATGATGAAATACAGCACCAGACCGATGAGCGCGAGCTTCAGCGCCCACATCAGCAGGATCACGAACAGCCCGAGCAGACCGCTCAGGATCCCGAACACCATCTTGAGAGCGAAGAGACCGAGCACCGCGAAGAGCCCGATCATCAGAATTGTGCGGAGCATGCGGCGTATCTCCCGAACGTTGAGAAGTACTAGCTCTGCATGGTCGTACGTCGGCGCGTAGAGCGCGGTTTCACCTCGATTCTCGCCGATGCTGGCCCGCCGCGCCAGCCCCTGTCAGATTCCAGCCATGGCTAACCGTGCCTCCACCCGCCGGCGCCGTCCCGGCGGTCGCGGTGGCTGAGCGCGCCTCTCGTCCCGCTGGAGTGGCGCCCGCGGCGGGCTCCGCTAGCGCGGCCGATGTGATCGTCGTGGGTGACGGCGTCATCGGCCTCGCGGTGGCGCTGGCCGTGGCGAGCCGGGGGGCGAGCTGTCGGATCATTGGCCATCCCTCCCCGGGCGCTGCTTCAGCGGCTGCGGGCGGCCTCCTGGCGCCCTCCATCGGAGAGGCACCGCCGGCCGTGCGCGCGGTGCTGATGACCGCGCGGGAGGGCTATCCTGCCTACCTGCACTGGCTGGCGGAACGCACCGGCATCGAGGTGGCGCTCAATCGGCTGGGGATTCTCGAGGTTGCGTCCTCGCCCGAGGCTTTCGCCGAGCTCACGCGGCATGCGCCCGCGGGGGTATCGCTGCTCAGCGGCACCCAGGCGGTGGGCATCGAGCCACCGCTCGTCGCCGCGGCGGGGGCCCTCTACCATCCGGCCGATGGAGCCGTGGACAACGTGCGGCTGCTCGAGGCCATGCGGGAGGCAGTCCGCTGCGAGTGGGCCATCGAATCGGTCGTGGGGCGCGTGGTGCGGCTGCAGTGGAAGGACGGCTCACCCGCCGCCATCACCGAGGATGGCCAGCGCCACGCGGCCGCCGCCATCGTGCTCGCCGCGGGCGCGTGGTCGCCGCTGGTCGACGGGCTCCCGCGGCCGCTCCGGCTGGAACCGGTGCGGGGCCAGATGCTCGCGCTGCAGGCGTCACTCGTAAGGCACGTGATCGCGGGCGCCGGCGTGTACCTTGTGCCGCGCGCCGAGCGCACCCTCGTGGGCAGCACGCTCGAGCGCGTCGGCTTCGACAGCGGCACCACGCCAGGCGCGCTCGGCCACCTGCACGAGGCCGCGGGGATTCTCTGCCCCGATCTCCGCGACGCGGCGGTCGCCGGCGGCTGGGCGGGTCTGCGGCCGGTGACGCCGGACTTCGCACCGATCATCGGCCGGGATCCCGATCAGAAGGCGTTGCTGTACGCGTGCGGGCATGGGAAGAACGGCATCCTGCTCGCGCCGCTGACCGGCGAGTGCGTGGCGGCGTTGCTCGCGGGCACCGCACCGCCGGTGGATCTGAGGCCATTCGCCGTGGAGAGATTCTGAGCAGGCAGCGAACGGACTCCCTAACCCATGAAACGGCCGTTCAGCAGTTAGCATCTGCTAGCACTCCCTTCCCGCGTCGGATAGATTCCGACTGCACAACGATTTCCGCCGTTGCCACCGGGCAGGTGCCGGTGCCGGCCGACGAGCTCCGACCGACGTTCACCGCCAATCTTCAATGGGCGAGCCCTTATATCAGATCATCGGCCGGCACCGCGTACAGCCGTTGCCCGACCGGAAGCCGCCCTGGCTCAAGGTGAAGGCACCCGGAGGGCCCAACTACCTCCGGCTCAGGGAGCTGATGCGGGAGCTGGACCTCCATACCGTGTGCGAGGAGGCCCACTGCCCGAACGTCGGCGAGTGCTGGGAGCACGGCACCGCCACCTTCATGATCCTCGGCGACGTGTGTACCCGGAACTGCGCCTACTGCGCGGTGGCGCACGGGCGTCCGCCCAGGTTCGATCCGGCCGAGCCGGACCGCGTCGCGCGCGCCGTCGCGGAGATGCGGCTGCAGCACGTCGTCATCACGTCGGTGGACCGCGACGATCTGCCCGACTTCGGCGCGTGGGCGTTCGCGGAGACTATCCGGCAGATCCGCGCGAGCGTCCCCGACTGTTCGGTGGAGGTGCTCGTCCCGGACTTCCAGGGCGACGAGCGCGCGATCCGCACCGTGCTCGAGGCCGGGCCGGACATCTACAACCACAACACCGAGACCGTTCCGCGCCTGTACAAGCGCTGCCGGCCCGGCGGGCGTTATGAGCGTGTGCTGAGGATCTTCGCGCGCGCCCGGGAGCTGGCTCCCGATATCCCGACGAAGAGCGGCATCATCCTCGGGATGGGCGAGACGAACGAGGAGGTCCTGGCGACGATGCGCGATCTGCGCGACGTGGACGTGGACATCCTCACGCTCGGCCAGTACCTGCGGCCCTCCGCCGCGCACCTCCGGCTGGACCGGTACGTCACGCCGGAGGAGTTCCGCGCGCTGCGCGACGCCGGCATGGCGATGGGTTTCCGCCACGTCGAATCCGGCCCGCTGGTGCGCTCCAGCTACCACGCGTGGGAGCAGGTGCAGGCGGCCGGCGCCTAGCATTCCGATACTCGTATTCATCATGGCGACCACGAAGAAGAAATCCGAGCCGGTGCGGCCGCCCGAGAGCCGCGAGCCCGCCGCCTCGAACGGCCGGCACGGCGGCTCCGATCCCGAGCTCGATCGCGAGCTGCTGCACTCCATGCTGCTGCAGCGCCGCTTCGAGGAGCGCTGCGCGGAGGCGTACGCGCTCGGCAAGATCGGCGGCTTCTGCCACCTGTACATCGGCCAGGAGGCGGTGAGCACGGGCATCCTGTCCCTGCTCCGCCCCGACGACTACGTCATCACCACCTATCGCGACCACGGGCAGGCGCTGGCGCGCGGCATCCCGCCGCGCGCGATCATGGCGGAGCTCTTCGGCCGCGTGGATGGCGTGGTGAAGGGGAAGGGCGGGTCGATGCACCTGTTCGACCGCAACGTGAACTTTCTCGGCGGGCACGGGATCGTCGGCGCGCACGTGCCCCTGGCCACCGGCGTGGGCTTCGCCATCAAGTACCGCGGCGGCGATCAGGTGTGCATCTGCTTCATGGGCGAATCGGTGGTGAACACGGGCGCGTTTCACGAGGCGCTCAACATGGCCGGTCTGTGGAAGCTCCCCGTGGTCTACGTGATCGAGAACAACCGCTACGGGATGGGCACCGCGCTCGAACGCGCCTCGGCGATCCACGACATCTACGAGCGCGGGGCGTCGTACAACATGCCGCGCAGCCAGTGCGACGGGCAGGACGTGTTCGCGGTGCGCGCCGCCGCTCAGGAGGCGATCGACCGCGCGCGGCGCGAGCAGGTGCCGACGCTGCTCGAGGTGCGCACGTACCGCTTCATGGGCCACTCGATGTCCGACGCCGTCAGCGGGACCTATCGCACGAAGGACGAGCTGGAAGAGCACATGAAGCGCGATCCGATCGTGCTGCTCCGCGTGCACATGCAGGAGAACGGCGAGCTCACCGACGAGGCGTTGCAGCAGCTGGACAGCGACCTCAAGGCCACGGTGCAGGATGCCTGGGATTTCGCCGACCAGAGCCCCGAACCGCCGCTCGAGTCGTTGTACGAGAACGTGTACGTGGAATGAATCGGAACTGCGAATAATGCCTGTCATCACATATCGCGATGCCCTGAACCACGCGCTGCAGGAGGAGATGCAGCGCGACGACCGCGTCTTCCTCATGGGCGAGGAGGTCGGCGTGTATCAGGGCGCCTACAAGGTGTCGAAGGGCCTGCTCCAGGAGTTCGGCGAGATGCGCATCGTCGACACGCCGATCACGGAGCTGGGCTTCGCCGGCGTCGGCGTCGGCGCGGCGATGGTGGGGCTGCGCCCCATCATCGAGTTCATGACGTGGAACTTCGGCGTGCTGGCGCTGGACCAGGTGCTCAACTCCGCGGCCAAGATGCTGTACATGAGCGGCGGCCAGTTCAACATTCCGATCGTTTTTCGCGGGCCGAACGGCGCGGCGCTGCAGCTGGGGGCGCAGCACTCGCAGGCGTTCGAGTCGTGGCTCGCGCACATCCCGGGCATCAAGGTGGTGACGCCGGGCACGCCGTACGATGCGAAGGGGCTGCTCAAGAGCGCCATCCGCGACGACAATCCGGTGTGCGTGCTCGAGGGCGAGATGTTGTACAACACCAAGGGCGACGTGCCCGATGAGGACTACCTCGTGCCCATCGGGGTGGCCGACCTGAAGCGCGAGGGCGATCACTGCAGCATCATCACCTATGGCAAGATGGCGCTGGTGGCGATGCAGGCCGCCGATCAGCTCGCGAAGGACGGCATTCGCGTCGACGTCGTGGACCTGCGGACGGTGCGGCCGATGGACTACGAGGCCATTCGCGCGTCGGTGCAGAAGACCAACCGCGCCGTCGTGCTCGAGGAAGGGTGGGAGGTGGCGGGCATCGGCGCGCAGGTGGTGGATTTCGTGCAGCGCGAGTGCTTCGATCATCTGGACGCACCGGTGCTGCGCGTGCACCAGGCCGACGTGCCGATGCCCTACGCCAAGAACCTGGAACGGGCCGCCAAGCCCGACGCGGCCAAGACGATCGCGGCGGTGAAGCACGTCATGTACATCGAGTGAGCCGGCATGGCAACCAAAGTCTTCATGGAGGCGCTCTCCCCCACGATGGAGGAGGGGCGCCTGGTCAAGTGGCTGAAGAACGAGGGCGACGCGGTGAAGAGCGGCGACGCGCTCGCCGAGGTCGAGACGGACAAGGCGATCATGGAGCTGGTGGCGCGCGCCGACGGCGTGCTGCGCCGGCGGCTGCTGCCGGAAGGCGAGTCGCGCCCGGTGGGGCAGATCGTGGGAGTCATCGCGGCGCCTGACGAGAACATCGACGCGATCGTGGCGCAGGCCGGCGCCCAGACGGGCGGCGCCGGAGCATCGGCCCCCGCCGGCACCGGCGGTCCCTCGTTCGGCAAGGAGGAGCAGGCGCCCGCGCAGACCGTCGCACGCACGACCGAGAATGCGGGCGCCACCTCGGTCCCGCGTTCGCCGGCGGAGTCGCAGGGCGAGGCCTCGACGCCGCCGCAGCAGAAGGTGGCGCCCGGCGCGCCGCGTCCCCCGATA
>DATEPM010000109.1:0-10421 GCA_035273185.1 Gemmatimonadaceae bacterium
TGGCGGGCAGGAGCGTGTCGGCGATGTCCGCCATGAGCCGCTCGTCGTCGCGCGCGAGCACCCGCGCCGGCGCCGGACGCGCCTCGTGCGCACAGCCGGCGAGCACGCCGGAGGTGGCGACCAGCACGCCGCCCAGCAGCAGGCCCGTGGTCTTCAGGGCGTCGCGCCGATTCATCGACGTCATGAGAGGTATCGAATGACTCAGAGATTCCGCCGCGCCAGCTCGTCGGCGGCGTGGTCCACGGCACGGGCCGTGAGCGCCATGTACAGGATGGAAGGGCTCTGGTTCCCCGTGGACGTCATGCACGCGCCGTCGGTGACGAACACGTTGGGGCAGGCGTGCATCTGATTCCACTCGTTGAGCAGCGACCGGTTCGGGTCGCGACCCATTCGGCAGCCGCCCATCTCGTGGATGTCCAGCCCGGGCGCCTGGCCGTTGTCGTGCGTCTCCACGTCGTGGCAGCCGGCCACCTCGAGCATCTCCTTCGCCTGGGTGCGCCAGTCGCGGATCATCCGCTCGTCGTTCTCGTCGTAGCCCACCGACATGACGAGCAGGGGAATCCCCCACTGGTCCTTGCGCGTCTCGTGCAGGCGCACGTGGTTGGATTCCTTGGGGATCGTCTCGCCCTGCATGTACATGTAGATCCCCCACGGCCCCGGCTGCGCCTGTGCGTCCTTGTAGTCGCCGCCCACGTGATCGCCGATGGGAATGCCGCGCGTGCGGTACGCCCCGGTGAACGTGGTGTAGCCGCCCACGAAATCCATCTGCTGCTTTCCGATGTTCCGAAAGTTCACCAGGATGCATTCGGTTGGATTCCGGCCGTAGAAGTACCGGTCCAGAAAGCCGTCGATGGGACCGCTGGCCCCGCAGCGGTAGTTGTGGTGTGCCACGTACTTGCCGAGCAGCCCATTGTCGTTGCCCAGACCGTGAGGGAAGCGCCGCGAGGTGGAGTTGAGCAGGATGAGCGTACTGTTCAGCGCCGACGCGTTCACGAAGATGATGCGCGCGTGGTACTCGGTGACCGCATGCGTGTGCGCGTCGATCACGCGCACGCCCGTGGCGCGCCCCTTCGCCTCGTCGTACAGGATGGAATGCACCACCGAGTCGGGGCGGACGGTCAGGTTGCCGGTCTTTGCCGCCCACGGGATCGTGGACGAGTTGGAGCTGAAGTAGCCGCCGTACGGGCAGCCGCGCATGCACAGATTGCGCGCCTGGCAGGTGCCCCGCCCCTGCTGCAGATGGATCTCCTTCGGCTTCGAGAGATGCGCCCAGCGCCCCTGCACCACCCGGCGGTCCGAATAGTGTGCGCGCAGACGGTCGCTCAGGTGCTTCTCCACGCAGTTGAAGTCGAAGGGGGGCAGGAACTCGCCGTCGGGCATGGCCTCCAGGTGGTCGGCGTTGCCGCAGACGCCGATGAAGCGCTCCACGTGCGAGTACCAGGGCGCCACGTCATCATACCCGATGGGCCAGTTCATCCCATAACCCTGGCGCTCCGGGGCGGCGAACTCGTACTTGCTCCACCGCTGGCACGCGCGCCCCCAGATGAGCGACTTGCCGCCCACCTGGTAGCCGCGGATCCAGTCGAACGGCTTCTCCTGGACGTACGGATGGTCGGCATCCTTCACGAAGAAGTGCGCCGTGTCCTCGCCGTAGCCCGCGGCCTTGCTGATGAGCGGGTTCTCGTCGATCAGCTTGCGCGGCGTGAAGCCGCGGTGCGGCAGCTCCCAGGGCGCCAGATTGGCGGTCGGGTAGTCCTTGATGTGGACGACGTTGCGGCCGCGCTCCAGGACGAGTGTCTTGAGCCCCTTCTCGCACAGCTCCTTCGCCGCCCAGCCCCCAGAGATGCCGGAGCCGATGACGATCGCGTCGAAGGTGGAAGGCGTTGCCATGGCGCTGGGTGCGGGACGGGAAGGATGGGTCCCCGAGGAAGATACCCCCGGTTACCGGCGTCGCAACCGCTCGGCCAGCGTCTTCACACGCTCGTTGAGGTTCGGGTGCGCGATGAGGTCGAAGCGCGCCAGCACTGTCGGATTGCCGATCTCCCGATCCGCCGCGAGATCGTCCGCGACTGCGCGCGCCAGCGCCGGCCATTCGTCCATCGCGATCGCGCCCCGCGGCCAGCCATTGTTGCGCGCGTCGATCCAGCCGTCCCAGAAGGTGAGCGCCACGTGCAGCTTGCCGAGCTCCGGCGTCGTCCCGGTGGGAAAGCGGTGCTCCACGCTGTCGAAGCGGCGCCCGATGGCGTCGTAGTTCTCGGCCTCGTGTGCCTGGGCGTCCGCCCGCAGGTTCTCGATCAAGCTGTCGCGGGCTTCGGCGTAGGTCAGCACGGTGGTCTCCGGAGGTCTGGGCGTGACGGGAATCACACCTATTTTTCGTTGGTTGCCCCGCCACTTACCGGCCCACGGGCGCTGCGTAATATCTATCACTCGAGCGACGTTCGCGGAGATCGGCTTCGGCCCGCTCCAGAGGAGCATCGATATGAGGACATCATCCACCCGCAGGCTCGCCGTGGCGTTGCTGCCGGCGATTGCCCTGGCCTGCAGCGGCAGCTCGCGGTCGGCGGTGCGGACTTCCCCGTCACCCTCCATCGCGGGAGAGCCGACGGCGCTGCAGCAGAGCGAGCGCGCGGCCATCGCGCGCGCGCGGGCCGACAGCGCCCGGTATCCGTACACCGCGGCGGACATTCATTTCATGTCCGGCATGATCGGCCACCACGCGCAGGCCATCACGATGGCGCGCTGGGCGCCGAGTCACGGGGCGAGCGCCTCCGTGCGCACGCTGGCGGAGCGCATCATCAATGCGCAGCAGGACGAGATCGTCACCATGCAGCGCTGGCTGCGCGACCGCCAGCAGCCGGTGCCGGATCCCAACGCCGGCCCGATGAAGATGATGATGAACGGCGTCGAGGAGGAGATGCTGATGCCTGGCATGCTCACCGACGACCAGATGAAGCAGCTGGACGCGGCGCGCGGCGCGGACTTCGACAAGCTGTTCCTCACCGACATGATCCAGCACCACCGCGGCGCCCTGCAGATGGTGAAGGAGCTGTTCGGCTCCTATGGCGCCGGACAGGACGAGCTGGTGTTCAAGTTCGCCTCCGACGTGAACGTGGATCAGACCACCGAGATCGCGCGCATGCAGCGGATGCTCTTCGCGCTCGCGATCCAGCAAGGCTCGCAGTGATCGAACGCGTCCCGCCTCAGCACACCCACCGCATCTCCACTTCCCCGCAGAGGAATCCCACATGACCGCCGTATCGCAATCCCGCGCCCGCCCGCTCGCGAGGCGTCCCGATGCCGTATCCCTCACCGCGCTGTCGCTCGCCATCGGGCTGATCGCGCTGGGCGCGTGTGCGCGCTCCACGTATTCGTCCTCGGGGAACGTCCAGCCGAAGCCGGCGGCCAGCCAGGCCGGCATGGCGGAGAGCGGCGTGTCGATCTCCGCCGCGGCGCCGAGTCCGGACACGCGTGTGGGGCTGCGCGCCGGGTTGTGGGACGCCGGCCAGGCGTCCTGGAACCTGCGCCTGCTGTCCAACTCGCGCCCCTCGGAGAAGTTCGCGGGGATCACCAACTCCGACCTCGCCTTCACGGGCCCGTACGCCATCCAGGGGAGCTACAACGGGTTCCAGGTGTGGGACATCTCGAATCCGAGCCACCCCACGTTGCGGACCGCGTATCTCTGCCCGGCGTCGCAGAGCGACGTCTCCGTCTATAAGAATCTGCTCTTCGTGTCCGGCGAGGGGCTGAGCGGCCGGCTGGACTGCGGCACCGAAGGCGTGAAGGACACCGTCAGCGCGGCGCGGCTGCGCGGCCTCCGGATCTTCGACATCAGCGACATCGAGCATCCGAAGAACGTTGGCAACGTGCAGACCTGCCGGGGCTCGCACACCCACACGGTCCTCGTGGACCCCAGGGATCCCGACAACGTGTACGTGTACATCTCCGGCTCGGCCAGTGTGCGGTCGCCCCGCGAGCTGCCGGGCTGCTCCAAGGCTGCCCCGGACGAGGATCCCAACTCGGCGCTCTTCCGCATCGAGGTGATCAAGGTGCCGCTGGCGCATCCGGAGCAGGCGGCGATCGTCAGCTCGCCGCGCATCTTCAACGATCTCGCTGCGCCGCCGGAGCACGGGCAGGCCCAGGCCGACATCGACGCCATCGCGGCCGCGCGCGCGAAGGGGGCCTTCATCGCGAACGTGATGGGGCAGGATTTCGTGCTCCCGCCGAACTTCACCAGGCCCATGCTGGACAGCATCGTGCGGGCGCGCCAGGGCACGGGCGAGCCGACGGCGGCCGACAGCGCGACGCTGCGCGCGGCGCTTCCGGACATCGTCGCGAGGATGATCGGGAGGCAGGGGCCGCGCACCGGCCCCACCCAGTGCCACGACATCACCGTCGATCCGGCGATCGGCCTGGCCGGCGGCGCCTGCGAGGGCTACGGGCTGCTGCTGGACATCCACGATCCGGCGCACCCGGTGCGCATCGACGCCGCCGCGGACTCGAACTTCTCGTACTGGCACTCGGCCACCTTCAACAACGACGGCACCAAGGTGCTCTTCTCCGACGAGTGGGGCGGCGGCGGCCAGCCGAAGTGCCGCGCCACGGATCCGCGCGAATGGGGTGCCGACGCGATCTTCACGATCGAGAACGGGAAGATGCACTTCCAGAGCTACTACAAGCTCCCCGCGCCGCAGACCGCGCAGGAGAACTGCGTGGCCCATAACGGTTCGCTCATCCCGATCCCCGGGCGTGACGTGATGGTGCAGGCCTGGTACCAGGGCGGCATCTCGGTGTTCGACTGGACCGACGCCGCGCACCCGCACGAGATCGCGTACTTCGATCGCGGCCCGGTGGATTCCACCCGGATGGCGATGGGCGGCTCCTGGTCGGCCTACTGGTACAACGGCGTGATCGTCAGCTCCGAGATCGCGCGCGGGCTGGACGTCTTCGAGCTCGCCCCGAATCCGCTGCTCACCCAGAACGAGATCGACGCGGCGAAGACGGTGCATCTGGATTACCTGAACACCCAGGGGCAGCCGAAGTTCGTGTGGCCGGCGAGCTTCGCGCTCTCGCGTGCCTATGTCGACCAGCTGGACCGGTCGAACGCCTTGCCGGCGGCGCGGATCACCGCGGTGCGGCAGGCGCTGGCGAGCGCCGAGCGCGCGTCCGGGGCGCAGCGGCGCGACGCCCTCACGCAGCTCGCGACGCAGCTGGACGCGGACGTGAGCGGCGCCACCGATGCCGCGAAGGTGCGCACGCTGGCGAGCTCGGTGAGAGAGCTGGCCGCAGCCACGCACTGAGCAGGCGTCGGCAGGACAGGGCCCGGCGGCGCGAGTTTCGCTCGCGCCGCCCGGGCCCTTGGCTCATCCATCCGCGCGCAGCGCGATCACGGGATCGATGCGCGTGCTGGAGCGGGCGGGGATGAGGCTGGCCAGCGTGGCCACGCCGAGCAGCACGGCGGTGACCGCTGCCATGGTCAGGGCATCGGTGGGACTCACCCGATAGAGCAGCGACACGAGCAGGCGGTTGGCCAGGAGCGCGGCGGCCGCTCCCGCGAACGTGCCGGCGATCGCGATGGCGAGCCCGCGCCGGAGCACCATGCGGCGCAGGTCGCTGCCCGTGGCGCCGAGCGCCATGCGCACCCCGAGCTCGCGGGTGCGCTGGCGCACCATCGTCGCCATCACGCCGAAGAGACCGACGGCGGCGAGCGCCACCGCGGCGCCCGCGAAGATGCCGAGGAGCAGCGCGTCGAGCCGCGGCTGCGCGAGCGGGCCGTCGAGAAACGCGTCGAAGGGCGCCGCGCTCGCGAGCGCGACGCCCGGCAAGGTGGCGCCGATCACGCGACGAATCGCGGGCACCAGCGCGGCCGGCGGGCCGCTGGTGCGGATGGCCAGGTTGAGCGGCGCGTAGGGAAAGTACGGCTGCCCCAGGGGGAAGTAGATGCTGGCCCGCGCCTCGCGCAGCTCGCGATAGCGCGTGTCGGGAACGGTGCCGATCACGGTGAAGGTGGACGCCGGGCCGGGCCCCATCTTCACGCGCTTGCCGATGGGATTCTCGTCAGGCCAGTAGTGCCGCGCGGCGGACTGGCTCAGGATCACCACCAGCGGCGCGCCCTGACGGTCCTGCGGCGTGAAGCCGCGCCCGCGCAGCACCGGGATGCCCAGCGCAGCGAAGTAGTCGGGGGCGACCACCTCCATGTTGAGGATCGGATCGGCGGCGGCTTCCTCGGTGGATTGTCCTTCGGCCGCCGGCCGGCTGTCCCACCCGCCAGAGCCGGCGAAGGGGATGGCCACCACGGGCGAGACGGCGCGCACTCCCGGGATGGCTCGCAGCTCGGGCAGCAGCGTGGCGAGCAGTGCGAGCTGCTTCGTCCGGTCGCCATACTGATCGTACCGCAGCGCCAGCTCGCCGATGAGCAGATGCGATGGATCGAAGGAGAGCCGGGCGCGCTCCAGCTGAATGAGACTGCGGGCGATGAGCCCCGCGGCGGAGAGCACCACGAGCGCGAGCGCGATCTGTCCGGCGACGAGTGCTTCCGTCAGGCGCCGTCTGCCCCGGCTGGCGCTCTGCCGTGCATCCGCGCGCAGCACCTGCTGCAGCTCCACGCGCGACGTCATCACCGCCGGCGCCAGCGCGAAGACCAGCAGCGCGACCCCCGTGATCGCGATGGCGCCGGCGAGCGCGGTCGCGTCGAGGTGAATCTCGTCCAGCCGCGGCAGCCCGGCGGGGGCGACCGCGACAAACGTCCGCACCGCGGCCGCCGCGACCAGCAGCCCCATCACACCGCCGGCGACGGCGAGCAGCGCGCTCTCGGCGAGCAGCTGCAGGATCACGCGACCGCGTCCAGCGCCCAACGCCGATCGTACGGCAATCTCCCGGACGCGCCCGAGGCCGCGCACCAGCAGCAGGTTGCCGACGTTGATGCAGGTGATGAGCAGCAGCAGCGCCACCGCGGCGGAGAACACGAGCACCGCCGGCCGCGTGTCGCCGAGGACGAGCCGGGGCAGTGTGTGCACCACGCCGCGCGCATCGCGGCCCGTCCACGACCGGGTCGCCGTGTGCCGCAGGAACGCCGTGAGCTCGGCGCGCGCGCCGGCGGGGGTGGCGCCGGGCGCGAGCCGCGCGATGACGTCCACGTCGGCCAGGGTGGAGTCAGTGCCTGGCGTCGTCTTGGCCGGCGTGAGCGGCGCCCAGTAGTCGGCGCCGCGCGGATAATCGAGGCCCTGCGGCATGACTCCCACGATCGTGAGGGCGCGGTCGTCCCCATACATCACGAGCTGCTGGCCGAGGACGGACGGGCTGCCGCCGTAGCGCTGCTGCCACGTGGCGTAGCTCAGCACGATCACCGCGGCAGCGCCGATCACATCATCGGATGGGCGCAGCGCCCGGCCGAGCACGGGTGTGCCGCCGAGCACGTCGAAGAAGTTGCCCGACACGAGCGCCTGGCGCAGGCGGGTGATGCGGTCGCCGTCGCGAACGGGTTGAGGCCAGGCGCCCTCGTAGGCAGTGAAGGCGACCTGCTGGAGGGTGTGCGTGCCCCGCGCCAGAGCGCGCGCGTCGGCGAGGCCAAGGGGATAGTGATCGAGGCCCCGGTTGCGCAGCTCGCCCCAGAGCGCGACCACGCGATCCGGGTCGCGGACGGGGAGCTGGCGCAGCAGCAGCGCGTCGGCCACGGTGAAGACCGCCGTGGCGAGGCCAATGCCCAGTGCGAGGGTGAGGATCGCGGCGGTCGCGAAGCCCGGGGTGCGGCGGAGGCCGCGACCGGCAACACGGAGATCCTGCAGCAGAGTATCCACGAGCGTGTCCCCTCGGTTGCGCGACCGCCCGCGGAATGCTACTCCATTCGCGAGTCGTGCGGCTTCAGGTGATGATCTGGTGTCCACGATGCGGAGTCAATGTGCGTCGATGGCTCCATTCACCAGGACACCTGTCGCACGCCGTGCCCCACCCGCCGTCCGAAAGTGCGCCCGCCGTCTCGGTCGTGATCCCCACATACAATCGTGGAGTCCTGTTGGGCGAGGCCGTCGATTCGGTGCTGCTCCAGTCGCGCGGCGACTTCGAACTGATCGTCGTCGATGACGGGTCCACCGATGGCACGCTGGACTACCTCTCGGGAATCGAGGATCCGCGCCTGCGTGTGATCCGGCGGGCGCACACGGGAAATCCCGCGGCGGGGCGAAATGCCGGCATCGCGGCAGCGCGTGCGGAGTGGATCGCGTTTCTCGACTCCGACGACCTGTGGCTGCCAGAGAAGCTGGCGTTCCAGCTGCAACACCTCGGGGAGCAACCGACCTGTGGCTGGAGCTGCACCGGCGTCAGCTTCATCGGTGAAGACGGCGCCGCCATCCCGCAGCGCTCCGGCGCGCCATATCGGGCGCAGTCCGGCTGGGTGCTGGAGCCGCTGCTGACGTATGCGATGACGGCGACGATCTCCACTCTGCTGGTGCGTCGCTCGCTGCTCGAGGAGCTCGGCCGCTTCGACGAGACGATAATATTTCGGGAGGACTACGATCTTGTTTTGCGGCTGGCCGCTCGCAGCGAGCTGTGCGCGCTGGAGGAAACTCTGACACTCGTGCGCGATCACCTCGCGCGCTCCACGACGGCGCAGCGCCCATCGGAGCTCCACCGGCATCACGAGATGGCATTTCGAAAGGCCAAGCGCGCGGCGACCACCCGACGCATTCGCCGGCTCTGTGCACGGCAGTGCGCGGCCTACCTCGTGGCCCAGGCGCGGGCGCTCTCGCAGGAGGGCGAGCACCGGCGTGCCCTCGCCGCACTCGCCCGCGCGGCACGGGAGGCGCCGCTCTCCCGCGGGGTGTGGCGAGCGGCGGTCGGCTGTGCGCTGCACTCGGTGGGCTCGGGCGCCCGACGGTCCGCATCCGCATGAGCGGTCGGGCACGCGATGAGGCGCGCCGGCGCTCCGGGTGCCCCTATCCGCGGGCGAGCTGCCGGGCGATGTGCCGCTGATGCCGCCTGGCGAGGAGCGCGGCGCCGGCGGCGAGCAGCAGCACGACGACGCTCCCGATCGCGAGGCCCGGCCAGGCCGCCCGCGGGATGTCGCCGGCGGGAAGTATCGCCGGCAGCGATGCGATCATGATCGCGGCGAGCACTCCCCAGGCGAGCGCCGCCGTGCCAGCCCACCGCGCGGCACGCCAGAACCCCACGGCCGCCGCGAGGGCAGCGGCTCCCACCAGCGCATGCTCGATGCCGAGTGTCGGAGGCGCGGCGCCGGCGCCGAAGGCATCGGCGATCTGCCGAAGGTCCGATACAGCGGCGACGGCGAACAACACGGCGATGATGCGGAGCGCGATCATGATCGATGATATCGCGAACGTCGGGCGTGAAAATCGTTGGGACGGCTCCTCCGCGCCGAGGCAGGCCGGCAAGAAGTTGGGCGCGCGGGGGGTGGCTGTCCAGAGGTTCACAACGCGCGGCGCATCACGTGACGGCTGATCTCTGGTCCAACGACTCCTCGGGCGCCTGGCGCCGCGCGCTGGACCGCTACATCGATGTGGTGGCGCGGCAAGGTGTCGCTCGACTTGCCGAGCTGGATGCGTGGTACCGGGAGGAGCTGCCGCACGTCGTCGCCACGCGCCGGCCGCCGCACGCCACTCATGCGGAGCTCGTGCGGCTCACCGAGTGGAAGATGGCCCGCGGCATCTGGCGCGCGCCCAATCTGGTGCTGGTACGGGGCAACGATCCGGAGGAGGTTGCGCGAGCAAGCGCGGAAGCCCTGGCGCTCTCGCCGCATCCGCGAGCCCCGATCGCCCGGCTGGCCGAGCTGAAAGGCGTGGGGCCAGCGACAGCATCGGCGTTGATGGCCGCGATGCAGCCGGAGCGGTATCCGTTCTTTGACGAGCTGGTTGCGGCGCAGGTGCCGGCGCTCGGAACACTGGCGTGGACCCTCGGCTTCTACGTGAAATACGCCGAGGCGCTTCGCGCACGCGCGGAGCGGTTAGGCGGCGAGTGGACGCCGGTGCTGGTGGAGCGGGCGCTCTGGGCGAATGCCGGCGGCAAGGCACGCGTCGCGTAGGCGCCGCCGGTGACACGTCACCACTGGCATCGATGCTCCGAAGGCGATGCTATCCCCGGCACGCGATACGAATGGCCCGTGCCGCGGCCGTCGGCACCGGCAGCCGGCCATCGGAGACGAACGCCTGCGCGGTGCCGATGAGCGTGTCGGCGTGCGCGTCGGTCCAGGTGATCCCCACCCCGACCGGCCACCACGCGGGAAAGAGCACCAGTGCCGAATCCGCCGCGGTGTTGACGCCGACCTTCGTGGGGACGCGTGCAGCCCAGTCGGGCGCCGGGGTGGTCGCCGGCACGGCTGCTCCGGAATCCGAGGACGTACCAGGCGGCCCTCCGCTGGGTGAGGAGTCGCGGGTGCCAGCACTCCGCGCTGCTCCCGTTCGGCGCGATGTCGG
>DATEPM010000110.1:0-9418 GCA_035273185.1 Gemmatimonadaceae bacterium
GAAGCCGCGCTCGCGAACGGAGGAGGCGCGCTCGCGAACCGGGAAGCCGCGCTCGCGACGCGAGAAGGCGCGCTCGCCAAGCGGGAGGCGCGCTCGCGAACCGGGAAGGCGCGCTCGCGACACGGGAGGGATGCGCCGCGACTCGGGAAGCATGCGTCGCGAGTCGGGAGGCATGCACCGCGACTCGGGAGGCGATCTCCGCAAGGCAATCCACGATCTCCGCGACGCAGAACACGATCTCCGCGACTCGGGAGGCGATCTCCGCAAGCAGAACACGATCTGCGCAACCCAGAACACGATCTCCGCGGCTCAGAACACGATCTCCGGAGCGCATTGCTGGATCTTCCAAGCTCAGGACACGATCGCCGGCGGCCGAGCCGTGATCTCCGACGAGGAGGAGGCCGTTTCCCGAAACGGGGCTCGATCTCCCGCGGCCGAAGACCGTGTAACAAATTCGAGCATGAGGGCACTTCATATATAGAGGCGGTCGAGACGACATAGAGGCGGTCGAGACGGCGAACACCGCTCCAGCTCACCCCACGCCCTCCGGCGACGCGGCGGCTGACCCCAGGCTGGGTTGGGCTTGAGGTGCGGCCGCCCTTCCTGCTGGTGCGAGAGGAAGCCCTTCTCCTCCAGGTTGCGGAGAATGGTGAGCACGGTGGTGTAGGCGAGATCTGCCGGGAGCCGCTCTCGCACCTCGGTGATGGTGCCGGAGCCGAGCTCCTTCCGGCGCGCAATGCACCGCCGCACCGGCACCCAGGAGGTGTCCCCTGGGGCGCCGACGCCGGATCGCGACTCGATCGTGTCACGGCGCGACGAGCGGGGCGTTTCGTATCCAGGCGACGTCCGCAATCCGACTCGCGGAACGTACCGCGATTGCTTCTGACTACTGCTGAAAAGCTATCCGTCAAATCCGCGGCACCCGCGGCCCAGTCAGGGCCAGGGTATCCAGCGGCGCCAGCCCGAGTTGGCCCGCCGCGGTCGTGAACGGCGGACCGTGCGGCGCGCGGGCGTCCGGCTCACGGTCCGTGCGCCCGCGAGCGTGATGGTGAAGGTCCGGGTCGCGTGAGGTTGAATCACGGGGAGCGCCAGCCGCGCGCTCCCGTCGGTGGACGATAGCAACGACGCCGTGGCGCTCGCGGCCACCCCCGCCTTCGGAAACCAGACGTGCAGCACCGCGTGCGCCACCGGTGCCTCTCCGGTGTTCTGCACCACGGCCACGATCCGTCCGTCAGGCCGTGTCGATAGGCGCGTCGAGAGCTGTGCGCGCTGCCGCCACCAGTCCGCAATCTGGCCTGTCGTGGCCAACCAGACGTCCCTGTCCGATGCGAGCGTGCGCGCGGTACGCGCGAGCGCACCGAGCAGCTCCGGCCGACCGAGCAGCTGCGAGTGATAGCTCAGTACGTACAGCCCGCCGAGCGCGCGAAACCGCTCGAACTCGTCCAGGAAGGTGACCGCGACGCTGTCGGTGCCCTGCCCCTGATCCGCCGACAGCACCGCGAAATCGTCGGCTCCCGCGCGGCCGATCAGCACGACGGTGTCGCCGCCGACGGCCAGCAGCTCGGGCGCGGCGGAGCGCGAGTCGTTCGCCCCGAACAGGTACGTTCCACCGGACGCCGCCCACGCCGCCATCGTGTTGCGATCGAACTGTTCCTCCGGCGGCCGCAGTCCGCGCACCGGCCGGCCGAGCAGCGCGATGAGCTGGTGCTGCGTCAACGCGAGTCGCGTGCGCTGGACCTCGGCGGGAAGTCCGCCGAGCAGCCGATGATTCTCGGTGTGCGTGCCCACCTCGCCGGCCATCGCGAGGCGGTGGGAAAGCTCGCTGTGGTCCGCGGCGAGCTGCGACGTGACAAAGAAGCTCGAGTGCACGTGCGCCGCCTGGAGCGAGTCCAGGATGAACGCCGCATTGGCGAACCCGCTCTCGACATCCTGCGCCAGGGCCGCGGCGGCGTGGGCCCCGCGTGGCCAGGGTTCCACCTCGGATGATGCCTCTCCCGCCGCCCACGCTACGGAGTTCCGCACGAGCAGCCGGAGAATCTCCCGATTCCACGGCAGCGCGGCCGCGTCGCCGAGATCAAATCCCCAGTACACCACCCGCGCACGCCCCGACAGCTCGTGCATCATGGCGCCATCGAGCAGCGGCAGATCCTGCGCGGGAAGGGGCTGCAGCGCGTAATCGGAGTAGAAGGCATCACGACCAGGGACACGCAACGCGATCTGTCCTGCCGGCTTGAGGTCCAGCCGCGCGCCGGGCGGGACATCCACCGCCAGCGGTCCCCCGGACGGAATCGTGACGTAGACCATCTGCCGGTCGCGTACCGCTGCCGCGCGCAACGCCCCCGTCACACCGACGATGAATCCGTAGCCGATCTCGCGGCACGCGGCATCCTGCGTTCCGGCCACACCGGTCACGATCAATCCCTGTCCGTGCGCCTTCGCGTACGCGATGGCCTCGTGTGTGCCGATCGAGAGGCATGGCGAGCTCGGGATCACGAGTACCTGCGCATCGCGTGCTCCGGCGAGTGCGCCGGAGGACACGATGCGTGCCTCGGCACCGACGGCCGTGAGCGCTCCGCGCCAGCGGGCAACGATGCTGTCCAGCGTGGCCGGAGCATCGTAGAATGCGGCCGCGGCCTCGTCGCGCACCACCACGACCTTCACTGGCTTCCCGAGGCGCCCCGCCGGCAGCAGCGATGACATCTGCTGCACGACCACCGAACCGGAGAAGCGCGGAGGGTCAGGACCGGGGTTGGCGTCCGCCTGCCGCAGCGTGAGCAGGAGCGATACGAGGATCACGGCGGCTGCCGGCAACGCGAAGGCCGTCGCGGTCGCGCTGCGGGAGAGTCTCGGCCACCTCATCGGCGCGCCGCCGGCCCGGACTGCTCGTCAGGCTCCTCGTCCGCCTCGATGCGCTCGAAGTAGGGGGATATGCCTCCGGACTGCATCGGCGGCGGGATGATGTTGGGTCGCCGTCCTTCCCGCAGCTTGTACGCGACGTAGCTCCCCACGGCCATGATGATCGTCACCAGAAAGGCCACGAGAATGATGGTGGAGAGCAGCGCGTCGAGCTTCACAGCCGACCCACCCGCTCCAGCTTGCCCCAGCTCATGCGCACCCGCGCGAGCTCCTCCACGGTGGCGAACAGCTTCGCCACGTCGATCATCGTCACGAAGATGAAGCGATACAGCACCGCGTACGGCACCAGTCGCAGGTCCTCCTCTTCCATCCCGATCGCGTGCAGTGCTGCCGCCACGTCCAGCATCGTGAGCAGCACCCACCAGTAGAAGATCCCCGCGGTGATGCCCGCGGACAGCGCGCCGAGCGTGAAGAGCAGATTCCCGAGCACGTTGAACACCGGCCACACGATCGCCTCGAAGAGCATCGCCAGCAGCGACAGCCACACGGCGGTCCCGCAGCGCGGCCGCGTCAGCCAGCCCGCGCGCTTGCGCAGCGCCTGGAGGATGCCGCGTGTCCAGCGATACCGCTGCTGGACGAGATCCAGAAAGACCTCCGGCGCCTCGGTCCACGCGATGGCGCGCGCCTCATAGACCACGTGCCACCCGGCCGTGAGCAGCTTCAGCGTGAGATCGGCATCCTCCGCGAAGGTGTCGGTGTCATAGCCGCCCACGGACACCAACGCCTCGCGGCGGAACACGCCAATCGGCCCGGGGATGATGTTCACGGCACGGAAGAAACCCTGTGCGCGGCGCGCGAGATTGAGCCCTTCCACGTACTCCAGCGCCTGCAACCGCGTCCACACGTTCGTGCGATTCACCACCTTCACGTTTCCGGCCACCGCGCCGACGCACGGATCGGTAAAGTGCCGCATGGCGGCGCGCAGCGTGTCGCGTGCCAATCGGGAATCGCCGTCCATGCACAGCACGAACGCTGAACGCGCAAGCGTGATCCCCGTGTTCAGCGCGCTCGCCTTCCCGCCATTGCGCTTGCGCACCGCCCGCACCGTGACATCGCCGTATGCGCCCGCCAGCGCACTGGCCAGCGCCCACGTGGCATCGGTGGATCCGTCGTCCACCACCAGCACCTCGAAGGCGGGATAGTCGAGCGCCAGCAGACTGCGGATCGCCGCCTCCAGCACGGGCGCCTCGTTGAACACCGGGACGATGATCGTGACCGGTGGATGATGCACGCCGTCGTCGAGCTGGCCGCGCGCCTCGACGTGCTGCAGATAGCCCAGCCAGAGCAGCAGCACGTACCGGATGACCAGCAGGACCAGAAAGGTGAGCACCAGACCGATGCCCACGCGCAGCAGCACGCCGCTCATGCGGGCCTCGTCATGGCAGCAGCCGGATCGTGAGTGACGCCGCCGTTCGCCGGTAGCCGCCCGCGCGCCCGCGTCCATGCGCCACTGCCGCGGCCATCTCCCAGCGCGCTGCGCGGTAGCTCAGGTCGGCCGACGCGCCGAGCTGCAACGCCGTGCGCGTCGCGATCTCGGTCCGCTGCCACGGCTCGGGGTTGCTCGCGGACAGCGCACTCGAATCTGCGAGGGGCACGACGGCCTCACGAGAGCGTGCGTACGCCGGCAGCACGCGCACGGCGAAGGACAGGCCGTGCACAGCGCGCCGCGCGAGCTCGATGCCGAGCGCATTCGACGTGTAGTCGATCGGGTCCCAGTAGCGCGCGCTGCGCTGCGCGAAGCTCGTGATGCCGCCGGCGTACACGAGCGCCCAGTCCCGCGTCAGGGGCAGACGGGCGTACGCCTGCGCGATCCGGCGCGCGTTGTCGTCCGTGAACGAGGACCGCTGCAGGGACAGGGCGACATCGAGCGGGCCCGCCGGACCCGCGAGCGTGCCCGTGAGATCCCGCTCCGACAGCGGCGCCTCGCCAGCAAAGCACAGCGACTCGATGCTGAGCAGCGTGGGATAGGCGGGGCCCTGCATGGCCTCCACGGCGCCCTGCCACGCGCCGAGCGCCAGGCTCGCGGCGGCGCGCTCCTCGAGCATCATGGCGTCGATGCCGGGATGTTCGATGAAGCCGCCCTGCACCGCGGAGCGCAGCAGCATCGGTCCGAACACGAGCGCATGGCTCAATCCCGCATCGATGCCGAAGCCACTCGACTGCGTGGTCCCGCCGACACTGTACTCGCCCAGCGTGCGTCCCTCGACACCGAGCCCGGCGATCAGCTCGTGACCGAGCTCCATCCCCCGTCGCACCGACGTCGTGGCGTAGCGCAGGCCGAGGTTATCGGACGAGGCCTCGCTCGCCACGCGCCAGCCAGGCTCCTCGCCGACGATCGGTACGAGCGCAACGGGTGGGCGTTCCTCGCGCGCGAGCTGGGCGCGTGCTGCCGCTATCTCACGCCGATCCGCGCCATCGAGCGCTGGCAGCGCGGCCGCGGACCGATACGACGCGGAGGCCGCCGCGTAATCTCCCGCGTCCCGCTGCACGTTGCCGAGCATGACGAACGCGCTCGCCGTCGGCACCAGCGCTGCGGACGTCCGGAGATCCAGCTCGGCGAGATCGGCCTCACGACGCTGCAGGTGCAAGTCGGCGCGCTCGCGATACAGCGCCGCGGTGGGTGCCGTCTCCAGAAGCGTGTCATACTGCGCGAGTGCCTCGCCGACCTGGTGGTCATCCCGCAGCAGCATCGCCAAGGTGTGGCGCAACGCCGTATCGGCGGGCGAGAGCGTCAGGGCATCGCGGAGGACGCCGATGCCGAGGTCGGGCACCCCCGCCGCGGCGTAGGCCTGCGCCTTCTCGCTCACGAGCGCGGAAGCGGTCGGAATGGGCGGTGTCCCCGCCTGTGCCATGAGCATGTCGTATTGCGCTGCCGCGAGCGCACCGTGTCCTTCCCGCGTGAGCGCCCGCGCGAGGGCGAGCCGGTACGGCGCATACGTGGGATCCTGCTCCACCCAGCCCGCTGCCTCGCCGGCGTGCGGCTCGTACTCCTGGCGCACGGCACGGAGCATCGAGTCCACGGCGGCGCTCGCATAGTGCCGCGCCGCGAGCAGACGCAGCTGCTGCTCCGCCTCGCGCGCCTGCCCGCCCCACGCGAGCGCGCGCGCGAGCCCCAGGCGATACCCCGGGTCGTCGCCCTCGCGTACGAGCAACGTCCGGAACTCGCGTGCGGCTTCGCCATAGCGACCCGATTGCAGCAGCACCGCGGCCAGCTCCGCGCGTACCCGTCCATTGCTCGGCGCGCGGGACGCGGGCCGTTGCGCCGCGAGGCGCGCGGCGCCGGCGACGACCTGAAGGCCGGCGAGGCACGCCAGCACCAGAAGAGACCGGGCGCGGCTGGCCGCAGGCCGCATCACTCGCATACCGTCATTCGTCGCCGCTCTCCCCGAGCGAGAGCACCTGACGATATCGGCGCACCGCGTCCGTCGTGCGTCCCTGCGCGTTCAGCAGGCGCGCGAGCGAGAGCAGCGCCTGGCGGTCGCGCGGATGCCGGCCCACCCAGTGCTCCAGCTCCGCGGTGGCGCGGTCGGGCTGGCCGCGTCGCGTGAGCTCGAAGATGCGGTCCTGCATCACCTCGCGCGGCGAGCGGGTGCCGTCGCCGCGCGCGCGCAGTTCGGCGAGGGTGTACGGCCTGGCGTACTTCAGGCGCCATACGGAATCCGCCGCGGCGAAGCGCGCATAGTCGGCCGCGGTGGGCGCCACCGGCGCGCCATGCCGGATCACCGTCATCGTGTCGGCGGAGAGCCGGCTGGCCCCGGGGATCGTCGTCGCGAGCATGGAGGCGCTCATGCGGCCGAAGGTGAGCACGGCACCCACGGTGAGCGCGACGATCGCGAGCGCGAAGGAGAGCGCATAACGCATCGCTACACCTCCACTGCCGGGAACAGCGCCCGTGCCCGCGCGGCGTCCGCGGGCAGGGTGAGCACCTCCGCGCGCAGCGCCTCGGGGTACGCGGCCACCCAGCGCTCGCGCACCCGGTCCACGAACGCGCCCGCGCCGCGCCGCTGTGCACCGATCAGGCAGACCACCACGCGCTCGTCCGTCGTCGTGGCGAAGTCGCCCGTGGCGAAGCGCATCGCGTGGATCGCGAGCTCGGCCAGTGGACGCGGGCCTCGCGGCGACGATCCCGGGTCCGCCAGCGAGAGGGTGACGATCGCGCATGGCACGATATCGTCTGCCCCGGTGAGCGCGCCGAGGACGCGCGCCATCTCGCCGGCAGTGAGCGCGCGGCGCTCCCCTCCGGTGAGCAGCGCCTGCGTGAGCGGCGGTCCGTCGGCCACGATGGCGGCGGTCGTCGTGCGGCGGCCGCGCCGCACCACGGCGCGCAGGCGCTGCACGAACTCGTCGGGGCCCATGTCGCCGGTGAGCACCTCGTCGGCACCCGCGGCGATCAGCCGCGCACGATCGAGCGAGCGGATGTTGAAGCGCACGACGATCACCAGCGGCGAGGCGGGCGACGCGCCGCTCAGTCGCGCAACGAGCCGTTGCGCCGTCAGCAGCGTGTTGTGATCCGTCTCGACGAGCACGGCGCCGAACTCCCCTCTGGCGAGATAGTCCGCACGCTCGAGATCGACGGCGGACTCCACGATCACCTGATTGCCGCGATCGAGCAGCGCGACCAGATCGTCGGCCGGCTCCGGGGTGGCGTGCACGAGCAGGAGCGGCCTGGGGGAATGATCCACGAGGGCATCGTCGCCGGCGAGCTCCTCCGGAGCGCCCACGAGTCCGCGCCCCGGCTGCAGGGCAAGCATCACGCGCCGCACGGCGGACGTACGGCGGGACACGACCTCCACGTCGAATCCGTGGCTCCGGCGCCGGAGCCGCAGCAGCGCCGCGGCGCGCTGGACGACGGGCTCCAGGCGGCGATCGTAGCTGTCGTCCAGCGGCTCCGGAAAGGTGAGCACCGTGCTCGCTCCGGTGGACTCCAGGCACTCGGCCAGGAGCGCGATGCCGAGCCCCGTCGCCGCCCCGTCCGACAGAAAGGGCGTGAAGGAGTCGATCGCGATGCGGGCCGGACGCGCGGGGCGCAGCAGCTCGCGCAGATCGTCCACCACCCGTTCGATGGCGGCGACGTGGCCGAGCGGGCGCGCCATGGCGAGCCGGTAGCGCAACATCAGCAGCCGGCGCGCGCGCAGCGCGGCATTCATGTCCAACCCGAGCTGGCGCGCCAGCGCCTTCGCGTCGTCAGGCAGGGCGGACGTCAGCAGCGCGACAGACTCGCCGCGGCCGAGCCCATCGGAGAGGAACTGTAGCGCGAACGCGCTCTTGCCGGACGCCGCACCGCCGGTGACCAGATACAACCGTCCGGGCGCGAGCTCGCCGAGCACGTCGTCGAGCACGCTGGCACCGGAGTACGTCATGGAAGGCATCGCTGCTGCGGTGTGCATCGAGAGCGCTCGATGCCGGAGCATCAGCGCACCATCATGGTTCGACACCGCCGAGCAATCAATTCACGTGCCGTCCGCGCACGAGGGTCGTGTGACGTGGATCACCATCTGCGCGAGCTGGATGCGCGCGACGCCGTATACCGGAATCGCGCGCCCGCCAGCCCGCGCTCCCGGCTTACAATCCTGTTCTCCCAGTCGACCGCAGGCTCATGTTCACCGGCTGGTCGGGTGCGCGCAGATAGGCCGACCGCTGGGTACGCTCGCGCGGTGGCGCGTCGCCCGCAACGGGTCGCACTTCCGGGTACAGTCCCCCTGCGTGCCCCGTCACCGCGACCTCGGACCCCACCACATCGAAGGCGACGTCGTCCATCCAGGCCTGGCCGCCGCCGCTCAGCAGAAATCCGAAGGTGATCCCCACCGCGTTCGCCGGGACGTCGAGCACCACGTCGTGCAGCGCCCAGTCGTTCGTTCCCATGATCGGCCGCGATTCCATGAAGTCCGACGCGAGCACCCCGTGCGGTCCGTCGATGCGCATCCACAGCGCGGCCGCACCCTCGTCCACGCCGATGGTCTTGAGGAAGGACGAGAGGCGCACCCGCTTGCCACGATAGGCGTCGGCCCGAACGCTCTGGGCGAGCATCGCCGTGCCGCGCGGCGAGACGACGTTGGCGCGGATCGTCGCGCCGGCATACCCCTGGCCGCCTTCGCGGCGGCTCACGTCCGCCCGCACCGTGTAGTCCTGGGACCCGTCGGTGTACGCGCTCCATCCGGCGGGGACCTGCGCCGGCGCCGTCCGGGCGGAAACCGCCAGCATCGTCGTGCCGATCGCCAGCGCGACCACGCCTGAGTCGATTCGGGAGTACCGCATGCTTCACGCTCCTGAGGCCGTGCATGCAGCGGGGAGCGTCACCCGACGCCCGGCTGCACGCGGTGCACCATCCACACGGCGCGCAGCGACACCTCTTGCCGCGCGCACGGAATTGGACGGCGCGGACCGGCGCCGGGTTTCAATTCACATGTACGAATTGTGTCAGGATGCGCGCGGGCGCGCGGGCCTAACGGTTAGCGGGCCGCTGGTGCACGCACCCGGCCGGACGCCGCCGCGCCCGGTCCCG
>DATEPM010000111.1:0-92119 GCA_035273185.1 Gemmatimonadaceae bacterium
GTGATTCCCTTCACCCGGCGCGCCGCCTTCACGATCTTCTGCAGGTGCGCGAGGTTCTCCACCTCCACCAGCACCGAGCCGATCGCCTTCCCGTCGGCGCTGCGCAGCTCCATGCTCTTGATGTCGGTGCCGCTCGCGCTCACCGCGGCCGCCAGATCCGCGTACAGTCCCCGGCGATCGTTCCCTTCCAGTGCCAGCCGCACGAGGAAGCGCTCGCCCTGCGCCTCCTGCCAGTCGATCTCCAACCGCCGCTCGGGTTCGTGCGCCAGAAGCAGCAGGTTCGGGCAGTCGCCGCGATGGATGCTCACGCCCCGTCCGCGCGTGACGTAACCCACCACCGGGTCGCCGGGCACCGGCTGGCAGCACTGGGCATAGCGCACCATCAGCCCATCGACCCCCTGGATGCGTACCCCCCTTACCCCCCGCACCCGATCCACCAGCCGCTCCAGGGCGCTCGGCTTGGGACCTTCGGTGCTGGTGTCGAGATCGGGGTGGGTGAGCTTCAGGACCTGCAGGATGTTCACGTCCCCCTGGCCGATGGATGCGAGCAGGTGGGTGGAATCGTTCAGGCTCAGCGCCCGCGCCGCGCGCTCCAGTGCGTCCTCGCCGGGCCGGGAGAGACGGCGCCGCTTCACCTCGCGATCCAGGATCTCCTGGCCGATCTTGGTGGCCGACTGCTGCGCCTCGCGCCGGAGCACCTGGCGGATCTTGTGACGCGCCCGGCCAGTGCGCACGTGGGCCAGCCAGTCGCGCGATGGCCTGGCGGTGGGCGACGTGATGACCTCGACGGTCTCGGAGTTGCGCAGCGGGCGCGAGAGCGGGGCGATCCGGCCGTTCACCCGCGCGCCCGCGCAGTGCAGCCCCACCTCCGTGTGCACCGCGAACGCAAAGTCGATGGGCGTCGCCCCCTTGGGCAGCTGGATGACGTCGCCGGTGGGGGTGAAGACGAAGATCTCGTCCTGATACAGATCGAGCTTCAGAAACTCCAGGAACTCGTCAGGCGTCTTGGCATCCATCTGCAACTCGAGCACCTGTCGGAACCAGGTCAGGTGCCGGTCCAGCTCGTCCGAGTTGCGCGCATCCTCCTTGTAGCGCCAGTGCGCCGCAATCCCGAAGTCCGCCGTGCGATGCATCTCGCGCGTGCGGATCTGGATCTCGTACAGCTGCCTGCCCGGGCCGAACACCGTCGTGTGCAGCGACTGATAGCCGTTGGACTTGGGCTGCGCGATGTAGTCCTTGATGCGCTCCTGCACCGGCGTCCACTGGTCGTGCACCACGCCCAGCGCGTGGTAGCAGTCCGGCACCGAGCTCACGAGCACGCGGATGGCCAGCAGATCGTAGATGTCCTCGTACGGCTTCTGCCGCTGCTGCATCTTCTTGTAGATCGACCACAGGTGCTTGGGCCGGCCCGTCACCTCCACCGCACTGATCCCCGCGCGCGTGATCGCGGACTCCAGCGGTTCGCGGAGCTGCTTGATCAGCTCCTCACGCTCGACGCGCTTCTGCGCCACCTTCTTCGCGAGCGCGCGGTACTCCTCGGTCTCCAGGTGCTTGAACGCGAGGTCCTCCAGCTCCCAGCGCAGCTTCGCCATGCCGAAGCGATGGGCGAGCGGCGCGTAGAGATCGCGCGTCTCCTGCGCGATGCGGTGCCGCTTTTCCTCCGGGAGATAGTCCAGCGTGCGCATGTTGTGCAGCCGGTCCGCCAGCTTCACGATGATGACGCGCGCATCCTTCGCGATGGAGAGCAGCAGCTTACGGTAGCTCTCCACCTGACGGTCCTGCTTGGAGCCGCCGGCGGGCAGCTTGGCGATCTTCGTCAGCCCGTCCACGATGCTGGCGATCTCGCGCCCGAACTCGCGCTCCACGTGGGCGACGGAGATGTCGGTGTCCTCCACGACATCGTGCAGCAGCCCGCATGCGACGGTGGTGGAATCGAGCTGCAGGTCCGCCAGAACCTTGGCCACCTCCACCGAATGGGTGATGAAGGGCTCACCCGAGTTGCGCAGCTGGCCGCGGTGCGCCGCCTCGCTAAAGCGATAGGCACGCTGGAGGAGCTCGCGGTCCAGCCGCTCGTGCAGCGGATGCTGGTCCTCGGGCCACCCGGGAATGAACTCGGCCTTCTCGCCAATGGCCGTTCTGGTCGTCGCCGTCACCGTCACAACAGTCCCGCCTCCGCGAAGCTCGTGTACCGTCCGCGCCCGATGATCACGTGATCGTGCACCGGAATGTCCAGCAAGCGGCCGGCCGCGACGAGCTGGCCCGTGACCGCCCGGTCGTCTGCCGAAGGAGTCGGGTCGCCGCTCGGATGGTTGTGCACGAGCACCACAGCCGCGGCCCGCTCCGCGATGGCCTCGCGGAAGACCTCGCGCGGATGTACGAGCGACGAGTTCAGAATTCCCCGCGTCACCATGATATCCCGCTCCAGGCGGTGCTGCGCGTCCAGCACCGCGACATGAAACTCCTCCACCGGCAGATCCTCGAGGCGGGGCGCGAAGACCTCCACCACGTCTCGCGGTGAGCGTACCGGGGCGCCGTCCTCCCGCGCCTCGCCCGCCATGCGCCGTCCCAGCTCGAGCGCCGCATGAATGGTCGTCGCGCGTGCCTCGCCGATGCCCGATACGGCGGTGAGCGTTGCGACCGGCTGGGTGGCGATCCGACGCAGCGACCCGTGCCCGGCGGCGAGCACGTCCTGGCCGAGCTGCATCGCGCTGCGACCCGCGCCACCGGCGCCAAGCAGAATGGCCAGCAGCTCGGCCGACCCTAGTGCGTGGGCACCGAGGTCGAGCAGCCGCTCACGCGGCCGGTCGGAACGCGGCAGCTCTCGAATAGTTAACGTTTTCGTGGGTTCCTGGCCAGCCATCGGGCGCCTCCGTTGGGCAAGGTGTACTACACCTGTACCTGGAGTTGCGCTCCGCAGCGGACCGGACGCTGGCACCAGGGAGCTAAACCACGCGCCGAAACCCCGCCTTCTCCGCCGCGCGCAGCGCGGGCGGATTGTCGAGTCGCGCGAAGAGGCACAGGTTCCGGTAGCCCGCATCCTGGTACCTTCGGGCCAACCAGGACAGCGCTGCCGGGTAGATCGAGCGGCCGCGGTGCTCCGGCGCGGTGAAGGCGCTGAAGATGAGCGCGGCAGGGCGGTCCACGTGCGAGAGCACGCTCTGATGGGCCGACATCACCAGGCTGTCATGCACGTCGACGGTCCACATGCGAAAGACCACCTCGTTGCCGACAGTGGCCGCGAAGCAGCGGGCGTTTCCGGCCGACGTCGCGGCCGCCAGCAATGCATAGCCGTATCGCGCCGGACGGCGAGCCAGGTCGGCGGCGGATATCTCGGAAATATGGGCGTCGCTGTCTGAGATGACCTCCACGACGGGTGCGTCCAGGTCGCGCACGAAGAACGCCTGGGCCTCGCTCCTGGGAGGGATGGAGCGGCGCCCCCGACGCGATCGGATGCGCGCCCACGTTCGCGAGAGGATGCGCCGCTCGAGCACGGCGGCAAGGCTGGCTCCCAGCTCGCCGCGAACGCCGGGCAGCACGAGGTCCACCGAAAGCTCGCTGCCCCGATCCCGGACGACGCAGCGGGCATTCAGCGCCAGCGCCAGCCGCCAGAGCCGATCCACGCGCTCTTCGGCGAGCGCGGATACCCAGATGCTGATGACGTGCGCCGGCTGATCCGTCCGCGTGAGCGCGTCGAGCAGTACCCGAAGCGTCAGGTCCAGACGGTCGGGGGCGGCGCCCTCCGGCATGATGACGACGCACGGCACCAGCGCGAGCCGGCAGTACCGCCGCGGGGCGAGCCACAGCCGATACCAGCGGAGCAGCGCCACACCGAAGATATCGGCTCCATCCCGGACCACCGCGACGGCTGGCGGGCCCGCCTCCGCGCCAAAGCCGCGCGGCGGCCGCGCACTGGACGCAGCCACGATGCGCTCGAGAGCGACCTCCGGCAGCAGGTGCGCCACCTCCTCCATCGGCACGAAGGCCGCCGATAGAGGCATGCGCGTCGGATGGTCAGGCCGCGGCCACGGGCGCGCCGGGCCTTACAGCGACGCCCCGTGGCACTTCTTGAACTTCTTCCCGGACCCGCACGGACAAGGGTCGTTTCGTCCCACGTTGGACCAGTCCGCACTGGCAGGAACCGCGGGCTGGCCCAGCGACCGCGCGCGTCCCGCGCCGACGACCACGGGATCGCGGCGGATGACAGCGTCCTTCTTGGGCGGCTGGTCCGCGGCGATGTCGAGCACCGCATCGGTGCCCTTGCCGGCCCCATCGCCGTCGCCATTGCCATCCGGCCCGGCCTGCTCCACGGCCGGCACTTCCTCCAGGATGCCCAGGGCGTTGTACCGCTTCCTGGTCCCCTGGCCGCCCGGCGTGCTGCCGTTGGCCGCGGCGCCGCCGCGCATGGAGGGCTGCGGCGGGAGGGGAGCGGGCGGCTCGAACACCAGCTGCACCTTGAGGAAGCGCTCGGTGAAGGTGCTGTAGATGTCGCTCATGAGGTCCACGAACATCGAGTACGCCTCCCGCTTGTACTCGATGAGCGGATCCTGCTGGCCCCATGAGCGATAGTGGATGGAATTGCGCAGCTGGTCGAGATCGTACAGGTGGTCCTTCCATTTCTCGTCCAGCACGTTGAGCATCACGAGCGACAGCAGCCGGTCGCCGTACCCCTTCCCGGTCTCGTCCTTCGTCCGATCGAGATTCTCCAGCTTTGCGGCGAAAGCGCGCCGCGCGGCCTCCATCGTGACGCGCTGCGCGTCCTCCATCGAGGTCGGCCGAAGGTCCGCGTTCTCCAGCTCCGGCACGTGCAGCAGGTAGTGCATCATGAGATCCTGCTGCAGCAGCGGCAGATCCCACTCCGCGGCGGTCTCGAACTCGGCGAGCGCGGTCTCGATCCGCTGGGAGAGCGCCTTGTCCACCATCTTCAGCGCCTCGCCCTTGAGCTCCTCGCCTCCTTCCAGGGCGAAGCTGCGCAGCGAGTAGATCACCTCGCGCTGCTGGTTCATCACATCGTCGTAGTCCAGCAGCCGCTTTCTCGCCTCGAAGTTCTGCATCTCGACGCGCTTCTGGGCCTGCTCGATGGAACGCGTGATGAGCGCGTGCGTGAGCACCTCGCCCTCCTGCGCGCCCAGCCGGTCCATCAGGCGCGCGATGCGCTCGGAGCCGAACAGCCGCATCAGATCGTCTTCCAGCGACAGGAAGAACTCCGATGCCCCGGGGTCGCCCTGGCGCCCCGCGCGCCCGCGCAGCTGCCGGTCGATGCGCCGCGACTCGTGCCGCTCGGACCCGATGATGTGCAGACCGCCGCACTCCTCGATCTCCACGTCCTTGCCCTCGGGGTCCTTCACCACCGACGGCTTCGCCTCGGTGACGCCGGGACCGAGCTTGATGTCCGTGCCGCGGCCGGCCATGTTCGTCGCGATCGTGATCGCGGCCGGCTGGCCCGCACCCGCCACGATCTCGGCCTCGCGCTGGTGGTACTTGGCGTTCAGCACATTGTGCTTCAGGCCGCCGCGCGAGAACATGCGCGAGAGCGTCTCCGACGCATCCACGCTCGTCGTCCCGATCAGCACCGGAAACCCGAGCCCGTGCAGCCGTCGCGTCTCCTCGACGATGGCATTGTACTTCTCGCGGCGCGTCTTGTAGACGAGATCCTGCCGGTCGTCGCGCACCACCGGCTTGTTCGTCGGGATCACCGCCACCTCGAGACCGTAGATCTGGAAGAACTCGTTCTCCTCCGTCTCGGCCGTGCCGGTCATCCCCGCGAGCTTGTCGTACATCCGGAAGTAGTTCTGGATGGTGATCGTCGCCATGGTCTGCGTCTCGCCCTTCACGTGGACGCCCTCCTTGGCTTCGACCGCCTGGTGCAGCCCCTCCGACCAGCGCCGGCCCGGCATGGTGCGGCCGGTAAACTCGTCGACGATCAGCACCTCCCCATCCTGCACCACGTAATTCACGTCCTTCTCGTAGAGGGCGTGCGCCCGCAGCAGTTGATGCACGATCTGCAGCTTCTCGCTCTTCTGCGCGAAATCCAGCTCGAGCTGGCGTTTGGCCTCCAGTCGCTGCTCCGGCGAGAGCGACTCGTCGCGCTCCACGTCGTGCGTCGCCACGGAGATGTCCGGCAGCACGAAGGCCTCGGCATCGTCGGGAGACATGAAGTCGGCGCCGCGGTCGGTGAGATGCACCGCATGCCCCTTCTCGTCGAGCACGTACAGCAGATCGTCCTCGATGTCGCGGAACTGCTGCCGGCTTGCTGGCAACCGGCGGTCGGCGATGTGCTCCAGCTCCATCTTCTGCACGAGCTGCTTGTTGCCCGGCTCCTGCAGCACCTTCATCAGGCGTTTGTTCTTCGGCCCGCCCAGCTGCGCCTTGTACAGCTTCAACGCCCCATCGCGCGTGTCGCCGCCCTCCATCAGCCGCTCCGCGTCGGCCACCAGCTGGTTCACCACCTCGCTCTGCCGGCGGACCAGGCGCTCCACGCCCGAGTTGTACTCGAAGTACATCGCATCGTTCTCGTTCCCCACCGGCCCCGAGATGATCAGCGGCGTGCGCGCCTCGTCGATGAGGACCGAGTCCACCTCGTCGACGATGGCGAAGTTGTGCTTCCGCTGTACGCGCTGGTCGAGCGAGACGACCATGTTGTCGCGCAGATAGTCGAAGCCGAATTCGTTGTTCGTGCCGTAGGTGATGTCGGCGAGGTACGCCGCGCGCCGCTCGGCCGTACCGGGTTCCGTGTCATCGATGCATCCCACCGTGAGCCCGAGGTACCGGTACACGTGACCCATCCACTGCGAGTCACGCCGGGCGAGATAGGAGTTCACCGTCACGAGGTGCGCTCCCTTCCCCGGGAGCGCGTTCAGGTACAGGGGCAGCGTCGCCACGAGCGTCTTGCCCTCGCCCGTGGCCATCTCTGCGATGCGGCCGAGGTGCAGCTCGATGCCTCCCATCAGCTGCACGTCGTACGGCACCATGTCCCAGGTGAGCTCCTGCCCCACGACGGCGACTCTGGTGCCCAGCAGCCGACGACAGGCCTCACGCACCGTGGCGAACGCCTCCGGCAGGATCTCATCGAGCACTTCGGCGGTGGCCTCGCGCAGGTCGCGCTCGACGCCGCCGCGCCCGTCTGCACCACTCAGCTCGTTGTCCAGACGATCCCGCTCCGCGGCATCCGCTGCGCTCCGCTTGAGCTCGCGCAGCTCGGCGGCGCGCGCCTCCAGGGCGCCGACCCGCTCCTGGATGATGCCCCGCAGCTTCGCCGTCTGTCCCCGCAGCTCGTCCTCGGCCACACTCTGCAGCCGGGCGTAATACTCGTTGACCTCGTCCACTATCGGCTGAATGCGTCGCCGCTCGCGGTCGTGGCGGCTGCCGATGACGGCGCTGACCAATCCCTTTAGCATGCTGTCCCCTATCGATACAGCCGTTCCGACGCGATGAGCTCGGCGACGGAGTCTGTGACGAAACCTCGAATCGGCTTTCCTGCCTTCACGCGCTCGCGGATCTCGCTGGACGAGACCTCCACGAAACGGGTCTGGAGCAGCACGGGCGCCGGTCCTGGCACGGCCGCGCTCGCCCCGGCACTGCCCGGGCGTCTGAGCACCGCGAGGCGCGCCAGTCGGACGATTCGCTCGGGCTCACGCCACGCCGGAAACGCCGCCAGCGCGTCGGCCCCCAGCAGCAGGAAGCGCTCGTCCGCAGGGTCCGTTCGCGCAAGACTCTCCAAAGTATCAACCGTGTAAGATAACCCCTCGCGGTCGATTTCGATCGGGTCTACGGTGAAGCGAGGATCTCCTTCAGCGAGCCGCTGCACCATCGCCAGCCGCTGCGCCGCGGTGGCGGCGGCGCGGCCAACCTTGAGCGGCTGCACGGCCGCGGGAACGAAGATCAGGCGGTCCAGCGCGAGTGCCTCGAACGCGTCGGTGGCCGCGAGCAGATGGCCGATGTGCGGCGGGTCGAAGCTCCCGCCGAAGATGGCCACGCGCACGGATCAGGGGATCGGGGTCTGCGAGGCTGTCGCAGGCTGGTTCGGCACCCCCTCGCACACATCACGCACGTCCCCGTCCTTGGGGTACTGCCGCCGCAGCTGCGTGCACATGTCCGACGCATCCTCGCGGTAGTGAATGGCCTTGTATGCCTCCACCAGCCGCAGGGCAGCATCCTTCGTCTTGGGCGCGTTCGGCCACTTTGCCATCACGTCCTTGAAGTAGATGATGGCCGAGTCGTACGCCTTACGGCGGAAGTAATACATGCCGGCGTCGTAGTTCTTGATGGCGAACCAGTTGTTGAGCTCCCCGATCTCCTTCTCCGCAACGGGAATCAGTGGCGAGTTCGGGTACAGGCCGATGAGCGTGTTGTACGTCGCCAGGGCGGTCTCACCGTAGGTGGGATCCAGCGACGGTTTGCGCCAGAGCTCCTTGTAGCTCCGCGCCGCGGCGAGCGCGGCATCATCGGCCAGAGAGTCATCGGGGAAGGTCTCGACCAGCTTGGAGAAGCTCTGCGCCGCCAGGAGATGCTCGCCCTGCCGCTCGTGTGAGCTCGCCAGATACCAGTACGAGCGCGGCAGCAGGGTGTCGCGCGCGGGCAGCTCGAGCGTGAGCTTCTCGAAGGCCGCGACGGCATTGTCCCATTTGTGCCGGTCGAACTGGCGCAGGCCGGCCCGGAACAGCTCCTCGTGCGTGTGGTACTGCTGCAGCTTGAAATCCGGCCGGCACGCCACGGCGGCGAACGCGAGCAAGAGGCCCGCCGCGGCGCGTCTCCAGAAGAGTTGGGGCATATATGAGGACGAGTACCCGGGAGAAGAGCGTCGGTTCGCGCTCACGCGCCGCTGGCTTCCCGGCGGCGACGTGCGAGCATGCTACGGTAGATCTCCAGCCGCGGCTCCTCGGGATGCTTCCCGCTGGCATCGTTCCAGACGCTGCCGGCCGTTTCGAGATCGCCCGCAAGATAAGCAGCCAACCCGCGAAGCAGCATGGCGTCGAGCCAACCCGGTCGGCGCCGGAGCACCTCGTCCAGCACCTCGGCTGCCTCGGCGGGCCGTCCGTGCTCGAGCAGGGCACGGCTGAGCGCCAGCCGGATGTCGTAGAAGAGCGGCCGGAGGTCCAGGGCGCGGCGATACTCGGCGATGGCGCGGTCCAGCGCCCCCGCCGCGCGGTAATCGTCCCCGAGCGAGGCATGCGCGTTAGCCAACCGGTTCGCGATCACCGCGGGAAAGCCCGTGTCATCGGTGGCGCCGAGCTCCGCCGCCTTCGCCATCGCCGCCTGCGCCTCGCGCTCACGGCCCAACTGGTTCAGCACCACGGACCGATTGAGGTGTGCCTCGATGTAGCGTGGGTTCAGGCGGAGGGCCTCGTCGAGCGCCGTCAGCCCGTCCTCGGTGCGGCCGATCATCGCGAGCGCCAGTCCGAGCAGGTTGTAGGCGTCGGCGAAGAGCGTCCCCTGGCGTGTGAGCGATCCGAGCAGGAGCGCCGCGCCGTGGTAATCGCGCACGGCGAAGCGCTCCTTGGCGAGCGAGAGCAGATCAGGGGAGGCTTCCAACGGCGCTCCGCGGCGCGCCCGTGTCGCGTGGCAGCATACGCTCGGTCCCCAGCAGACCGCGGAAATACTCGATGGTGCGCGTGAGCCCCTCGCGGAGCGGCACCTTCGGCTCCCATTCCAGCATCGTCCTGGCACGGGTGATGTCCGGTTTCCGCAGCCTGGGATCGTCCTGCGGCAGCGGCTCGTGGATGACGCGCGATGCAGTGCCGGTGAGCTCCACCACGGCATTGGCCAGCTGCCGCATGTCGTACTCACCGGGATTCCCGATGTTGGTCGGCTGCGCATCGCCGCGGTCGTACAGCCGGTAGATCCCCTCGATCTCGTCGTCCACGTAGCAGAAGCTGCGCGTCTGGGAGCCGTCGCCATAGATGGTGATCGGCTCGCCGGTGAGCGCCTGCACGATGAAGTTCGACACCACCCGCCCATCGCGCGGGCGCATCCGCGGGCCGTAGGTGTTGAAGATGCGCACGATCCGCGTGTCCACGCCGTGCACGCGATGGAAGGCCATCGTGAGGGCCTCGGCGAAGCGCTTGGATTCGTCGTAGCAGCTGCGCGGGCCTACGGGGTTCACGTTTCCCCAGTAGGTCTCGCGTTGCGGGTGTTCCAGCGGGTCACCGTAGACCTCCGAGGTGGACGCGAGGAAGAAGCGAGCGCCGTCCGCGCGCGCGATCTCCAGGCTGTTGCGGGTACCCGCAGAGCCGGCATCCAGCGTTTCGATCGGATGCTCCAGATAATCGATGGGGCTGGCCAGCGAGGCGAAATGCAGCACGCCATCGAAGCGGCCCCGGAGCGCACCTGTGCGCTGCACCGGCGCGGCGATGCTCACTTCCACCAGCTCGAAGCGCGACTCGTTCGCGAGGTGGTCGAGGTTGGCCCGGTGGCCCGTGATCATGTTGTCGATCCCGACCACCTCCCAGCCTTCGCGCAGGAACCGGTCGCAGAGGTGCGAGCCGAGAAATCCCGCAGCGCCCGTGATGAGCGCCCTCATGCGTGAACGCCGGCCGGTGCGCCCGCGCCCCCGCGCCCCAGGGAAAGATAGGTGAAGCCCATCTCCGCCAGCCGCGCCGTCGTGTAGAGGTTGCGGCCATCCACGATGACGGGACGCTTCAGCGCCGCCCTGATGCGCGCGAAGTCGGGGTGCCGGTACTCGTTCCAGTCGGTCACGATCGCGAGCGCGTCGGCGTCGGTGAGGGCGTCGTAGCTCGTGGCGGCGAAGGTGATGCGATCGTCCAGGCGGCGCTTTGCCTCGGGCATGGCGACCGGATCGTGTGCCGCGACGGAGGCGCCGGCGGCGAGCAGATCCTGAATGAGCGTGAGCGCCGGCGCCTCGCGCATGTCGTCGGTGTTGGGCTTGAAGGCGAGTCCCCAGACCGCCACCCGGCAGCCCGAGAGATCGGGGCCGATCGCCTGCTCCAGCTTGTGAAAGAGCCGGTGTTTCTGCTCCTCGTTCACCTCCTCGACCGCGTCCAGCACGCGAAGACACGCGCCGTGGTCGCGCGCCGTGCGGATGAGTGCTTTCACATCCTTCGGAAAGCACGAGCCGCCGTAGCCCGGTCCGGGAAACAGGAACGCCGGTCCGATGCGCGAGTCGCTGCCGATGCCCTTGCGGACGTGATCGACGTTCGCGCCGACACGCTCGCAGAGGTTGGCGATGTCATTCATGAACGAGATGCGCGTGGCGAGCATGGCATTGGCCGCGTATTTGGTCATCTCCGCGGAGGGGATGTCCATGAAGATGATCGGCTTGCCGGTACGCACGAATGGCGCGTACAGCTCGGCCATCACGCTGCGGGCGTGGTCGGTCTCGACGCCGAGGACCACGCGGTCGGGATACATGAAGTCGTCCACCGCGGCGCCCTCCTTCAGAAACTCGGGATTGCTGCACATGTGGAACGCGTACTGGGCGTGCTGGCCGACGCAGGCGGCCACCTTCGCCGCGGTGCCCACGGGGACGGTGGACTTAGTGACCACCACCATCTCGCGGTTCATGCAGCGGCCGATCGTGTCGGCGACGGCGAGGACGTGGCGGAGATCGGCGGAGCCGTCCTCGTCGGGCGGTGTGCCGACGGCGATGAACACCACCTCGGAGGCGCCGATGGCCGCCGGCACGTCGGTGGTGAAGCTGATGCGTCCCGCGCGCTGGTTGCGTTCCACCAGGCTGTCCAGGCCCGGCTCGTAGATGGGGATGACATTGGACTTGAGCGCCTCGATCTTGCCCTTGTCCACGTCCGCGCAGATGACGCTGTTCCCCGTCTCCGCCAGACACGCGCCAACGACAAGACCGACATAGCCGGTCCCGACGACCGATATCCGCACGAGCACTCCGCGATGTTAGAGGTGATGGCGAGCTGAAATCTTAACCGCGCCGATGGATGCGGCAAACCTCGGGCCCGCTAATCAAAACGAAGAGGGGCGGGCCTGGTCACGGCCCGCCCTCCTGGAAAATGGGTAGCGGCTGCGTCTCGCGCGCGCTCCCCGCGCGCGTGCGTCAGAAGTGCCGGGTGGCGTCGATGGTGAAGGTCACGCGGCGGTTCTGCTCCGCGCCCGCGTCGCCCTTCCGCGCGCCCGGCGTCACCTGGCGATCGAACTGCTCGCCGTAGCCGATGGTGCGGAACTGCTGGGCGGGGAGCCCGAAGCGATCGACCATCACCGCCTTCACGGCCTCGGCGCGGCGGCGCGACAACCGGAGGTTGTACTCGCGGGTGCCCGCCGGATCGGCGAAGCCCTCGATGGTCACGAGCGCATTCGGATACACCCGCTTGATGACATCCGCGACCTGGCCCAGCACCGTGAGGTCGGAATCGCGCACGACCGCGGAATCGAAGGCAAAGTGCACCGGCACGATATAGCGGGCGACCAGCTCACTCTCGTTGCGCACCTCGACGCGCGCCTGGCGCAGACTGTCGAGCAACGGCCGGAGGTTCGCAAGCTCGCGCTGCACCGCCTCGCGCACCGCGGCATTGATCGCGGCGGTGTCGATCGGCTGATTGATGATCACCGGTACGACCGGCTGGTTCGTCTGCGGGCCGCCGAAGAAGAGCGTGGCGCTCACGTGGTGCTCGTCGCCGAGCGGATCGAAGCTGAAGAACTTGGCGCCGGCGTTCTTGCGATCGCGGAAGGCGTACTCCAGCCGGAAGGGCCCCACGTTGATCCCCGCGCCGAGCGAGAGTCCCTTGCGGTTGTCCTCACCGAACTGGTATCCGATGCGTCCGATGATAACGCCATTGACGGTGCCCTCCACGCCGGCCGCCGGAAAGAGCTCGTTCCGGTACGGGAAGTCCACCTGCCCGACGAGCTTCGCATCGACCACGATGGGCTGGCCGCGGAAGAGGAGCGGCGTCTGGAGCAGATTCGTATGCCGGAGCAGATCGAGGGCGCCCGCGGCGTACGCCGTGAGGGGCGGGCGCGCGGAGGCCGAGTCGAAGGTGACCGGTGTGCCCCAGTTCCGCATGCCGCCGCCGAGCGTGAGGCGGCTGAAGATGAACTCGGGGAGCATGACGCCGGCGTTCATGCCGATGGTGCCGGCGGACTGGTCGCAGAGGGCTTCCTGGGAGAAGAAGACGCTTCCGCCGACGAGCAGGTGCCGGCTCAGCTCGAGGGCGCCGCCGCCCTCGAGGCCCATCTGCCAGGCCCGGCAGCGGCCGCTGACGTTGTAGTTATTTGCCTGCTCGATGGTGCCCGCATTGAGCAGCCGTGCAGCGATGCCGAACGTGCCGATCTCGGTGGGAAAGGTGACCGAGGCGCCGCCCAGCTGAGAGTCGCCGAAGCGCTGGGTTGCCGTGACCATAAAGGAATTGGTCTTGATCCGCGCCAGTCCGGCGGCATTGTACCACATGGACGACGGATCGCCCTCGACCGCGCCCATGGCCTCGCCGAGGCCGACCGCGCGCGGCGAGATGGGCATCTCGAGGATGGTCGCGGCATGATTGCCGTTGTCGCGGTCGCCGCCGGTGAAGGAGACAGGGGGTTGTCCCGTGGTCGCGGTCTGACCAAGCGCCGTCGACGCGAAGGCGGCGAGCAGGAGTACGGAGAGACGTGCGCGTAGCATGCGTCGCGGTCCTTTAGCGAATGACGATGAGCTTGGCCTGCGCGAGCTGTCGGGCCCCATTCACAATCGACTCGGCGGTGACCAGGTAGGTACCACTGGCGACGCCCTCGCCGCGGCCGTTGATCAGGGGCCAGATCACGTTCACCGCGAAGTCGGCGCCGGCTCCGGGACTCTGCGCGGTCCCTGGAGTACCCGCTGCCGTAATGCCGGCGAAAACGGAGTCGGTAAGCGTGAATACTAGGAGGCCGTTCAGGTCGAATATACCGACTTTGTACTCGGTGCCCGGATCCGCGTTGAACGCGATACGGGCGACGCCGTTGGCGTTCCGGACGGGATTGGACTCGAATACAATACCTCGGGTGCTCGAGACGATCAGAATCAGTGGCACCTGGGACGCCGCTGCGCCCTCACCCTGCACGAAGAGCGTTCCACGGTACCTGCCGCCAAGGATGCCCCTCGGAATGTTCACCGCGACGGTGATCCGGGCGGTATCGGCGATCGCCATCGACGCAAACTGGTCGGGAGCCACATCGATGGCGGACGCGGGAATGGTGATACCCACGGCACTCTCGGAGTGCAGGTCGCTGACGCTCGCGCGGACATTCGGCAGGGGAGCATTCCCGGTGTTCGCGACGCGGAGCACGCCCTCCGCTCGGGCGCCCGCGCGTCCGGCGATGACGAGCGAGTCCAGCGGCCCGGCCGTATCGCTGTTCACGAGTGCCAGGCTTCTATCTTCGGCCACCACCACCTGGACCATGATCGAGTCGCGTCCCAGCGTCTCACGATTCGGGCCGAGCGTCGCGAAGCGAACGTGATCCTGAATCGTGATGTGGCCCAGATATGTACCCGCTACTGTCCCCGCCGGCACGTCCACCGAGATCCCCACCATCGCCGACGTTCCAGTCGGCAGAGACCGCGGCAGGGTCGTGACGATGATGTTCGCGAACGGGATCGCCAGCGCCGGATTGTCGACGTTAATCAGGTTCGTCGAGAGCACCGGCTCGACGTACAAGTTGTTATAGTCGCAGCCCGGTGGAGGCGCGTACCCGTCGTGGTCGACGTCCAGCTCCGGTTTGTCGGCATTGCTGATCCGGAACTGTCCCTGATTCGTCCCTGCGCCCTGTCGGCCGTTCAGGTGAACGGTATTGCCAAAGACGAGCACGCCCTCGTTGTCGGAGATGTCGAAGTCACAGGCGACCACCTGGGCGTGCATTCTGAGCGGCAACGCCAGCAGTGTTCCGAACACGAGGAACAGACGGCCTGACCAGCCTGCAATCGTAGCGTGCACGAAATATCTCCTTGCCTTGTTCGGCGAAAGCGGTCAGGGCTTGTAGCTGAGGACGATGCCGCCGTCACCGACGATCCACACCGACGTCGCGGACAACGCGTCAATCCGATTGAGACGCGGAATGCTCGCCCCGAAGTCGGGGGCACCCTGCACGCCCTGGCGAGTCCAGGTCGCCCCGCCGTCCGAGGTGCCATAGATGATCCCGCGATAGTTCGAGATCCGGTTCTGCGTGAAGATCTGGGCGCCAACGACCCAGCCCACCTGATCATTCCCCGGAGCGAACTCGACGTCGGTGAGAATCAGACTCTGATAATTGGTCGTGTCCGGATTCGTGAGCCCGGGGAGCGATACCTGGTTCACGGTGTATGCGCCGCTGCCATCGGGGACGAGATGTAGCAACGTGCCGTTCCCTCCAGCGACCCAGATGTTCCCGTTCGCCTGCCGCGCCGTGCCATAGTATGCCACGGCCTGGCTGGCGGCGGCGTTCGACACTTCCGACCAGGTGGCGCCGCCGTCGGCGGTGACGAGGACCCGCCCTGGAGCGACCGGTGAACCAACGAGGCCGAACCCCGTTGAGACGGCAACGCCGTCCGCGGTATCACCACTCGTGAAGTCGATATCCGCGATCTGCGCCGTCGGGTTGAAAAAGGCGACGCTCGCGAACCGGTCCGAGGGGACATCGTACTTGTACAGGCGGGCCCCGAGGCCTCCGCCACCGCCCGCTACGCCGAACTGAACCGCGCCGTCACTCCCTGGTACCATGTACAGACGCGTAATGGACTCGAACGCCGGCGAGGAGGCGATGGTGTCGTACGCCGTTCCCGTCATCGTCTCCAACACGAATCCTTTGGAGATCCGGGAATCGTAGTGCCCAGTGAACCCGTGTGTGGGCGACACGAACGACACGTCCTCGCCGCGGTAAAAATACGGCTGGTCGAATACCGGCACCCATTCGTTGCCCTGCCGGCGATACACGGGGACGGCCGCCGAGATGACGTAGCCGGAATCGGCGGAGAACAGTGACGCCCCCACCAACCGGTCGCCGGTCACATCGGGCAGGCGCGACCAGAAGAGCTGCGTGATCGGCGGCGGCGCCGTGAGCACGTCGCAGACGGTCACCTCGATCGGCGTGTTCGTCTCCAAACGCAGGAGATTCTGCAGGCGTATTCGCAGGTGTGTGGAGAACGGCAGCGCCGCAGTGGGAGTGAAGTCGATCGTCGATCCGGTACTGGTGTTGTTCAACCGGAGCGCTCCGGGCAGCTCGATGCCGGTCGCCGCGTCGCTCACGACGACATTGCCTGCAGCCACCGACGCCGATGCGGTAGGACCCGTGAACGTCAGTGTAATCGGTGCGTTGACATTGAGCGGGCCGGTCGGACACGCTTGCAAGGCATACGATGCGAGCGCGCTCGTTGGGTCCTTGTCACACCCGACGAGCAGCAGGGACAGGCTCAGACATACCAACGCTGCACGGTAACGGTGCACGGTGTGGCTCCACGAAGGTTGCGAGTTCTCGACCGCGCTCGGCGCTTGCAAGAGCTATTCCTCGACTCTCGATCGATACGTCCTTTCTCAGCTCCCCGGGATGGAACAGGCGGACTTTGTATTGAAGCTCCCGTCGCACGCGGCGAGCATCTCCTGAACCGGGTCCACCACCACACGGGAGACACTGGGCGGCTCGTAGGATTGCTTCGGGGTGTTGGCTTTGGGCTTCTCGTCCATCATTACGAACCTCGGATGAAAGGTGTGAAGTGCGGCCAATGTTAGACGGCGCAGGCGCCGAGAGGCCGCCTCGATAACGCCCGATAATCCGGGTGCGACTCCGGTTCCAGTCCGTGCTCGAGGTGCGTGAGATCGCAGCGATACGTGTCCTTCAAGTACGGACTTCCCGTCGCCAGTTTGGACCTCGCCGGACAGTTCGAGCACGAGGAGCGCAAACCGCAGCCGCTACAGGGCGCATCCTTGGGCAGCGGCTGGGTCACCCATTCCCCCATACGGGCCCAGACCTCCTCCCACTCCAGCTCGAGGAGGGAGAAGGATGGCTCGCGGTCGATGATGCAATGCGCCGCGTTCCCCAATGCATCCACGAACAACGCGGTCCGCCCCGCTCCGCATCGATAGAGCTCCTCCTCGGAGCTTCCCGCCACGTCCGCGCACTCGGCAAGTGGCGCGCGCGGCGTCAGTGGCAGAGAATGTTCGCCCGACTTGTCGGGAAGGAACTTGAGAAAATCCCGATTGAGTGCGTCCATCTGTTCGTGCAGCGCGCCCACGCGACGCACGCCGATGCGATAAACGACCGGTTCCTGGCCGCCGTCGTGCCTGGCATCCAGAACCGGATCGTACTTGAGCGGGAGCAACCCACGGATGCGGGCGAACTCGACCATTTCCGGGAGGTGATCCTCGATCATCGTGCTCACGGGTGTCTTCAACACGAGCTTGACCCCCGCGCGCTGGAGCAGCTCGATGCCGCGCACGAACCGGCCGAACGAGCCCGGGATCTGCGTGACCTTCTCGTAGTGTTCCGCATCCGCGCCGTAGATGCTGACTTCGACACAGAACGGAGGATGCTCGGCCAGAAGGCTCGAGATCCGCTCCGTCACCATCGTCGCGTTGGAGAACAGGGTGACGAGAAATCCCTTGCGCTTCGCGTAGAGATAGATCTCGCGAAAGTCCCGCCGTGAGAGGACCTCCCCGCCGGTGAGCGTCAGATACAGCACGCCGGCACGCTCGAGCTTGTCGAGAATCGAGAACACCTGCTCGGTCGACAAGTAGGGTCCCTTGTACGGATCCAGCGCGACATAACAGAACCGACACCGCAAATTGCAGGTGGGCGTCAGCTCGAACGTGCACATGAGTGGAACGCGCTCCCGCCGTGCCCGGCCGCGAAGGTGATTCTCGTACAGACGAAGCGCTTCCTCCACCGATCCCTCCTAATCCTGGGTGACCGCACCGATCGCGAGCATCGCGTCGATGAAATTTCTCGAATCCGCCCGCGCTGCGGTGTCGGTCACCTCGTACTCGCGAACAAGCTCGTCCGCGAGGTGATCAACCGTGCACGGGAGTGCCAGCAAGTCCCACAGGTGCTCGCCGGTGCCGTTGAGGATGTACAACTCGGCGCGTCGATTCGCCTCGTACACGCTGGTGACGTCGGCAGGGACCAGCACCAACTCCCCCGCGACCTTGCGAGGAATGACGGTGTCGGTCCGGTGATAACGAGCGGGGGCTTCAGTCACTTGTCAGATCGCCGACGACGTCCAGAATCCATCTGCCAGCACTCTCCGTCACGGGGTACGCGACTTCCACAACCGGTATTCGTGTCACCAGCGCCTCCATTATAGCGAGTGCTGCGTCCGTTTCCGCCGCACTCCAGAGCGGCAGGGCAACCGTCTTCCACAGCCGGCCCAACGCCTCCCGCGGCGTTACCCGGCGGACTCGCGGCGTCTCTGTCCGCGCGATGAAACACAGTACTCCCACGGGTGCATCGGCGGCGCACGCGATGCCCCCCTGGCCAGGCCACGGAGACCCCCACGCATGCAAATGGCCGTTCGCGAGGGTGACGATGACCCGATCGTCGTTCAGCAGCTGGACCTCAGGAGCCGCTCGCAGCAGAAGCCGCGCCAGCGTGCTCTTGCCGGTGCCGGAGGGCGCCGGACATAGGACGGCACGGCCTACTGGAGCGACGAACCCACACGCATGTACCAGAAATCCGGAGCGCCGGGCCCCGAGTACCATCGTGATCAGCGCAAGCTCCTTGTCGCGCTGCCGGACGGGGCCTGTGGTTGACCCTTCGTATCGCACCTCGTATTCATGGCCGTCGCGCACCGTCGAAAGGAGTTGCGGGCCCTGTCCGCGCTCCGCGATCGGGTGGAACAGCACCTGGAGTCCACCGTCAGGGTCCATGTAGTAGGTCGACCACGGCGGCATCGACATCACGGGCCGGGCCCCGACCACATCCGCCGATCCGCGAACGTGCCGCACTGACACGGCGCCCGCCGAAACCGGGCTACCGCCCCACGCCTCGAGATCGGGAGTTTCGATCTCGATCCCGTCGCTCACCGCGTAATGCCAGGGCATTCCCGCGACCGGCGCATACGTGAGGTCCCTCATGAGTTTCGCTGCACCTCAGCGCGCTAGCAGGCGCCGCGCACGCCACCGGAGGTGTTGCCACCGCTGGCGCAGGGACTGAGTACGGTGTTCGCCGACTGGCCGTGTCCGCTCGTTCACTCTCACGTGCGTCGCCAGTCCGATCACGGCAGTGACGGGCACCTCGGGATCGTCCGCGAGCATATTGTCCCCACGAAGGAGCACCGTATTGCCATGGACGCGACGGACCCGATGAAGGACCGGCCGATCGGCGCGCGACCAGGCCAGCACCACGTCGCCAGATTTCGGAGTTCCGCCGAGAGGCTGCACACGAACCTCCGACCCGCGCGGAACCGCGCTTTCCATACTTCCTCCCTTCACGCGGAGCCAGACCGCGCCACCCTTCGAGAGCGTTAGGTCGAGCAGATTCATCGCCACGGCGCTGTCGAGGTGCAGCTCACGCGTTCCGATGGATGCCATGTCGCGCCGTCCGCTCCCGGTGATCGGTCGCCGGCACGTCTCACTGGCGATGACAGAGGCACGACCCGACCTGCTGGCCGCTCCTCCCATCGTTGCCACGAATCATCCCGCGGCTTCAGAGCTATTCAGCGGGCGAGGCTACACCAGTTTGCCGGGCTGTGCGCTGTCTCGCAAAGCGCATGCCTCAGTGCCGAGCAGCAGGGACGATCACGCGACGAACAGCCTCCCTCAGACGCCGCAATCGCCAGCTGATGAATGTCCCCGGAGCGACTACTCCCCGTCGTACGAACTGCGGATAGACCCAGTCAGCGAGATACCGAAGCGCATCGCGCGCGCTGCCAGCGAGCCGCAGATGACGATCCAGCTGGCTCGCTGATCGCCGACGAAAGTACTCCTGGGCCGCGGGTTCGTCGCCGTCGGCAGCCGCATCGAGCAGCGAGGCAAGGCCGAGCGCCCAGTCCAGATACCTGGCGGCGCGCTGCTCGTTCGCGAGAATGCGGGACTCCTCACGTTCGCGAGGCGACGAGAGCGCCCAACTGCGGGAGAAATCGTACGTGCGGCCGATCGTCGCGGACGGCCGCGTGGCGAGGTCGACCGCGAGGAACGCCGCGAGACTCGGAGCGCGCGCGACCTGGAGCACGAGGCCATCGAGCTCTCTCGGTTCCGCTGCTGGGACTGGGAGGCGAACGGCCACACCAGGGCGGTCGTCGACCAGGGCGGAGTGGAGCTCGAGACCAAATCGCCCGTCCCCGTGCACCCCGTCGTAGCACGCTTCACCGTCGCCGCACACGTCTCCGGCGCGGAAGAGCAACCCGTAGTCGAGCAACGCCCGGTGTGCCGCGCCGCGGTCGCGGGCTCTGACGCCGAGGTCGATGTCTCCGGGCAGGCGAACGGCCCAGTGCCCATACACCATATCCGAGAAAGCTGGGCCCTTGAGCACGCAGGATTCTACGCCGATGGCGGAGAGAGCCGCCTGAACCGAAGCAGTAATCGCGATCTGCCGACGGGCAGACCTCTCCACGGCCGCCGCCTGTAAGCGCCAGCGATCGATCAGGCCCTTCGGCGCTGTAACAAGGATCGCCTCGCGCGCGCGCCACCAGACGAGGTTCGCGCATCCCTCTCGCGTTGCGAGTGCGAAGAGCTCGTGCCAGTGCCGGTCATCGGAGGGTTCGATCCAAGTACCGCGGCAAAGGCGCAGCACATCGACGAGGCGCCTTCCCTCAGCGGCATCGATCATTGGGAGGAGCGCATCGCGCTCGCAAGGCTCAGGACATCGCCAGTTCGGTGCTGTCAAGGCGTCTGCTGCCCGCGCGCTCCGGCGCACTCGCCAGCGACACGACCCGTGCTTTCGTGGGCACCGCGCGCGCCATGGAGTTTCGGCTGTCGACGATCAGGGTGGCCCTGTCCATCAACAACTGATAATCGATCGCCTTGTGATCCGTCACGATCACCACCGCGTCCGCCTTCCCCACCTCCTCCCCCGTCAACGCCACCCCGTGCCGCACGTGGCCGTCCTCGCGGAAGCTCGGGATGTACGGATCATGGTAGACGACCTCCGCCCCCAGCTCCTCCAAGAGCCGGATCACGTCCAGCGCCGGCGATTCCCGGATGTCATCGATGTCCCGCTTGTACGCCACCCCGATCACCAGCACCCGGCTCCCGTTCGTCGCCTTCCGGTCGTCGTTCAGCGCGTGCACCACCTTCTCCACCACGAACGCCGGCATCTGGCTGTTGATCTCACTCGCCAGATCGATGAACCGGGTCTTGTAGTTCAGCGTCCGCATCTTCCACGCGAGGTAGTGCGGGTCCAGCGGGATGCAGTGCCCCCCGATTCCCGGCCCCGGCGTGAACTTCATGAAGCCGAACGGCTTCGTCCCCGCGGCCTCGATCACCTCCCACACGTTCACGCCCAGCTTGTCGCACACGATCGCCATCTCGTTCACCATCCCGATGTTCACCGACCGGAAGGTGTTCTCCAGCAGCTTCACCAGCTCCGCGGCTTCGGTGGTCGTGACGGGCACGATGGTGTCGATGACCGATGCGTACAGAGCCGTTGCAAGCTCCGTGCACGCCGGCGTGATCCCGCCGACGACCTTCGGCGTGTTCTTCGTGTGGTAAACTGGGTTCCCGGGGTCCACCCGCTCGGGGCTGAACGCCAGGAACACGTCCTCTCCCACGCTCAGCCCCAACTTCGTCAGAATCGGCAGCAGCACTTCGCGGGTGGTCCCCGGATAGGTCGTGCTCTCCAGCACCACCAGCAGCCCCGGATGCGCCGCGCGGCTCACCGTCTCGGCCGCGGCCGTCACGTAGCTCATGTCCGGGTCCCGAGTCTTCCCCAGCGGCGTCGGCACCGCGATGGAGATCGCGTCGGCCTCGCGCAGCCGCTGGTCGTCCGTGGTGGCCTCGAAGAATCCCCCCTGCACTACCGCGGCCAGCTCGGTGCTCGGCACATCCTGGATGTGCGACGTGCCGTCCATCAGGCTTCGCACCACGCGCTCGCTCACGTCGTAGCCGATCACGTGGAAGCCCCCCTTCGCGAACTCCATCGCGAGCGGCAATCCCACGTAGCCGAGCCCGATGATCCCGACGGTGGCGCTCCGGTCCTCGATCTTCTTCAGCAGCAGATCCCTCTGCGTCATATCATCTCCCGTAGAATGCGCGAATCGCCCCCGCCACTTCGTCCAGCTGATCCTTCGTCAGCTCCGGATAGATCGGGAGCGACAGCACCTCCCGCGCGGCCCTCTCCGACTCGGGGCAGCTCCCCTCCTTATAGCCCAGATAGGCGAAGCACGGCTGCAGATGCAGCGGCAGGGGATAGTAGATGGATGTCCCGATCTGGCGGCTCTTGAGGTACCCCTGGAGCTCGTCGCGCCGCTGTGCCCGGATGGTGTACTGGTTGAAGATCGAGACGTTCTCCGGCGCCACGTACGGCGTGCGCACCTCAGGAATTCCCGCCAGGGCCCCCGAGTAGTAGCACGCGTTCTCCCGCCGCTTCACGCTCCAACCCTCCAGGTACGGCAGCTTCGCGGTCAGCACGGCCGCCTGCAGCGCGTCGAGCCGGCTGTTGTAGCCCACCTCGTCGTGGAAGTACTGCTTGGCGCCCCCATGCACCCGCAGCCGGCGGAGCCGCGTCGCCAGCGCGTCGTCCTGGGTCACGATCATTCCGCCGTCCCCATAGCCGCCGAGGTTCTTCGAGGGGAAAAAGCTGAAGGTCCCCATCGTCACCGACTCGCCGGCCATGCGCCACTCACCATCGATGCTCCGGCGCGCGCCGATCGACTGCGCCGCGTCCTCGACGATGGGCATGCCCGGGACGAGCGCCGCAATCCGCTCGAACGCGGCCATCTGGCCGAAGAGATCCACCGGCACCACCGCCCTGGTGCGCTTCGTGACGGCGCCCTGCACCGCCTCGGGCGAGATGTTGAAGGTGTCCGGCTCGATGTCGACGAACACCGGCGTCGCGCCCACGTTGTGGATCGTGCCCGCGGTGGCGAAGAAGGTGAAGGGCGTCGTCACCACCTCGTCTCCACGGCCGATGTCCAGCGCCCGCAGGGCCAGCAGCAGTGCGTCCGTACCGCTCGCACACCCGATCGCATGCCTGGTGTGCGACAGCTCGGCAACCTGCCGTTCGAGCTGCTCCACGGCCGGGCCGAGGATGAAGTGCTGCGAGTCCACCACCCCCATCACGGCGGCGACGACATCGTCCCGGATTGCGGCGTGTTGCGCGCGCAGGTCCAATAGCGGTACAGGCATGTCTCCAGTCACATCGAAACAGGAATGCCCGGCCGCTCGCGCGTCGCCGGGCTGCCACGATCCCGAGCGATCGTGGACGCGGCACCGGTAAGCTCGTCGTCCTCCACCGGCGCCAGCGGATCGCCTGAATTTCTCGCCCTGGCGTTCCGCCGTCAATTCAATTGTGGTCGTCCTGGCTCAGAGGCCGCTGCGCAACGGCAGTGGGACTTCGTGTCCGGTCTTGGCGGACTCGTAGATCCCGAGGATCAGCTCCAGGGACTTCCGGCCGGCCCGCCCATCGGTGCCGGCGTGGGCCTCCCCGCGCAGCGCCGCCACCACGTTGCGGTAGTAGCCCTCGTGGCCGAAGCCGTAAACGTTCGGCGGGTTCGTGTTCGCCGCGTCCACCAGCTTATCGTCGTCGTCATAATCGGCGAACAGCCAGTGCTCCACCCGGTTCACCGCGGTGCCCCCGATCTTCACCGACCCTTTCTCGCCCAGGATCGTGATCGACCCCTCCAGGTTCCGGGGATAGGTGAGGACGTTCACCTCGATCACGCCCAGCGCCCCCGATCGGAAGCGCAGGAGCGCCACTCCGGAGTCCTCGGCTTCGATGCGCCGGGCCTGGGTAGCGGTCTTCGCCATCACCGACTCCACCGGCCCCACCAGCCACTGGATCAGGTCGACGTAATGCGAGGCCTGGTTCATGATCGCCCCGCCATCGAACTCCCACGTGCCCCGCCAGGGTGCCGCATCGTAGTACTCCTGCGGACGCTGCCAGCGCACGGTGGTGTTGGCCAGGTAGATGCGCCCGAAGCGTCCCTTGTCCACCGCGCGCCGGAGCAGCTGAATGGGAGGATTCAGCCGGTTCTGCTTGACCACGAACAGCTGCACGCCCGCATCGTCGCACGCCTTCACCAGCTCGTCGGCGTGCGCGAGGCTGGTGGCCATCGGCTTCTCGCTGATGACGTGCTTCCCGGCGCGCGCCGCCTGCGCACCCTGGGCGGCGTGCAACCCGGAGGGCGTGCACACCGCGACGACGTCGCAGCGCGCCTCGCTGAGCATCTGCTCATAACCCGTGAATGCGGGCACCCCTTCCCGCGCGCCGGCCTCGCGCGCCCGCTCCGGCACGATGTCGCATACTGCGGCGAGGGTGAGGCCGTCCACCTTCCGGATCGCCTCGAAGTGGTTCTTGCTGATGCGGCCGCAGCCCACCAGGGCGACGGCGAAATCACGCGGCGCGCTGGCCATGGATCAGGGGGACGGGGAAACGGGCTGGAGGCCGCCGTCGCGGCGCTCGTACTCCGTGCCGCAGGCGGCGCATCGCCCCGCGCCGGCGTCGGGCAGCCGCTCGCCGCACCGGCACATCCAGCCGATGCGCCGCGCCGGCACTCCCGCCACCAGGGCGAACGCGGGCACGTCCCGGGTCACCACGGCGCCGGCGCCCACGAAGGCGTATTCGCCGAGGGTGGTGCCGCAAACGATCGTCGCGTTGGCGCCGATCGAGGCGCCACGCCGCACGAGCGTGCGGCGATACTCGTGCTTTCTCGAGACGTGACTCCGGGGATTCATCACGTTCGTGAATACCATCGAGGGGCCGCAGAACACGTCGTCCTCCAGCTCCACGCCCTCGTAGATGGAGACGTTGTTCTGGATCTTGCAGTTGTTTCCCATCCGCGTGCCGTTCATCACGACGACGTTCTGCCCCAGGCTGCATCGTTCCCCTATGACCGCCCCGGGCATCACGTGGCAGAAGTGCCAGATCTTCGTCCCCGCACCCACCTGGGCCCCATCGTCCACGAAGGCCGATGGATGGACGAACGCGTCCGTCGCGACGGCGCCCATCAGACGGCCGCGCTCTCGGCGATCAGCGCCTGCCATTCCTGCAGCGACCGCACGGCCGGTTTGCGCGAGCGCAGCGCAAGGATCGCATCCGACGCCGCGCTCGCCGCCGACATCGTCGTGGTGTACGACACCCGGTGCGTGATGGCCGCCTGGCGCAGCCGGTAATCGTCCATCTGCGAATGCTTGCCGAGGGGAGTGTTCACCAGCAGCTGCACGTCGCCGTTCACGATGAAGTCCAGGCAGTTGGGCCGGCCCTCGTGCAGCTTGAGCAGCGTGCGCGAGGGCACCCCGCGGCCCCGCAGATACCGCGCGGTACCTGCGGTGGCGAGGATCTGGAAGCCCATCTCGTGAAAGCGGCGGGCGATCGGCGTCACCGTCGGCTTGTCCGGATCGTTCACCGTGATCAGCACGCTGCCCGCAAGGGGCAGCCCGTTGGACGCCGCCAGCTGTGACTTCGCGAAGGCGCTGCCGAACGAATCCGAGATCCCCATCACCTCGCCCGTCGACCGCATCTCCGGCCCGAGCACCGGATCGGTGCCGGGGAACTTGTTGAAGGGGAACACCGCCTCCTTCACCGAGACGTAAGGCGGCGCGATCTCCTCGGTGAAGCCGATCTCGCCCAGCGTCTCGCCCACCATCACACGTGCGGCCACCGATGCGAGCGGCACCCCGATGGCCTTGGACACGAACGGAATGGTGCGGCTGGCGCGCGGATTCACCTCCAGCACGTAGACCACGCCATCCTTGATCGCGTACTGCACGTTGATCAGCCCCACCACCCCGAGCGCGCGCGCCAGCGCGACGGTCTGATCGCGCATCGTCTGGATGTCACGCTCGGTGATGAGATATGGCGGAAGCACGCAGGCCGAGTCGCCGGAGTGGATTCCCGCGTCCTCGATGTGCTGCATGACGCCGCCAATCACCACCAGCTCGCCGTCGCAGATGGCGTCGACGTCGCACTCGAACGCGTCCTCCAGAAAGCGGTCGATCAGCACGGGCCGCTCCTCCGAGACGCGTGCGGCCGTCGCGAAGTACTCCTCCAGCGACTGCGCGTCGTACACGATCTGCATCGCGCGTCCGCCCAGCACGTAGGACGGGCGCACCAGCACCGGATAGCCGATGCGCTCCGCCGCCGCCAGCGCCTCCGCGACGCTGGTGGCCGTGCCGTTCGGGGGCTGCACCAGTCCCAGATCGCGCCCGATCTGCTCGAACCGGCGGCGGTCCTCCGCCGCGTCGATGGCATCGGGCGGCGTACCGAGCACGCGCACGCCCGCAGCCTCCAGCTGCCGCGTGAGCTTGAGCGGCGTCTGGCCGCCGAGCTGCACCACGACCCCCACCGGCTGCTCGCGATCCACGATCTCCAGAACGTCCTCGAAGGTGAGCGGCTCGAAGTACAGCTTGTCGGAGATGTCGAAATCCGTGGAGACGGTCTCGGGATTCGAGTTGATCATCACCGTCTCGTAGCCGCGTTGCCGGAGCGCCATCACCGCGCGCACGCAGCAATAGTCGAACTCCACGCCCTGGCCGATGCGATTGGGACCGCTGCCCAGGATAACCACCGAGGGACGTCCGCTGCGCGGAGCCTCGCTCTCCTCCTCGTAGCTGCCGTACAGATAGGGGGTGGCCGACGGGAACTCGCCGGCGCAGGTATCCACCATCTTGTACGCCGGGCGCACGCCAAGCGACCAGCGGCGGTGCCGCGCCTCGTCCTCGGTCTCGTCGCGCAGCTCCGCGAGCTGCCGGTCGGAGAAGCCCATGCGCTTCATGCGGCGCAGATCCTGGCCCGTCACCGAGCCGAGCGTGGCGTACCAGCGCTCGGCATCGATCAGCTCGCGCATCTGCGCCAGGAACCACGGGTCCACGCCGGTGATCTCGTGCAATTCGCCGATGCCGATACCGCGCTCGAGCGCCCGCTTCACCTGGAAGATGCGCTCCGGCGTGGGCTGCCGCAGCGCGCCGCGCAGCGCCTCGATGGAATCGTCGATCAACCGGTCGTCCTGCGGCCGGATGGCCGTCACCCAGCCGCTGCGCCCCGTCTCCAGCGCGCGCAGCCCCTTCTGGAACGCTTCCTTGAACGTGCGTCCGATGGCCATCGCCTCGCCCACGGCCTTCATCTGCGTCGTGAGGCGCGGATCGGCGTTGGGAAACTTCTCGAAGGCGAACCGCGGCACCTTCACCACCACGTAGTCGAGCACGGGCTCGAACGACGCCGGGGTCGTCTTCGTGATGTCGTTCGGGATCTCGTCCAGCCGATAGCCCACAGCCAGCTTCGCGCCGATGCGCGCGATGGGAAAGCCCGTGGCCTTGGACGCGAGCGCCGACGAGCGGGACACCCGCGGATTCATCTCGATCACCAGCATCTCGCCATCGCGCGGATTGATGGCGAACTGGATGTTGCACCCGCCCGCGTCCACCCCCACCTCCCGGATGATGGCGACCGCCGCGTCGCGCATCACCTGATACTCGCGATCGGTGAGCGTCATCGCGGGCGCCACGGTGATGGAGTCCCCGGTGTGCACGCCCATCGGATCCAGGTTCTCGATGGAGCAGACGATCACGACATTGTCATCGTGGTCCCGCATCACCTCGAGCTCGAACTCCTTCCATCCGATGACACTGCGCTCGATGAGGATCTGGTGCGTGGGCGATTCGTCGAGGCCGTGTCGCACCATGTCCTCGAACTCGGCGCGATTGTAGGCGATGCCGCCGCCGGTGCCGCCCAGCGTGAAGGACGGGCGAATGATCGCCGGAAATCCCGTGCGCTCGACGATCGTCATCGCGTCGTCCACCGACCGGGCGATTCCGCCCTCCGCCACCGCGAGCCCGATGCGCTGCATCGCCTCGGCGAAGAGCTTCCGGTCCTCCGCGATCGCGATCGCGTCCGCCGTCGCGCCGATGAGCTCCACGCCGAACTCCTGAAGCACGCCCGATTCCGCCAGCGCCATCGCGACGTTGAGCGCCGTCTGGCCACCCATGGTCGGGAGGATGGCGTCGGGTCGCTCCCGTTCGATGATCAGGCGCACGAACTCCGGTGTCACCGGCTCGAGATACGTCCGGTCCGCGAGCTCGGGATCGGTCATGATCGTCGCCGGGTTCGAGTTGACCAGGAGCACCTCGTAGCCTTCTTCCTTCAACGCCTTGATCGCCTGCGTACCGGAGTAGTCGAACTCCGCGGCCTGCCCGATCACGATCGGGCCGGAGCCGATGACCAGAATGCGATGAAGGTCAGTACGTCGCGGCATGAATCAGGTCGTCGATGATGTCAGTACGCGTGCGCGCCGGCTGCCATCCGGTGTCCCGCTGGAGCTTCGCGGGGGAACCGACGAGCACCGGCACGTCGTCGGCGCGCACCAGCTCCGGATCCGTCGAAATGTCGGCAGCGATCCCCACCCTCAGCAAGACGTCCTCGGCGAGCTGGCGCACGCTCACCCCCTCGCCGCTGCAGACGTTGTACACCTCGCCCGGGTTCCCGCGCTCCGACAGCAGCCGATACGCCGCCACGACATCGGAGACGTGCAGGTAGTCCCGGACGGACCCCTGATTGCCGAGCCGCAGTGTGGGCGATGGGCGATCGCGCAGGGCCAGCACGCGCTGCACCAGCGCGGGCAGCAGAAAGTGGGCGGCGTGTCCCGGCCCGGAGTGATTGAAGCTCCGCACGCACACGAGGCGGAGTCCGTCGGCACGCTGCATCTGCAGCGCCGCCAGCTCCTGCGCCGCTTTCGACGCGCCGTAGATGCCGAGTGGCCGCTGAGGCGCCGATTCGGTGAGCGGCATCTCCGCCGACTCGTGGCGCCCATACTGCGTGCCGCTGCCCACGATGAGAATGGTCGGGTCGAGCGCCCCGGCGCGCCGTCGGCCGGCCAGCTCGCCGAGCAGCCGCACGGCACCGAGGACATTCACGTCGTACGCGGCTTCCGGCGCCTCATTCGCTTCGGGCACATACGTGATGCCGGCCAGATGGAACACGGCGTCGGGCAGGCTCGCGTCCACCGCCCGGCGCACGTCGTCGGTCCGGCGCACGTCCGTTTCGAGCCAGCGCACGCGCCGCCGATCGGACGCCGCCAGCACGTCGGACCGGGCTGGCAGCGGATGGGCGGCGGCGGCAAACACAGTCCATTCGTCCGCCAGCAGCGATCGAACCAGCCACTGCCCAACGAACCCGGTGCCTCCGGTGACGAGCGCGCGCCGCGTCATGGCCTCACCGCGCCGACGCCGCGTGCCGTGCGAGATCCGCGTCCACCATCATCTCCACCAGCTCCCGAAATCCTGCGCGGGGCCACCATCCGAGCTGCTGGTGCGCCCGCGAAGCATCCGCGACGAGCAGATCCACCTCCGCCGGGCGAAAGAAGCGGTCGTCCTGCCGCACGTATTCGCGGTAGTCCAGCCCCACGTAGCTGAACGCGATCTCGCATAGCTGGCGCACCGACCAGGTCTGGCCGGTGCCGACGACATAGTCGTCAGGCACGTCCTGCTGCAGCATCAGCCACATCGCGAGGACGTAATCGCCCGCGAAGCCCCAGTCGCGCCGTGACTCGAGGTTCCCGAGCCGCAGCTCCCGCGCGAGCCCCAGCTTGATCCGCGCCACGCCATCGGTCACCTTCCGCGTCACGAACTCCAGGCCGCGCCGCGGGCTCTCGTGATTGAAGAGGATGCCGGACACCGCGTACAGCGCGAAGCTCTCGCGATAGTTCACGGTGATCCAGTGGCCGTAGACCTTGGCGACCCCATACGGGCTGCGCGGATAGAACGGGGTGCTCTCGCGCTGTGGTGATTCCACCACCTTACCGAACATCTCGCTGGAGCTCGCCTGATAGAAGCGCGCGTTCGGCGCCGCCTTCTTCATCGCCTCGAGCATCCGGGTGACGCCGAGGGCGGTGAACTCGCCCGTGAGCACCGGCTGGCTCCAGGAGGTCTGGACGAAGCTCTGCGCGGCCAGGTTGTAGATCTCGTCCGGATGGCAGTCGCTCACGACGTCGGTGAGCGAGGTCTGGTCGAGGAGATCCGCCGAGACCAGCTCCACGCGGTCGATCAGGTGGCTGATACGCTCGTACGGCGTGGTGGAGCTGCGCCGTACGATGCCGACCACGCGGTATCCCTTCTCGAGCAGCAGCTCCGCCAGATATGACCCATCCTGGCCGGTGATGCCGGTGATGAGCGCGGTGGGCACGCTAGTGAGCCTCTCTTCGATCGGGTGATGGGCGCGGCCGGCGCGCGGTTGCGGCGCGGACGCGAAAAAGGGAGCCCCGAAGAGCTCCCTCTGTCGCGCGACCGCCGCGGCCGGCCGAGCTCACGCGGCGGCGGTGCCGCGCGGCGCGCGCTTGATCTTCCCGGCGTTGAGGCATCGGGTGCAGACCTTCACCTTGATGATCTTGCCCGACGCGTCGACGACACGCGCGACCTGCAGGTTGGGCTTCCACGTACGCCGGGTGGCGTTGTTCGCGTGCGAGCGGTTGTTGCCGAACGCCACGCCCTTGCCGCAGCTGTAGCAGCGGCTTCTATCGATCGCCATCGGTCATCCCTCGATCAGCTCGATGCGCGCCATCTCCGCGCCGTCACCCTTGCGGTGGCCGGTCTTCAGGATGCGCGTATATCCGCCGTTCCGGGTGGCGAACTTCGGCCCGATCTCCTGGAACAGCCTGTCGGCGGCCGCGCGCTTCTGCACGTGCCGGCCAGCGAGCCGGCGCGCGTGCAGGGTGCCGGTCCGCGCCTTGGTGATCAACTTCTCGACGAAGGGGCGCAGCTCCTTGGCCTTGGCCTCCGTCGTCTCGATCGCCCCGTGCTCGATGAGCGACGTCGCGAGATTGCGCATGAGCGCGAGCTTCTGCTCACTGGTCCGCCGAAGCTGCCGCCCGGCCTTGCGGTGTCGCATCCCTCAATCCTCCATGTCGTCGGGCGCCGCGGCGGCGGCGCGGCTCGGCTGCGTGCCCCAGTCCAGGATGCGCACGCCCTCGCCGTTCTCCTCGTACCGCATGCCGAAGTTGAGCCCCTCGCGCTCGAGCAGATCGGCGATCTCCTGGAGCGACTTCTTGCCGAAGTTCTTCACCTGCAGGATCTGACTCTCCGTCTGCCGCACGAGGTCGCCCAGCGTGCGCACGTTGGAGTTCTTGAGCGAGTTCACGGAGCGGACCGAGAGCTCCAGGTCATCGATGGGCGTCTTGAGCAGCTGCGCGAGCCGCGCGGCATCGGTGCCCATCCCATCGTGCGCCAGCGCGAGCGGCGCCGAGGCGTGCGAGCCGAACTCGACGAAGTACTGGAAGTGCGTCTGCGCGAGCGCCGCCGCGTAGCTGACCGCCTCCTCCGGCGAGATGGTGCCGTTCGTCTCCACCGTGAGGGTGAGGCGGTCGTAGTCGGTGCGCTGGCCGACGCGCGTTTCGGCCACGGTGAAGTTCGCGCGGCGCACCGGGTTGTAGATCGAGTCGATGCGCACGAGATCCACCGGCAGACCGCGATCGATGGGGTGCTGGTCCGCCTCGACGTAGCCGCGCCCCTTGTTCACGTACAGGTCGACGTTGATGTCGCGATCGTCCTGGAGGGTGAAGAGGTGGTGCTCCGAGCCGATGACGCTGACGCCGCCGGTGAGCTGGATGTCGGCCGCGGTGACCGGGCCCGCCTCACTCTTGGAAATGCGGAGCACGGTCTCCTCTACATCCTCCGGCAGCGTGAGGGTGAGCGTCTTGAGGTTGCCGATGATCTGGTGCACGTCCTCCACGACCCCGGGAATGGTCTGGTGCTCGTGCACCACCCCGTCGATGCGGAAGCCCCAGACGGCCGCGCCGCGCAGCGACGACAGCAGCATGCGGCGCATCGCATTGCCGAGGGTGTGGCCGAAGCCGCGCTCCAGCGGCTGGAGGCGGAACTCGGCGACGTTCGGGTTGTCCTCGCGCTTGCTCGCTTCGACGAGCTGCGGGCGAACGAGCCCGCGCAGATCGATGGTATTGGCCATGGTTACGTGAAATCCTCGTGGTCGTACCGGGACGCCCGGCATCGCCCTGCCCCGCCCCTAACGCGCGGCAGGCTCGAATGGAGGTTAGGGCTCCGACCTGGGCCCCGCTGGCGCGGGCCAGGTCGGGGCAATGCCAGCCATTGCATCTTGAACGCGGGCGAGGCCATGCGGCCTCGCCGTTGGGTATTGGGTCGGCGTCCTCGACCGACCCGACCAGGTTGCCCAACCCAACCATTCCTACTTCGAATACAGCTCCACCACCAGCTGCTCCTGTGCCGCGATCGGGATGTTCGGGCGCGTGGGGCGCTCGAGCATGCGGCCGCTGAACGTCTCGCGGTCCACGGCGAGCCAGGACAGCGGGGCGCCGCGCGAGCTCTGATCCATGGAGGCCTGCACCGCCACCATCTCGCGCGACTTCATGCGCACGCGGATCTCCTCCCCGGGCTGCACCTGATAGCTGGGAATGTCCACGGCCTTCGCGTTCACCTCGACATGGCGATGGCGGATGAGCTGGCGCGCCGCCTTGCGGCTGGCCGCGAAGCCCAGCCGATAGACCATGTTGTCCAGCCGGCTCTCCAGCGCGGCGAGCAGGTTGTGGCCGGTGATCCCCGGCAGCGTGGCCACCCGCTGGAAGGTATTCCGGAACTGCGCCTCGCTCACCCCGTAGATGCGCTTGATCTTCTGCTTTTCGCGCAGCTGCTTGGAGTACTCCGACGACTTGCGCCGGCGCGCAGTGCTCTGACCGTGCTGGCCAGGCGCGTACGGCCGGCGCTCCACCGGACACTTCTCGGTGAAGCACTTGGTTCCCTTGAGAAAGAGCTTCGTGCCCTCACGCCGGCACTGCTTGCAGCTCGGCCCAACATAGCGACCCATGACTCAGACTCTCCGACGCTTGGGCGGACGACAGCCATTGTGGGGAATCGGCGTCACGTCCTTGATCGACTTGACCTGCAGGCCCGCGGCGGCCAGCGCCTGGATGGCGGACTCGCGCCCGCTGCCCGGACCCTGCACCCGCACGTGGACCCGCTTCACGCCGAGGCCGAGCGCTTCGCGCGCGCACTGCTCCGCCGCGACGGTCGCGGCAAAGGGCGTGCTCTTCTTCGAGCCCTTGAACCCCGCCTTGCCCGACGAGCCCCACGCCACGGTGTTGCCGTGGCTGTCGGTGATGGTCACGGTCGTGTTGTTGAAGGTCGCGTTGATGTGCGCCACGCCCTCCGCCTCCACGACACGCTTGGTCTTCTTCCCAGTCGCCATATGCTGATAAGTGTTTGAATATCCGGCGGCGCGGCGCGCCTCGGAACGACGGAGCGGCGCGAGGCGCTACTTCGTCACCTTCTTCTTCCCGGCAATCGCGCGGCGCGGGCCCTTCTTCGTGCGCGCGTTCGTATGGGTCCGCTGTCCACGCACGGGCAACCCGCGGCGGTGGCGAATGCCGCGATATGAGCCGATGTCCATCAATCGCTTGATGTTCATCGCGACCTCCGTGCGCAGGGCGCCCTCCACCTTGTGATCGCGCTCGATCACCTGGCGGAGCTTGTTCACGTCGGCGTCGGTGAGATCACGAATGCGCAGCGCGCCGTCGATCCCTGCCTTCTGGATGATCTCGGCGGCGTTGCGGCGCCCGATGCCATAGATGTACGAGAGACCGATCTCGACCTTCTTGTCGCGAGGGAGATCGATGCCAGCAATACGAGCCATTTTCAGCCCTGACGCTGCTTGTGCTTGGGATTGCGCTTGCAGATGATGCGAGTCACGCCGTTTCGCTTCACGACTTTACAGTGCTCGCAGATCGGCTTCACGCTGCTGCGGACTTTCACAGGCGCTCCGGTCGGTCCAGACGTAAATGCTTTGTGACAGACTCTAACAGTAGCTGGCACACCAACTTCACGCAAGCCTACGCCAGCGCCGCAAGCACCTGCTCCATGGCACCGCGACGGTCGGCGGCCGCCGTCACCGTTCGGCCCAGCACCACATATGTCGCGCCAGCCTCCGCCGCCGCACGTGGCGTCACCACGCGTGCCTGGTCCTGCTGACCCGTGCCGAACAGACGCACGCCAGGGACGAGCAGCGCCAGTGACATCCCGAAGCGCTCGCGGGCGGGACGCACCTCGTGCCCGCTGCACACCAGCCCAAACACCCCGGCCGAGCGCGCCAGCGCGCCAAGCCGCAGCACCTCCTCGTCCACGCTTGGCTCCGGGGATCTCCCCCACGCCTCCCGGAGCGCGGCCGCATCGAGCGACGTCAGGACCGTCACCGCGAGTACGCCGCAGCGCTCGGGGTTGCCGGCGGCATCCACGGCCGCCCGCAGCATCGCCATCCCGCCGCTCGCATGCACCGTCACGAGTCGCGCGCCCAGGGCGGCCGCGCTGCGGACGGCGCCCGCCACCGTGTTCGGGATGTCGTGAAACTTGAGGTCCAGAAAGACCTGAGCGCCGCGTGCCCGCAGCATCTCCACGACCGCCGGGCCGGCAGCGGTGAACAGCTCGTTGCCCACTTTGTAGAAGCGGCAAAGGTCGCCCAACTCGTCCACGAGCGCGCTCGCCTGCGCGTCCGTGGAAACGTCCAGCGCGACGATGGGGGTCGGTCGATTCATGGCAGTTCGAGCGTGCCCACGAGATCGGCGATCGAGCGCACCGCGTGCCGCTCGCACCAGCGGTCCAGATCGCGCACGATGCGCTGTGGAGCGCGCGGGTCCCGCAGCGCCGCGGTACCGACCCCTATCAGCGACGCGCCCGCCATGATGTATTGCAGAGCATCCGTGGCGGAGGCCACCCCCCCCACGCCGATCACCGGTACTGGTACCGCGCGATGGACCCTCCAGGCGGCCAGCACCCCGACGGGCAGCAGGCCCACCCCGCTTACCCCGCCGGTGCCGTAGCCAAGCGCGGGCCGGCGCCGCTCCACGTCGATGGCCAGCCCCGGAATCGTGTTGACGACCGTGATGCCATCCGCGCCCGCATCCACCGCGACGCGCGCCATGTCGCCGATGTTCGCCAGCGTCGGCGAGAGCTTCACGAAGAGCGGGCGCTGCGTCCGGCGGCGCGCCTGCGTGACGACGGAGCGCAGCGACGCCGTATCGGCGCCGAACTCCAGACCGCCTGCCTTGACGTTGGGGCAGCTCACGTTGAGCTCGAAGCCGTCGATGGCGCGGCCCGCGTCCGGCCCCGCCCCCTCCAGCGCTTCCACCACGGCGCCGAAATCCTCGGCCGCGCTGCCCACCACGTTGATGAGCTTTCTGGTATCGGGCAGGTGCGCCGCGAGCCACGGCAGGTGCGTGTCGCGCACTGCGGCAACGCCGGGATTCGCGAGTCCCACGGCGTTGATCATCCCGCCATCCAGCTCGGCGACGCGCGGCGCCGGATTGCCTGCCCGCGGCTCGATCGAGACGGCCTTGGTCACCAGTCCGCCCAGTTGGCCGAGGTCGAGCACGTCCGCCAGCTCGCGGCCGTAGCCCGCGGTGCCGGAGGCCAGCACGATCGGATTCTGGAAGGCGAGACCGGCGACCCGAGTCGACAGCCGCGCGCCCACTGTCACCGGCCGTCTCCCGCCCCGCCGTTCACCCGGCGATCGTAGCGACGCAGATACTCCACCGCCGCATCGGCGATTGCCGACGCGATGACGGCCTGCTGGCGCGGGTTCGCGAGGAAGCGCGCCTCCGCCGGATTGGTCCCGAAACCGATCTCCACGAGCACGGCGGGCATGAACGCGGTGACCAGCACCCGGAAACCCGCCTGCTTCACGCCGCGGCTGGGACCCGGGTGTACGGTGCCGAGCTGGTTCTGAATCAGGTCCGCCAGCTTCTCCGACTCGCGGAGATGCTCGTTCTGCTTCATGTCGCTGAGGATGTAGCTGAGCGGATCGCCTTCCGTCAGCGGAGCACCGGTCTCGAAGCGCACCGACTCGTTCTCCATGTTCTCCACGCGGCGGGCGTCTTCGGTGCGCGCTTCCGCCAGGAAGTACGTCTCAAAGCCGCGAGCGGCACCCGGATCTTTCCAGTGGGGGTTCGCCGCGTTCACGTGGATCGAGATGAACAGATCGCCGTTCGCCTGATTGGCGATGCGTCCGCGATCGGAGAGCGCGATGAGGGTGTCGGTCGTGCGCGTGTACACCACGCGCAGACCGCGCGATTGCAGCTCGCGACCGAGCTGCTTCGCGACGGCGAGGGTGATGTCCTTCTCGTAGATCCTGTCCCCGGCGCCAATGGGGCCGGTCATACCGTTGTCCGGACCGCCGTGGCCGGCGTCCACCACCACGACATGCGCCTCCCGCGGCGCCGGGCGCCGGGCGGACTTCCGGGCCGTGCTACTCGCCAGAGAAAAGATCACGAGCTGGCCCGCGCGGCCGTCCCAGCGCAGGTTGTTCACCGCCGATGGAACCACCTCAGAGATGAACTGCAGCGGCACATATAGCTGTCCGCGAATCAGCAGCGGCGCACTGGCCATCGGCCGCACGCCGTTCGCGAGGCGCACGGTTGCGATCCCGGTCTCCAGCTCCATGGGGACACCGCGGACGGTGACCCGGTAGCTCCCCGGCGCGAGCCGGCGTACCTGGATGTCGAGCAGCGGTCTGAGCTCCTCCGGCCGGAGCACCGGGCCCGATACGGTGGCGACGAGCGGCACCGTATCCGCGCGGTTCATGGTCCGGATCACCAACCCAGGGTCGTGCGCGCCGACCGCGCCGGCGGTCGTCTGCGCGGCCAGCAGCAGCAGGGCGAGCACGCCCATCACCGCGTGCGCACCGTGCGCGCCATCTCGCGCTCGGCGTCGCGTCTACGCTCGGTGTCGCGTTTGTCGTGCAGCTTCTTTCCCTTGCCCAGGGCCAGCCTCACCTTCGCCACTCCATGCTTGAAGTACAGCTCCAGTGGAACCAGGGTGAGTCCCTGTCGCTCCACCGCCCCGATCAGACGACGGATCTCCTTCTTGTGGAGCAACAGCTTGCGGCTGCGATCCGGCTCGTGGTTGGCGTACCCGCCCCGCTCGTACGGCGAGATGTGCATGTTGATGATATACAGCTCCCCGTCACGCACGATGCCGTACGCATCACCGATGTTCGCCCGCCCCTCCCGCAAGGATTTCACCTCGGTTCCGGTGAGCACGATGCCGGCCTCCCACGAGTCGATGATCTCGTAGTCGTGGCGGGCCCGTTTGTTCCGGGCGATCGAGGTGGTCTCCTTCGACGTTTCGGGCTGGGCGGCCACGCGGCTGGGACTCGGGCGGGTGCCCGCCGGAGGCGGGCGGATGGGCTCGGGATCATGGAGTCGCAGCGTCGCAAGTTAGGCCGGCGCCTCGGGCCGAGCAACACGCAACGCGTTGACTTGCCTGGACTCGCGCGGTTACTTTTCGGCCTTCGCCGAAGTGGTGGAATTGGTAGACGCGCTGCGTTCAGGGCGCAGTGGGCGTATGCCCGTGGGGGTTCGAGTCCCCCCTTCGGCATGGCGAGATTGGAGCGGCGTGGCCCCGGCCGCGCCGTTTTCGCGTTCGCGAGCCTGGATCACCGCTCTGCCTTGCTCGCCACGGCCGACGGGGGAAGGTGCTCCGGCAGCGCGGCGGTGCCGAACAGCTCGCGAAGCGCCGCATTGGACTCGCCGAGATAGCGCATGAGCAGCTCGCCGGAGCGCAGGATGCTCTCGTCCACCTGACGGAAGGAGCCTCCGGCAAAGGCGAAGAGCGTCTGTCCCAGGCGGGCCGCGGTGCCGGCGCCCGCACGCGCCGCGAGCCCGTCGCGATAGGCGCTCAGCCGGGCGTTGAACTGGCGCTCGGAGACGTCGCGCATCCCTTCCGCGATCTCTGGATCGTGCTCGAAGGCTGCCGCGAGCGCATGCGCGACCACCGCACCGGTGCGATCGTCCAGGGCGTCGCGCTCCGCCGCCAGCAGCCCCAGTGCGCGCCGCGCGTAGCGCAGCTCCCAGCGCGCGTGGTCGGTATCACCCCGGGTGGCAGCCTGCGCCAGCCAGCGCACATCCTCGTCGCCGGGCTCCTCCAGCAGTCGGAGCACGAATCGCTGCGCCTTGCGATGCAGATCGCGCTCAGCCCGCCACCGCGCGAAGAGAGGCATTTGATGATGTCAGGGCGAGCCGCGCAATGCGGCGTCAGCGCGGCAGAACGGGGAGCGCGGCTCGATGCCCGCCACGGCCGGCCGGCTCTGCCGTATCGGGCGGATGCTGGCGCGGAAGGGCCGCGCCCAGTCCCACGCGCTCGCGCACCTCGTTCTCCTCGTGCAGCAGATCCGCCAGCCGGACGCCCTCGAGCACATCATCGATCTTCTGCTGGAGAAGCATCCAGACCGGACGGATGCTGCAGTTCTGCGCAGCCGAGCAGCGCTCCTCTTCCACCGGATGCGTCACGCAGTGGAGATCAAAGGTCGTCATCTCGGATGCGGCGATGACGTCGCGGATGGAGATCTCCTGCGCCGGCCGCGCCAGTGCATATCCGCCGTGGGCGCCGCGCGTGCTGCTCACGATCGCCGCCCGCCGCAGTCGCAGCAGAATCTGCTCGACGTAATCCACGGGTAGGCGTTCGCGCGCGGCGATCTCGCGGCCGGTCACCGGCCCGTCTGCCGCGCGCCTGGCGAGGTGCAGCGCACAAATGACGCCGTACTCGGCAAGTGTGGTGATACGCACGCTTGGAGGATACTACCCGCGCCGTACTGACGCCAGCAATGGAGCCGGCATGGCAGCCCGGAAACGCGTGCGGCGGTGGAAACTCCCACCCATCGAGTACCCCTCAGGGCACCCCGATCTCCGTCATCTTCCGGAGATCCAGCACCTCGCCGATCTCCGCGTCGGGCAGCACGTGCTCGCGTTGCACCAGGTCGCGGATGAGAACTCCCTCCCTGACGCTCTGTTTGCTGAGCTCCGCGGCTCGGGCGTAGCCAATCCGTGGCGCGAGGGCGGTCGCGAGCGCGGCCGAGCGCTCCACCCAGTACTCGCACATCGCGCGATTCGCCTGGATGCCGCGGACACAACGCTCGGTGAGCACGGTGACGGCGTTCGTGAGAATGCGCATCGAGAGCAGCACGTTGAAGGCGATCACGGGCATCATCACGTTCAGCTCGAGCTGACCGTGCTCCGAGGCGATGGCGACGGTGGTGTCGAGACCCATCACCTGGAAGCACACCTGATTCACCATCTCCGGAATGGATGGATTGACCTTCCCGGGCATGATCGACGAGCCCGGCTGGACGGCGGGCAGGATGATCTCATCGATTCCGGTGCGTGGTCCCATGACCATGAGGCGCAGGTCGCTGGCGATCTTGCTGAGATCCACGGCGAGCACCTTGAGGGCGGAGCTGAACCCGGCCACGTCGCCCATGCTCTGCATGAGCTGGACGCGATCCTTGCCCTCTCGCAGCTCGAGCCCCGTGATCTGCTTCAGGTGCGCGACCATCAGCGCGGGATATCCCGGCTCGACCGTAACCCCCGTACCGACCGCACTGCCGCCGATGCCGAGATCGCGCAGGTAGTCCGCTGCCTCGCGCACCCGGCGCGCGCCACGCTCGATCGAACCGGCGTACGCCGTGAACTCCTGTCCAAGCCGGATCGGCATCGCGTCCTGCAGGTGCGTGCGTCCGGCCTTCACGATATCGTCGAACTCGCGCCCCTTGGCAGCGAGCGCGTCCCGCAGGTCGCCAACAGCACGCAGCAACGGCTCCAGCTGGGCCAGGCAGGCGAGCCGGATGTTGGTCGGGATCGTGTCGTTTGTGCTCTGCGCCATGTTGACGTGGTCGTTCGGGTGGACGGGCCTGTACTCGCCGCGCTTTCCGCCGAGGATCTCGTTCGCACGGTTCGCCAGCACCTCGTTCACGTTCATGTTGTGCGATGTCCCGGCGCCCGCCTGGTAGGGATCCACCACGAACTGCTCGAGGTGCCGGCCCGAGAGCACCTCGTCAGCCGCCTGCACGATCGCATCCGCCAGCCGGGCGTCCAGGCGGCCGGTCTCCTTGTGGGTGAGTGCCGCCGCCTTCTTGATCCATACCTGGGCGATCACGAATGGCTCCAGCGGACGCAATCCGCTGATGGGGAAGTTCTGGCGCGCGCGCAGCGTCTGCACGCCGTACAGTGCGTCCGCGGGGACCTCGAGTGAGCCGAGGGGATCCTTCTCCGTCCGGGTCGGTGCGGTCATGGCAGGAGGTAGTCAGGTATCAGGGACATGCCAACGCGAACGCCGGCACGATCACTTCGTGGGCGGAATGTCCAGTGCGTTGGCGAACCGGTTGAAGTAATTGAACAGGGTGACGACGCAGGTGATCTCGACGATCTGCGGCGGCGACCAGTGCGCGGCCAGCTCGTCGAAGGTCTGCTGCGGCAGCTTGCCCCCGCCCCGGGTCATGGCCTCGGCGTAGCGGAATGCGGCGCGCCAGCCCGGCTCGAAGTCGTCCAGCTCGGCGCGCGCGAGTGCCGTGATCTGAGTCTCTGTGCCTCCCAGCCGCCTTGCCAAGGCGGTATGCGAGGCCAGTCAATATTCGCAGTTGTTGATCTGCGACACTCGTACCGAGACGAGCTCCTTCAGCAGCCCCGGCACCTCGCCCGGCCCCATCACCGCCCGCATGTGCGCGACCAGCGTCTCGGTGATCGCCGGCCGGTACGCGCTCACGCGAAAGAGATTCGGTACCTTGCCGCGCTCGCGCAGGAAGTGCTCGAATGGTGGCCGCAGCCGCTCGTCTGCTCGTATCGCATCCTCGGCGTCGAGCCGCGGCAGCCGCGGCTCGCCGGCGCCATCGCCCGGTGTCACGGTAGCCCTCCATCGCTCTGGGAGGCTGGCGCCGGCGCGCGGCGCGCATCGCCGCGCACACCGGACGGCAGCGCCCGCGTCGCCAGCCATAACGCGGCGATCGCCGCGAGCATCCCCACGCCGAGCCATCCGACGCTCACCGCGTGCAGGCGGCCGAATGTCACGCGCCGGGGGTCGTCCACCGCGAGCGCCTCGACGGCGCCAGAAATCTGCGCCCGCAACCGGTCGATCCTCGGAACCACCAGCAGCTGTGCGACGGCACACGCGATGGCCAGCACTGCTCCGGCCGCCGTGCGCCCCCACGCGCCCGTCCTCGCGACCGACTCGAGAATCACGCTCAGCGCGCCGATCAGCACCCCCGCGGAGAACACTACGGGCAGCACCCGGCTCACCAGGGCGCCAGCCAGGGCCCGCGATGGCAGCACGGCAAATGCCGCCGGCGCGACGACCGCCGCGAACAGCAGAGCGCCGCCCAGCCAGAGGGACAGCAGGACGATCTCGACGATCGGTGCCGCGGCCCGCGCACTCATGGCCATCTGCTCATCGGCGCACCAGTCGTTCGGTGCCGACCAGGAAGGGATTGGTCGCGCGCTCCCGGCCGATGGACGTGGCGGGTCCGTGTCCCGGATGCACCGCCAGCGCATCGTCCAGGGCCGCGATGCGCGCGAGCGAGCGCTGCATGGCCGCCGTGTCACTGAAGGGGAGATCGGTACGCCCGATGGAGCCGGCAAACAGCAGGTCGCCACCAAGGATCAGATCGTCGGTGCGAAAGATGACGTGCCCCGGCGCGTGGCCGGGCACGTGGAGCACCTGAAACTCCGCTTCCCCCAGTCGCAGGATGTCACCCTCCGCGAGCTCGTGCTCCGGCGGACCGGGCTGCTCGAATGGCAGCCCGTAATAGGCGGCCTGCGTCGCGCCGGCATCGTACAGCGGACGATCAGCGGGATGCAGGTGGACCGGCACGTCCCACACGCGCCGCACCCCCGCGATGCCCCCGATGTGATCGACATGAGCGTGTGTGAGCCAGATGGCGTCCAGCGTCGCCCCCGACCGGCGCACCAACTGCACGAGGCGCTCCGGCTCGGCGCCCGGATCCACGAGCACCGCATGCCGCGTCGTCTCGTCCAGCAGCAGGTACGTATTCTCCTGAAACGGCCCGACGGTCACGGAGGCGACCTTCATGCGGTGTACCCTCCGCTACCGACGATCTCGGGAACCACCTCGCCGTCGGCGAGCGCCTTCAGATACTTCTCGGCCGCGATCGCGGCTGTTGTCGCGTCACCCACCGCCGTCGTCACCTGCCGCGTGAGCTGTGCGCGCACGTCGCCCGCGGCGAACAGGCCGAGAATGGACGTCTGCATATTGAAATCGGTGAGCAGATAGCCCATGTCGTCGTGGCTCACGTGATCCACGATGATGCCGGTATTCGGGCGAAATCCGACGAAGACGAAGATGCCGGTGGCCGCGAGATCGCGCGTCGCGTCGGTTCTGACGTTGCGCAACTTCAGGTTCCTCACCAGACCCTGGGCGTCTCCCTCGATCGCCTCCACGACGGTGTCCCAGATGACCTCGATCTTCGGATTGTCGAAGAGGCGCTGCTGCAGGATCTTGCTGGCCCGCAGCGCCCCGCGCCGATGGACGAGGTAAACCTTCTCCGCATACCGCGTGAGGAAGTCCGCCTCCTCCGTGGCGGCATCCCCGCCTCCGACGACAGCGATGACATGGCCGCGGAAGAAGGCGCCATCGCAGATCGCGCAGTAGGAAACCCCCTTGCCCGCGTACTCGTGCTCGCCCGGCACGCCGAGCTTCACGGGCGTGCCGCCCGCCGTCACGATGACCGTGGGCGAGAGATACGTCTCGCCATCCGCCGTCTCCGTCTCGAAGGAGCCGTCAGCGCGCTTGCGCACCGAGGTAACGTGCACGCCGTTCCGGAAATCGGCGCCGAACTTCGCCGCGTGCTCCGCGAACTTCTGCGCCAGCTCGTGCCCGAGAATGCGCTCGAACCCCGGATAATCCTCCACGAGCTCGGTGTTGAGCAGCTCCCCGCCGGGAAAGCCGCGCTCCAGCACGACCGTTCGGAGCATCGCGCGGCCGGCGTACATGCCGGCGCACATCCCTGCCGGACCAGCGCCAACGATCACCACGTCATAATTGAACGTTTTCGCCAAAGAAGCACACCTCGCTCGAGCACGCCGCCGCCGGATCGCGCCGGCATCCGCTCTCAATCTCGTCAATCGGCTTCGCGGGTGGAACCGCTGGTCACTCGCAGCGGCGCACCTCGCGCCGGCCGTCGCTGCCATGAAACATGCGCGGCGTCGCAAGGCGCCGGCCCGGCAGCCGCGGGGCATCAGCGCCGAACATGCCGGCCGCCGTCCACGATGATCGTTTCGCCCGTGACGTACTCGGACTGGAGAAGAAAGAGCAGCGTGCCCGCGACGTCGGCGGGCGTGCCAAGCCGCTCGAGGGGTGTGGACTGGCGCAGGTGCTCGGCGTCGGCGTTGCTCCAGCTCGCCGGCAGCAGCACGGCGCCCGGCGCGATGCCATTGACGCGCACGTGCGGCGCGAGCGCCCGGGCCAGGGCGCGCGTCATGTGTACGATGCCGGCCTTGGAGATGCCGTGCGGGATGTAGGCGGGCCACGTCTCGAAGGCGGCGAGGTCGGCGATGTTCACGATCGCGCCGCGCGCCCGCGCGAGATGCGGTGCGGCCGCCTGGGCCAGAAAGAACGGTGCGCGGAGGTTGAGCGCGAACATCGCATCCCACGCCGCCGGCGTCACCTCGCCTAACGGAGTGCGCTCCATCACCGCCGCGGAGTTCACGAGGATGTCCAGGGCACCGAGCGCGGCAACCACGTCGCTCACCAGGCGGGCCGGCGCGGCCGGTTCGGTGAGGTCGGCGCCGAAGGTGGCGGCCGCTCCGCCGTCGGCCGCGATGAGCCGCGCGGTCTCCGCGGCGCCCGCCGACGCCGCGGCGTAATGCACCGCCACGCGTGTTCCCTGCGCTCCGAGCGCCAGTGCCAGTGCCCTGCCCACGCGCCGGCCCGCGCCCGTCACCAGCGCCACCTTTCCGCGAAGCTCCATGGTGATCCTCCCGACCGCATCGCCCCCGCGCGTTCCGGCCCGAGCCCTTCCCGCCCGCGCTACGGCGCGGATCGGCCGATGACCGCGCGCGACTCGTCTTCCGATGCGGCGCGCCGGGCGACGCGGGCATCCTGGCGTTCCAGCCACTCCGCCGGCACCTGCATGGCGCCCAGCACCCGTCCTCCCTCCGGCAGCCCGTGCCAATCGGATCCACCGCTCGGCACGAGCTGGAAATGGTCGGCCAGCGCCATGAGTCTCGTCGTATCGGCCGGCGAGTGACTGGGATGCCGCACCTCAACCCCATCGACGCCGAGCGCGACCAGCGCCTCGATTCGGTCGCGCCTGCCCGCGCCCGCCGGGTGCGCCACGATCGCCAGTCCGCCCGCCCGATGAATCATCGCCACGGCTTCGCTCAGCGGGAGCTGCTCCTTCGGCACGAACGCGGCACGCCCATCGCCAAGATAGCGGCTGAATGCATCGCGCAGATCCGTCGCCCAGCCGGCACCCACCATGGCCCGCGCCACGTGCGGCCGGCCCACCGCTCCCCCGGAGGCCTGCGCCAGGACATCGTCGAGCGTGATGCGCACGCCGAGCTCGTTGAGCCGCGCGACGATGCGCTCCGCCCGTCCGTGGCGCATGGACCGCAGGGCGTGCAGGCGTGCTTCGAGCTCCGTGGTGTCGGCCAGATGCAGCCCGAGGATGTGTGTCTCGCCACTCGGCTCGACGGCGCTCAGCTCGACGCCCGTGACGACACGCACGCCGAGCTCCTCGCCCGCGCGCCGCGCTTCGGCGACACCGTCCACGGTATCGTGGTCCGTGAGGGCAATCGCGCCGAGGCCGACCCGATGCGCCTCCCGCACCACTGCCGCGGGGGCGCGCGCGCCGTCCGATGCCGTCGAGTGCGAGTGAAGATCGACGAATGCCGCGCGCGCCGGTTCGGTCACGGCACCCTCACGGGGAATAGTCGGCTTCCGGCGACGTGACGCTCGGCTGCGATTCGCCGAACAGGCGACGCAGGTCGGCCTCCGGCATCTCGGCCAGCGATTGCTCGCGCGACCGCACGCCCTGCGGCGAGTAACGGGTGACCCTCACCCGGCGATCGGCACCCGAGCCGGAGATGAACATGAGCCCGAACTCGTCCCGATCGTACTGGGTCACACGGCCGGACGGGAACACTCGCCAGGTGGCGCCGTCGACGATGATGCTGCGGGTGGGCATCTAACTGAGCTCCACTTCGGAATAGACGCGATTGGCATCGAGCACCGGATCGGGCGCGCTCGCGTGCGCGCGCGCCAGGGTCTCGGCGTCGGCTGCCTCGAAGAACTCCAGGAACGCACCGGGCAAGTCCGCCTCCTCGAAGACCCAGAAGCGGCACTTGGCGCGTGAGTAATGTTCCTGCTTTCGCCTGATGCGTTCGAAGAAGCGCTCGCGTTCACCGGGGGTGACCAGCGTGCGCTGAATCGTCAGATAGCGCGACATGCGTCAGGCCAGCTCCGTCTCTGGAAAGGTCTCGAGACGCTGCTTGAGATACGCCAGGAACCTGTCGGCATCGGCGCCGTCCACGATTCGATGATCGAACGACAGCGAGAAATATGCGCAGGTACGGATGGCGATGGTATCCTCGCCGTCGGCGCCCGTGAGCACTCTGGCTCGCTTTTCGATAGCGCCGAGGCCGAGAATGGCCGAGGTGCCGAGCGGGATGATCGGGGTGCCCATGAGGGAGCCGAAGACGCCGGGGTTGGTGATCGTGAACGTCGCGTCCTGCACCTCTGTGGGCTGCAGCTTCTTGGCCCGGGCGCGCTGCGCCAGATCGTTCAGCTGGCGCGTGAGTCCGGTGAGGGACAGATCGTCGGCGTTTCGGATCACGGGGACGATGAGCCCCCAGTCCAGCGCGACGGCGATGCCGATGTTGTACTGCTTGCGGTAGATGATGCTGGTGCCGGCCACCGCGGCATTCAGCACCGGGTGCTGCTTGAGCGCGTCCACGACGGCGCTGATGATGAAGGGCAGGAAGGTGAGCTTCTGCCCCGTGGTCTCCTGGAACGTCGCGCGCTGGGCGGCGCGGATGCGGGCGATGCGCGTGAGGTCGATCTCGAAGAACGACGTGACGTGGGCGGCCGAGCGGCGCGCGGCGACCATGTGGTCGCTGGTCAGGCGCCGGATCTTGGACATCGGTTCCACCACGTCGCCCATCCAGGGCTCGGGGGCGGGGCCCGCCGGCTCCGCCCCGGCGGGTGCGTACATGGACGGACGGGCGCCACCCGTCGACGCTGGCGCGGCCGCGCCGGCGTCGAGGAACTGCATGAGATCGCGCTTGGTCACCCGGCCGGCAATGCCGCTGCCACGTAGGGCGGCAAGCTCGATTCCGTGCTCTGCCGCGATCTTGCGGACGAGCGGCGACGACTTCGTGCGGATGCGCTCCTCGAGGGAGCTGCCGCCATTGGATGGTTGCGTCAGCGGGATGCGCTGGGCGGCGGAAGGATGCTGGGCGGCAACGCTGGCGGTCGTAAATTGCTTTTGGGGGGGGGGCCCCGCGCCGCCAGCGCCGGCACTCACGGCGGCACCCGCGCCAGCCGCCGACACGGCTGCCGCCGGTGCAGCCGCAGTCCCTGCACCGCTCCCCTCTGTTCCACCGCCCAGCGCCGCGCCCCGATCCGTCTCGATCCGCGCCAGGACCGTCTGGACCGGTACCGTCTGGCCTTCCTGGATGAGGATCTCGGCCAGCACGCCGCCGGTGGGCGCGGGGATCTCCGCATCCACCTTGTCCGTGGAGATCTCGAAGATTGGCTCGTCACGCTTCACGGCGTCGCCCACCTTCTTGAGCCAGCGCGACAGCGTGCCCTCGGCGATCGATTCCCCCATCTGGGGCATGACCACGTCTACCCGCGCCACCGCATCACCCTCGTTCTGAGTTCAGAGCTCTCGCGCGCCCGCGCCGCAGTCGCGTCAGCGAGACGGCCGGCACCCCGATCCCCCCCAATATCGCACCGACCAGCCAGTAAATGTGCCAGTTGCAGGGGGCTCCCTCCTCGTTGATGGGCGCGCACCCCGTGATCGCGCCCACGATCTTCGCGATCAACACCGCGATCATGCCGCCGGCCACGAAGCCGATCACGAACGTCAAACAGCCGACGCCGACGTAGTGCGCGCCCTCCGGTGCACCACCCTGGCCCTCCGCAGCCATCTTCAGTATGCCGCCAGCGTGCGCGCCGCCGCTACCACATCGTGCGTCTGCGGGAGCACGAAATCCTCCAGCTGGGGCGCGTACGGAAGGGGGACGTCGTGCGCCGTCACGCGCAGCACCGGCGCATCCAGCCACGAGAAGCACAGCTCGTTGATGCGCGCCGTGATCTCCCCGGCGATGCCGCCGGTACGCGTATCCTCGTGCACGATGAGTGCGCGATTGGTCTTCTTCACCGTCGCGACGATCGCGTCGTCATCCAGCGGGTTGAGCGAGCGAAGATCGATCACCTCCACGGACAGCCCGTCCTCCCGCTCGAGCTGCTCCGCCGCCTCGAGCGCCTTGTACACGGTGGCGGCGTAGGTGATGATCGAGAGGTCGCGCCCCTCGCGCGCGGTGCGCGCCTTGCCGATCGGCACCACGACGTCGCCCGCGGGCATCTCTCCCCTGATCCGGCGATATAAGTACTTGTGCTCGAACACGAGCACGCAGTCCTCGTCCCGGATGGCGGCCTTCAGCAGCCCCTTCGCATCCGCGGCCGTGGCGGGATACACCACCTTGAGCCCCGGCGTGTGAATGAACCCCGCCTCGGGATTCTGCGAGTGAAACGGGCCGCCGCGAACGTAGCCCCCGCTCGGGCCTCGCACTACCATCGGACAGGGGAGAAAGGCGCGATAGCGTGCCGTGGCCACGTAATTGGTGAGCATGTCGTACGCGGTAGCGATGAAATCGATGAACTGCATCTCCACCACGGGACGCATCCCCATGTGCGCCGCGCCCGCCGCCGCGCCGACGATGCCCGTCTCCGAGATGGGGGCATCGATCACGCGTCGCTCCCCGAAGCGCGCCTGCAGTCCCTCGGTCGCCTTGAAGGCGCCCCCGTACGCCCCGATGTCCTCGCCCATGCAGAACACGTTGGGGTCGCGCTCCATCTCCTCGAACAGGGCTTCGCGGATGGCCTCCAGATAGGTGATCTCGGCCATCAGTCGTTCTCCCGCGCGGGGCGCGCCGGCGATTCCCCTGCCTGATATGTTCCCCAGCCCTCGATGTGCTCGTGCGGCCCCGCTGCGGTGTGCTCCTCGGTGCGAAACCAGAGTGGCGGCGTCGACGCGGGATCGGCGTACACGCCGACGAGCGCATCGAGCGCCTCCGGCGGCGCCGATGCTTCGGCGAGCTCCGTAGCCTCATCCACCTCCCGGCGCACGCGCTCGTCCACCGCCTCGAGCTCCGGCACCTCGAAGCCGAACTCCCCCGTGAGGCGCGCCGTGTACCGATCGATCGGGTCGTTCTCCCGGGCCCACCGCTCGATCTCTCCTTCGGGCACGTACGACTGGTTGTCGTGCTCCGCGTGACCCTTGCGCCGGTAGGTGAGCAGCTCCACCAGCGAGGTGCCTTCACCGCGGCGGGCGCGGTCGACCGCGCGCCTGGTGGCCGCATAGGTCGCGATCACGTCGTTCCCGTCTGCCTGCTCGCCCGAAATGCCGTAGCCGACGGCCTTGTCCACGAACTGGCGAGCCAGCGTCTGCCGCGCCGTCGGCGTGGAGTAGGCGTAGCCGTTGTTCTCGATGATCACCACGAGCGGGCAGCGCTGCACGGCAGCGAAGTTGATTCCTTCGTGGAAGGCGCCGGTGGAGGTGGCGCCGTCGCCGACGTAGACCAGCCCCACCCGATCCTCGCCCCGCATCCTGAAGGAGAGGGTTACGCCTGCCATCACCGGCACCATGTCGCCGAGTGGCGAGATCTGGCCGATGAAGCCGCGTTGGGGATCACCAAAGTGGATGTTCAGCTCCCGCCCCCGCGTGGGCGAATCGCCCTTGGCCATGTACTGCCGCAGGATCTCGAGGGGCGTGGCACCCTTCACCAGCATCGATCCGAGATTCCGGATGAGGGGTGAGAGCACGTCTTCGCGGCGCAGCGCGTAGGCGCTGCCCACCGCGTCCGCCTCCTGTCCCAGCGAGCGAAACAGCCCGCCGACCACCTTCGTCTGGCGGTACAGCGCCACCAAGCGCTCCTCGAGCGTGCGTGTGAGGCGCATCCAGTAGTACAGCTCCAACAACTGGTCGCGCGAGAGGCCGGCATCCGGGGACGGAGATGCCGGTACGCGCTGGCCACGCCGGGCCGAGCGCTTGCCGACGGACGCGGGCATCAGTAGGAGACGGACAGCCGGTGCGTGGGATCGGCCGTCCGATGCAGCTCCATGAAGAACCGCTTCACGTTGCGATCCATGCGGCTCTCCCCCATCTGGTCCGTCTCGGCCGCCACGAAGGTGTAGTGGCCTCCTTCCGGCTTCGCGGTGAGCTTCACGATGCCGAGGGCGCCCGAGAAGGTGCGGCTGCGCGGCGCGGTCGCGCTCTGGGCCAGGCCGATCTCCGGAAAGAATGTGTCCGCGGCAGCCAGCACATCCGCCGGCGGACGATGACTGCGAAAGAAATGGCGCATGCGGTGGTGCGGCGCGGTTAGGGAGCGGCCGACGGCCGCTCGTTCAGCACGTCCTGCATCCAGTTGATGGTCTCCAGCGGATGCAGCGAGTCGCGCCGGAAGCGCAGGCCCACGGCCCACACGCCCGACGTGACGAAATTGAGCTTTCCATAATACGTCCCGACCTGCGGCCCGTAGGTGAAACCGTCCCACGTGCGCGCGCCTTCCTCGTTGTTCGAGTAGATCTGTCCCTCGCCGTTCTGGATCGGCTCGCGCGAGTCACGATCCCGTACGACCACCTTGTACAGGATCGGCTCGCGCGCATGCGGCGGTGCCTGGTCCGGGATGATGGTGAACGAGTAGCTCTTCGAGATGTAGTGCATCTCCCGCTGCCGCGCCTCGGACCGGCCGCATCCGACCGCGATCATGCCCGCGGCCGCGATGGCGGCCATCGCGGCCAGCGTCCGTCTGCCCGCGCGCGCTGCTGCACTCGTGTCCATCGGGCCCTCCTCAGGACTGATAGTATTCCAGGCCGAGATGGGTGATCTGCTCCTCACCCATCAGATGCCGAAGCGTGTTCTTCAGCTTCGTCTGCTGGATGAAAAGATCATGCTCCGGCTGCAGTCCGGGAGCCGCCATGGGGCTCTTGTAATAGAAGCTTAACCATTCCTGAATCCCCTTCAGCCCCGCCCGGTGGGCAAAGTCGGAGAAGAGGGCGAGATCCAGGACGATGGGCGCGGCGAGGATGGAGTCGCGGCAGAGGAAGTTGATCTTGATCTGCATGGGGTAGCCCATCCACCCCACGATGTCGATGTTGTCCCATCCTTCCTTGTTGTCGCCGCGCGGCGGGTAATAGTTGATCCGCACCACGTGCGAGAAGTTCTTGTACAGATCGGGGTACTTCTCGGGCTGCAGGATGGTGTGCAGCACGCTGAGCTTGGACTCCTCCTTGGTCTTGAAGGAGGCAGGATCGTCCAGCACCTCGCCGTCGCGATTGCCGAGAATGTTGGTGGAGTACCAGCCCGCCAGCCCGAGCATGCGCGCCTTGAGGCCCGGTGCCACGACCGTCTTCATCCAGGTTTGGCCGGTCTTGAAATCCTTCCCGGAGATCGGCACGCCGCGATCGTTTGCCAGCTGCTGCAGCGCCGGTGTGTCGACGGCCAGGTTCGGCGCGCCGTTGCAGTACGGAATCCCCTCCATGATGCACGCCCACGCGTACAGCATCGAGGGCGCGATGGCGTCGTCGTTGCGCTCCATCGCCTTCTCGAACTGCTCGATGGTCGCGTGCTGCGGCCCGGCCTTGATGTACGTCTCCGTGGACGCGCACCATACGGCCACCACGCGATCCAGCCGGTTCTTCGACCTGAAGTCGCGGATGTCCTGGCGCAGCTGCTCGGCGAGATCGCGCTTGGTCTTGCCCTTCTTCACGTTCTCGCCGTGCAGGCGCGTGACGTAGCGGCTGTCGAACACGGCCGGCATGGGCTTGATCTCGCGCAGGAAATCCGAGAGCGGCGCAAGATCCTTGTCGACCAGCACGCCCGCCTTGCAGGCGGCGGTCAGCGCATCGTCAGGGATCGGATCCCACGCGCCGAACACCAGATCCTCCAGTTCGGCCAGCGGCGCCAGCTCCTTGATCAGGGGCGACCGGTTCTCGGTGCGCTTGCCCAGTCGGATGGTGCCCATCTGGGTGAGGGAGCCGATCGGCTTGGCGAGGCCTCGACGCACACTCTCGACCCCAGCCATGAAGGTCGTGGCGACGGCGCCGAGGCCTGGGGTGAGCACACCGAGCCTGCCGGTGGCGGGGCGAATGTTGGAGCGTTCGCCAGCGGCGGCGCTCCTGGAACCCTTGGCGGAACCCTGCACGAGCTCAATCTCCTTTCAGTAGAGGGCGTGACGCCGACCGGCGGCGGCGCGACCAGTGGGGCTTCTGCCCGTCGGTGATCCGGAGCGCCTCCGCTTCGGTGCGGGGGGTGGTCTGCTGATGAACGAACGCCACCCGCTGAACCACCGTAATCCACGCCGTGACGGTCAAGAAAAAGATGATGCTTGCCAACACCCAGCCATGCAGCGCCAGGCCGAAGAAGGCCTGCGGCACGGACAGCAGCACGACGCGCTCGGGGCGCTGGAGGATGCCCACCTTGGCGTCGAGCCCCAGCGCCTCGGCACGCGCCCGGGTGTAGGAGGTGAGAAAGGAACCGATGATCCCGGCCAGACAGATCACGATCATCGGGACGCTGCGGTGCGTGGCGCTCAGCGCGTAGAACACCGCCAGGCCTCCCAGCACGGCCCCGTCCGCGAGCCGGTCGAGCGTCGAATCGAGAAAGGCACCGAAGGTGGAGCTCCGGTTGGAGCGTCGCGCCACGGTGCCATCCAGCACATCGAACAGAGCGGTGAGGCCGAGAAAGAACCCGCCCATCGAGATGTGCCCCGTGCCATAGATGATGCCGCCCGTTACAGAGCAGGCGGTCCCAAGAATGGTGATGCTGTTGGGGTGGACACCTCGCCGGACCAGCCAGTTCGCGACCGGATCGATGACCCGCAAATACCCGTTCTTGAGCCAGTCGGGGAGAATCTTCATTCGATTCGGTCAAGGCTCGTAAAGGTAGTCGCTCCACAAAGTTGGAGCAACGGCACCGGCCCCGGTGCCGCATCGCGCGGGCGCGGAAGCTGGTCTCCTGAGTCGTCCACTCAGGGCACGTTCCAGCGGAATGTGGACGTGAGCGTCACTGGGTTTTCGGTCGTGAAGGTGCTCTTGCCATCGACCGTCACGGCACGCAGTCGCACCTGAGTCCCCGGGGCCACACCGCGAACGGGCAACTGTTCCGTGGTGTTCGCCGCCACCTGCCGCACAAACATCTCGGTGCCATCCATCTGCACGACGTACACGTTCACGGCCTGCGCCAGGTTGTTGGTAAGGTGAATGGCCGCTTCCTGCGTCGCCGTGCTCGGCGCCGTTCGCACCTCCGCACGACGCGGACCGCATGCTGCCAGACCGAACACCCCCAGGCTGGCCAGCGCAACCATGGCGCGTTGTGCTCTCATCGCCATACTCTCCATTTTCGGGACTGTGGCGGAAGGTAACCAGACGCCGGCCCAGTCGGCTACCATTCGCGTACCGCGGGACGGCGCCGAGATGCGCGGAAGCCGCTGCGGAGCGGCGCCGTTGCGTGTATGCTGTGCCGTCCCCGAACCTCCGATCACCGGCGTTCCCGAACTCGACCGCGTTCGCCCCGTTCCACCCGTTCCTACCCACCTCGATGCATTCTCTCCAACTGCCTCACGCCGAACGAGCGGTTCTCGGATCCATTCTCATGCTGCTGATGGCCTGTGTGCGCTCGTCGCCGGCAGTGGTCGCCGCCGAAGGCCCCACGCCCACCGTCGCACCGTCGCCCACGGTGGTGTATGCCCCCTCTCCCGCGTCGATGAACGCCGTCCTGCGCGACTCCGTGCGTGCCGTGCTCGATCGCGCCGAGGCGGACAGTGCGTTCCCCGGCGCGTTTGCCGTGGTGGGCAATCGCGACACCGTGCTCACCGAGATGGGGGTGGGACATCTGGACTGGGCTCCCAGCCCGGAACCCGACGCACACACGTTATGGGATCTTGCGTCCCTGACAAAGGTGATCGGCCTGACGACGGCAATGATGCAGCTGGTGGAGCAGGGCCGCATCTCGCTCGATGCGCCGCTGCAGCGGTACATCCCCGAATGGACGGGGCCCAACAAGGAGAAGGTGACCGTGCGTCACCTCCTCACGCACACCTCGGGTCTCCCCGCGGATCGGCCGTACGACCGTATGACGCACGACGCCGACAGTATCGCGAAGCTCATGTTCGCCACGCCCCTGGACACGCTGCCGGGCGTGCGCATGGTGTACAGCGACATCGGCGCGTACATGCTCGGGCGACTCGTCGAGCGCGTTACCGGGCAGCCACTGGACCGGTATCTGGCCGACCACGTGTTCCAGCCGCTGCGGATGACCGAAACGATGTACAATCCCCCGGCCTCGCTGCTCGCGCGCATCGCGCCCACGGAGTTCGACTCGACGCGCGGCGGCAAGCTGCACGGCAAGGTGCACGACGAGCGCGCGTACTATCTGGGCGGCGTATCCGCGCACGCGGGGCTGTTCAGCTCCGGGCACGATCTCGCGCGGTTCGCGCGCATGTACCTGAATGGCGGGGCGCTGCAGGGCACGCGCATCGTCCGGCCGGAGACGATCACGCTGTTCACCACACGCCAACTCCAGGATCGCGCGCTGGGATGGCAGAAGCCGAATGGCCGCAACTCGGCGGGCCACCTCATGTCGGAGCAGGCCTTCGGCCATACCGGGTTCACCGGCACGTCCATCTGGATTGACCCGACGTACGACACGTTCGTCATTCTGCTCAGCAATCGTGTGGATCCCACGCGGAAGAACATGAAGATCGGCCACGTCCGCGTGGAGCTCGCGGATGCCGTGATGTCGGTGATTCGGAGCGCCAACTCCTCTTCTGCAAGCCCGCGCAAATGAACATCTCTCCGATCGATTGGGCCATCGTCGCCGCCTACTTCCTGCTGTCAGCGGGAATCGGCTTCGCCTTCACAAAGCGGGGCGGCGAGAGCCTGAGCGAGTACTTCATCTCTGGGCGGAACGTCCCCTGGTGGCTCGCGGGCGCCTCGATGGTCGCCACCACCTTCGCCGCGGACACCCCGCTGGTGGTGACCGGGCTGGTGTCGGCGCACGGCGTGGCCGGCAACTGGCTCTGGTGGAACATGCTGATGAGCGGCATGCTCACCGTGTTCTTCTTCGCGCGGCTCTGGCGGCGTGCCAACGTGATGACTGACGTGGAGTTCGCCGAGATCCGCTACAGCGGCAAGCCGGCCGCCGCGCTGCGCGGCTTTCGCGCACTGTACCTCGCCATCCCGATCAACCTGATCATCCTCGGCTGGGTGACGCGCGCGATGATCAAGATCCTCACGATCTCGCTTGGCCTGCGCGACGTGCAGATCGGCGGGATCACGGTGTCGGGCCAGGTGATCGCCGTCGGCATCTGCTTCCTCATCACGATGGCGTACTCGGTGGCCGCCGGGATGTGGGCGGTGCTCTGGACGGATCTCATCCAGTTCGTCATCAAAATGACCGCGGTCATCATCCTGGCCATCTTCGCCGTACGGGCGGTGGGCGGGATGGAGGTGCTGAAGGCCAAGCTCGCGACGCATTTCGGCAGCGAGACCGCGGCGCTCTCGGTGCTGCCGGTATCGTTCGGCCTGCACGGCATCACGGCGTACGCGTGGATGCCCCTGCTGTCGCTGGCGGTCTTTCTCGGCGTGCAGTGGTGGGCGGCATGGTATCCGGGCGCCGAGCCGGGCGGTGGCGGCTACATCGCGCAACGCATCTTCTCGTCCCGCACGGAGCGTGATGGCGTGCTGGCGACGCTCTCCTTCCAGGCCGCGCACTACGCGCTGCGTCCGTGGCCGTGGGTCGTCACCGGACTCGCCACGATCGTGCTGTATCCCGCCGGCATCGGACCCACCCACGACCACGAGGCAGCCTACGTGCAGGCCTTCGTGGATCTCCTGCCGACGCCCTGGCGGGGCGTGATGATGGCGGGCTTTGCCGCCGCCTACATGTCCACGGTGGCCACCCAGCTCAACTGGGGCGCATCGTATCTCGTGAATGATTTCTATCGCAGATTCCTCAACCGCACGGCGACCGAGAAGCACTACGTCAGCATCTCGCGCTGGGCGACGATCTTCCTCTTCCTCGGCTCGACGCTGGTGACCTGGCAGCTCTCGTCGGTGGAGGGCGCCTGGAAGCTGCTGCTCGCGATCGGCGCGGGCACCGGGCTGGTGTTGATCCTGCGCTGGTACTGGTGGCGCATCAACGCCTGGTCGGAGATCAGCGCGATGATCGCCTCGTTCGTGGTCTCCGCGATCGCGCTGGAGACCGTCGCGCCGAGGTTCGCCGCGGGCGATCCCAATGCGGACGCCGTGGTGATGCTGCTGACGGTCGCCGTAAGCACGGTGGTGTGGGTGGTGGTCACCTTCGCCACGGCGCCGGAGGATGATGCGATACTGGATAGCTTCTACGAACGCGTACGCCCCGGCGGACCGGGCTGGGCTCGGGTGTCCCGGCGACTCGGCTATGGCCGCGAGAGCATTCCCGGGGGCTCCCTCGCCTGGACCAACTGGGTGGCGGGGATCGTCGCCATTTATGGTGCGCTCTTCGGCAGCGGCAAGATCATCTTCGGCGAGGTTGGCACCGGCATCGTGCTGCTGATCATCTCGGCTGTGGCCTTTGCCTGGATCGCGCGGTCCTTCCGGTCCGAAGCGCCTCCACCCGCGGTGGCCAGGCGCGAGCAGGAGGCGGTGGCCGCGGATTGATCCTGTTCCTTGTACCGGCTCCGCCGGAGCGCTATTTTTCCTGTAACCTAGCGGCCCAACACTACTTGGCCGCGTCCAGGAGGATTACATGAGCACGATGAATCAGCCCGACGTCGCCGTCATCATCACCCCCGGCGCATCTGCCGAGGTCAAGAAGTTCATGGAGCAGGAAGGCGTGGACGCCGCGAAGGGCGGGCTCCGGGTGAGCGTGCAGCCGGGCGGATGCAGCGGCTTCAAGTACGGCCTGCTCATCGAGGACGAGGCCGCGGAAGACGATCTCGTCGTGGAGCAGGACGGGTGGCGGGTGTTCGTGGATCCGTTCTCGGCCCAGTATCTCAACGGCGTGGTCATCGACTACGTGTCGTCCATGATGGGCGCCGGCTTCACATTCAAGAATCCGAACGCGACTGGCGGCTGCGGCTGCGGCAGCTCGTTCTCCGCGTAACGCACACACATGCCAGATTCGGTCACCGGCGCCCGCAGGGACGCTGTCGCCGAGCAGGAGGCCCGCGATCGCTCGTCGAATCGCGGGCCTTCTCGCGTGGCGCACGCCCCGTCGGGGTTGGAGCGGATCCGCACGATCGTGGTGGACGACCACGAGCACATCGCGCGGCTGGTCGCGAACCGCATCGCCACGCTGGTGCGGGAGAAGGATGCCGCGGGGGAGCACGCCGTGCTCGGTCTCGCGACCGGGTCCACGCCCATCGGCGTGTATCGCGAGCTGATTCGCATGCACCGGGAGGACGGGTTGAGCTTGCGTCACGTGGTGACGTTCAACCTGGACGAGTACTACCCGATGCCTCCGGAGAGCATCCACTCGTACCACCGATTCATGTGGGAGAACCTGTTTTCCCAGATCGACATCGTACCGGAGCACGTGCACATCCCCGATGGGACCACGCCGAGGGATCAGGTGGAGGAGGCCTGCCGCCGCTACGAGGACGCGATCGAGCGCGCGGGGGGCATCGATTTCCAGATTCTCGGCATCGGCAAGACGGGGCACATCGGCTTCAACGAGCCGGGCTCGGGCGCCGAGAGCCGCACGCGCCTGGTGACGCTGGACACGATCACGCGCCGTGACGCGGCCGCCGATTTCTTCGGCGAGCAGTACGTGCCTCGTGAGGCGATCACCATGGGCGTCGCCACCATCCTCGAGGCGCGGGAGATCGCGATCCTGGCCACGGGCGAGCACAAGGCGAGCATCGTCGAGCGCGCGGTGGAGGGTGACATCGACGTGGAGGTGGCCGCGACCTTTCTGCAGCGGCACCCGAACACGACGTTCTACGTGGATCGCGCCGCGGGCGCCGAGCTCACGCGCATCGCCACGCCGTGGCTCATCGACGAGGTGCAGTGGACGCAGGACCTCATGGTCCGGGCGGTGATCTGGCTGTCGCAGCAGACCGGCAAGGCCATCCTCAAGCTGACACAGCGCGATTATGCCGAGCACCAGATGTCGGCGCTGGTCGCGAAGTACGGCACGCCGGGGGAGGTGAACGGGAAGGTCTTCAACATCCTCGGCGCGAAGATCCGCGGGAAATCCAAGCTGCCCACCCACCAGCGCATCATCTGCTTCTCGCCGCATCCGGACGACGACGTGATCTCGATGGGCGGCATCCTCCGCAAGCTGGTGGAGAACGAGAACGAGATCGTGATCGCCTATCAGACGAGCGGCAACATCGCCGTGTTCGATCACGACGTGCGCCGGTACGTGGACTTCCTCGAGCGCATGGCGGCCAACACGCTGATCGACGGGGATAAGGTGGCGCGGCTCGCCGATACGGTATATGCCTTTCTCGATCGCAAGCGCCCGGGAGAGGTGGACATCCCCGAGGTGCAGGACATCAAGCGCATCATCCGCGAGACGGAGGCGGTGAGCGGGATCGAGACCGTGGGGCTGCCGCGCTCGGCGGCGCGCTTCCTCAACATGCCCTTCTATCAGACGGGGAAGGTGCGCAAGGACGCCATCGGGCCGCAGGACGTCGCCATCGTGCGCGCCCTCATGGAGGAGGTGCGGCCGCAGTACATCTTCGTGGCCGGCGACCTCTCCGACCCGCACGGCACGCATCGGATGTGCAAGGAAGCGATCGACGCCGCGCTGGAGGAACTGTTCGGGGAGCACGCGCGGACGGCGGCTGCGGCCGCGCAGAGCGGTGGGCCCCTCATGGAGCAGGCGCCCCTGCCGGCCGGCGATGGCGCTGCCAACGAGAAGACCCAGATCGCCGGCCGCGTTCAGCGCCCCGAGATCTGGCTTTACCGGGGGGCGTGGCAGGAGTGGCCCATCCACGAGGCCACCTGGCTGGTGCCGCTCTCGCAGGAGGAGGAGCGGCTCAAGATCCAGGCGATCTTCAAGCACCAGTCGCAGAAGGATTCGGCGCCCTTCCCGGGCGGCTACGACGAGCGTGAGTTCTGGCAGCGCGTGGAGGCGCGCAATCGGGGCACCGCGGCGGAGCTGGACCGCCTGGGCCTCGCCGAGTACTTCGCGATGGAGGCGTATGTCACGGCCTGACGCGAGTGACGCCGCCGGCTCGCCCGCGCACCGCGCCGCATGATGCGCGGACTCCACCCGCTCGACATCATCGTCATTCTCGTCTATCTCGCCGGCTCCACCCTCCTGGGCATCTGGGTGGGCCGCCGGCAGCGCGACTCCAACGACTACTTCGTCGCCGACCGCTCGATCCCGTGGTGGGCGGTGATGTTCTCGGTGGTGGCCAGCGAGACGAGCGCCCTCACGTTCATCAGCATTCCTGGATTGGCCTACATCGGCAATCTGGGGTTCCTCGAGGTCGCCGGCGGATACCTGCTCGGCCGGATCGTCATCGCCAACACCCTGCTGCCGAAGTACTACGAGGGGCGGCTCGTGACCGCCTACGCGCTGCTGGAGACGCGCTTCGGCCTGGCCACCAGGCGCTTCACCTCGATCGTGTTCATGGCCACCCGCGGGCTCGCGGACTCTGTGCGCGTCTTCGCGACGGCGATTCCCATCGCCCTGATCCTGCGCGGCGTGCTCGCCCCCAATCACGTGATGCCGGCGGCCGTACTGGTGCTCGGCACCCTGACGATCATCTACACCTATAAGGGCGGCATGCGCGCCGTCGTCTGGACCGAGATCCTCCAGGCCAGCGTCTACATTCTCGGCGGCATCGCGGCCATCCTGCTCATCGGCCGGGGGGTGAGCGGCGGCTGGGCGCACGTGCTCGACGTCGCCCGGCCGGCCGGCAAGCTGCAGGTGATCAGTTTCTATACCGGCCTCGATCAGCCGCATACGATCTTCGCGGGTCTGCTCGGCGGCGCGTTTCTCTCCATGGCGTCGCACGGCGCCGATCAGCTCATCGTGCAGCGGCTGCTCTCGGCGCGGAGCCTGCGCGATGCGCAGATGGCGATCATCGGGAGCGGCGTCGCCGTCATTCTGCAGTTCGCTCTCTTCCTGATGATCGGCGTGGGACTCTGGGTGCTGTATGCCGGCCAGCACTTCCCCACCCCGGACGCGATCTTCCCCACGTTCATCATCGAGCGGATGCCGCACGGTCTGCTCGGGCTGGTGCTCGCCGCGATCCTGGCCGCCACCATGAGCACGCACTCGGGGGCGATCAACTCGCTCGCCGCCGCCTCGACGCACGACATCTATCTTCCGCTCACCCGCCGCAGGCCCGACGACGCCCGCACCCTTCGCGTGGGAAAGCTCTTCGCTCTCCTGTGGGGTGTGATCCTCACCGGGGGCGCCCTGCTCTTTCCGGAAAACCAGCAGACGCCCGTGGTGGTCATCGCGCTCTCCATCGCCTCGTTCACGTACGGCGGCCTGCTGGGCGGATTCTTCCTGGGCCTCTTCTGGCGACGCGCGCGGCAGATGGATGCGATCATCGGCATGTCGGTGGGGATCGCCGTGATGGCCTTTGTGGTGTTCGCGAAGCCGATCGCGGCGGCGTATCCTTCGCTCGCACCTACCCTCGGGCCCGTCGGCACCATCGCGTGGCCCTGGTACGTACTCATCGGCACCGTGATCACCGTGGCGGTGGGCATCGCCGCCTCGTTCAGCCATCCGGCGACCGTCGAGGTAGCCGTCGCATGACGTCGATCGTGATCGGAGTCGATGGCGGCGGTTCGAAGACGCGGGCCATGGTCGCGGACGAGCATGGAGGCATGATCGGTGACGTCGTCGGCCCTGCCAGCGCGGTGCGGCCAGGCCGCGTGGACGACTCCGCCGACGTGATCGCCAGCGTCGTGCGCGACGGGCTGGCCTCCTGCGAGATGACCCACGTGCTGCCGCAGGTACTCTGCGTGGGGGTTGCCGGCGTCGGCCGCGAGGTCGAACGCCAGGCGCTCTGGCAGGCGCTGGCGAGCCGAGAGCTCGCGAGCGAGGTCGTGATCCATTCGGATTTCAGCATCGCGCTCGACGACGCGTTCGCGGACGGTCCCGGCGTGTTGCTCATCAGCGGCACCGGATCGGTGGCGTTCGGCCGGAGCCCGACGGGACACACCGCACGCTGCGGCGGCTGGGGGCCCAGCTTCGGCGATGAAGGGGGTGGCGCGTGGATCGGCCGGCGCGCCCTTTCCGTGGTGGCAGCGGCATCGGACGGTCGCGAGCCGGAGACGGCGCTCACCGGTGCCATTCTCACGGCGGCGCAGGTGAACGACGTCGCGGAGCTCATCCCCTGGGCGGCCGCGGCAACGCCGGCGACGCTCGCATCCATCGCTCCGGTGGTGATGAGCGTGGCCGACGCCGGCGATCTCCGCGCGAACTCGCTGGTGAGCCTCGCCGTCGAGGAGCTCTCGCTGCACATCCGGGCACTGGCGCGCCAGTTGTTCGTGGATGAGCGAGCGGCGGTGCCGGTGGCGCTCACGGGGGGTATGCTGCGCCGGGGCTCCGCCCTTCGCAGGCGTCTGGAACACCGGCTCAAGGCCGCCGTGCCCGGCGCGCAGGTGAGCGCCGAGGAAGTGGTGCCGGTACGCGGGGCGGTGCGCGGCGCGCTGAGGTTTCTGGGTCAGGACTGAGCGCCCCGGCGGTCTGAAGAAGCGCCGCCCTGCCGCCAGACGCCAGCGTCCGAGCTACACCATCTCCGGCTTCTTCACCGCCGGCACCTCGAGGGGCAGACCGAGCATCGCTTCGGCCACCGGGACATCCGGACGGTCGAAGTCCCCCTCCCAGCGCGCCATCACCACGGTCGCCAGGCAGTTCCCCAGCAGGTTCATGGAGGTGCGCGCCATGTCCATCAGAGCGTCCACACCGAGGATCACCGCGACGGCCTGCAGCGGCAGGCCGAACTCGGCCAGCGCACCCGAAAGGATCACCAGCGACGCGCGCGGCACCGCTGCCACGCCCTTGCTCGTGAGCATCAGCGTCAGCATCATCACGAGTTGCTGGGAGAGCGGCATGTCGATACCCGCCGCCTGCGCGGCGAACACCGAGGCGAGCGCCAGATACAGCGTGCTTCCGTCCAGGTTGAACGAATAGCCGGTGGGCAGCACGAAGGCGACGATCCGGCGCGGCACGCCCATCTGCTCCATGCGCTCCATCGCGATCGGCAGCGCGGCCTCCGACGACGCGGTGGTGAAGGCGATGAGGAAGGGCTCCTTCACCGCGCGCAGAAAGCGCTTGAGCGGCACGCGCGTGATGATCATGATCGGCACGAGCACGAACACGATGAACACGACGAGTGCGCCATAGAGCGTGAGCACCAGGACCCCAAGGTTGCGCAGCACCCCGAGGCCGCTCTTGGACACCGTCACCGCGATGGCCGCCCCGATGCCGATGGGCGCGAACTTCATCACGATCCCGGTGAACTTGAACATCACCTCGGACAGGCTCTCGCACGCGCTGATCATGAAGCCGCGCGCGCGATCCTGCTTCACCTGGGAGAGCGCGACGGCGAAGATGATCGTGAAGAAGACGATCTGCAGCACCTCGTTGGTCGTCGCCGCCTCGAAAAAGCTCTGCGGCACGAGATGCAGCAGCACGCCGCTGAAGGTGGCGTGCGTGGTCGCGAGCTGCGCGCCCTCCTTGGCCGACGCGGCGCCGAGGTCCACCCCACGACCGGGCTGCACCAGGTTGACGGCGATGAGCCCCACGGCGAGCGCGAGGGTCGTCACGAACTCGAAATAGAGGATCGAGCGCAGCGCCAGCCGCCCGACCCGCTTCATGTCGTCGCCGTGTCCCGCGATCCCCACCACGAGCGTCCCGAACAGCAGCGGAACGATCAACGACTTGATCATCCGCAGGAAGATCGTGGAGAAGATGTTCAGGTCCGTGGCGGCCCAGCCGCCGTGCAGCTCACGCTGTGCTTCGGGGAACGCCGCTCCGAGGCCGACCCCGACGACCATGGAGATCAGGATCCACTGCGAGAGCGAGATGCGCCGGAGCAAGGAGCGCCGCGGCAGCATCGGAAGGGCGGTCGACTTCGGCGTGGGGTGCGACATGGCGGCGGATGTGTGAGGTCAGGTCGACTCGACCGGCACGGGTTCGCTGCCACGCCGGAGCGTGGAGTGCCGGACGCCGTACGCAAAGTACAGGATGAGCCCGATCGCGAGCCAGATGCCGAACCGCTCCCAGGCCTCCCGGGGCAGCCCCCGCATCACGAAGAGACAGGCCGCGGCTCCCAGCAGCGAAACCGGCCAGACGAACGGCACCCGGAAGGGCCGGCGCCGGGCCGGATCCGTGCGGCGCAGCACGAGTACGCCCACACAGACCAGCGCGAAGGCGAAGAGCGTTCCGATGTTGGTGAGGTCGTATGTCTCCCCCGCGTCGCCGATGAGCGCCCAGCACGCCACGAAGACGCCGGTGAGAATCGTGGTGATGTGCGGCGTCCGATACTTCCCGTGCACCCGGGCCGCCCAGCGCGGCAGCAGGCCATCACGCGCCATGGCGAAGAAGATGCGCGGCTGCCCATACTGAAACACGAGCAGCACGGCAGACATCGAGATCACGGCGCCCAACGAGATGATCCAGCTGAACCGCTGCAGCCCCGCGACATCGAAGGCCCGCGTGAGCGGATCGTTGGCGAGCAGCTGCTGGTAGGGCACGAGCCCCGTCGCCACTGCGCCCACGATCACGTAGATCACCGTGCAGACCGCGAGGCCGCCGAGGATGCCCAGCGGCATGTTCCGTTGCGGGTTCTTCGTTTCCTCGGCGGCTGTCGAGATGGCATCGAAACCGATGTAGGCGAAGAAGACGATGGCCGCGCCCTGGTGGATGCCCTTGAAGCCATTCGGCGCGAACGGGTGATAGTTCGCCGTGTCGATGTGCAGCGCGCCGACACCGACGAAGATCGCGAGGACTAACAGCTTGAGCGCGACCATGATGTTGTTGGCGCGCGCGCTCTCGCGCACGCCGATCACCAACAGCCAGGTGATCAGCGCCACGATGACAAAGGCCGGGATGTTCACCAGCACGGGTATCCCGGCAATGTGGGGCGCCGTCTGCAGCAGCCCCTGGAGCGCCGGATCGGAGCTCAGGATCACCTCCCGGTAGCCGTGCACCGTCCAGCCGGGAAAGACGACCCCGAGTCCGCTGAGGAGCGAGACGAAGTAGCCGCTCCAGGCAATGGCCACCGCCACGTTTCCCACGGCGTATTCGAGGATCAGGTCCCAGCCGATGATCCACGCGACGATCTCCCCCAGCGTGGCATAGGAGTAGGCGTAGGCACTGCCCGCCTGTGGGATCATGGCCGCGAGCTCCGCGTAGCACAGCGCCGCGAGCGCGCAGACACAGCCGAGCAGCACGAACGAGAGCACGAGCGCGGGGCCGGCGCCGTACCGCACGATGTGTCCGTCGGGCAGCACCTGGCCCGCCGCCGCGGTGCCGATGGACGAGAAGATCCCCGCGCCGATGACCGCCCCGATGGCCAGCATCACCAGATCGCCGGCGCCGAGCGCGCGCTTCAGCCCGTTCGGGTTGTCACCCTCGGCCAGCAGCGCGCCGATGGGCTTGCGAGAGAAGAGAGAGGGCATGGTGCGCGGGAGAGAGTGACTCTGGCGCCCGATAGCCCGCGAGCTTGCCGGAGTGGGACGGCCCTCCTCCGGCAAGCTCGCGAACTATACGACGACGAACGAACGATCCGTGCCTAACGCGCCGGCACGCGCTCCGGCGTGGAGGCCGGCATCTGCTCCGTATCCTCCTCCTCGATGCGCATACCGTAGAACGAGCGATACACGAACAGCACGGAGATGATGAAGAAGATCGCGGCCAGGACGTGCGACAGCCCCGCGCCGCGCTGCTCGGTCATCGAGACCGCCAGCTCCACCGCCAGCAGACCGAAGAGCGTCGTGAACTTGATGATCGGGTTGAGCGCCACCGACGACGTGTCCTTGAACGGATCGCCGACCGTGTCGCCCACCACGGTGGCGGCGTGCAGATCGGTGCCCTTCGCCTGGAGCTCCACCTCCACGATCTTCTTCGCGTTGTCCCACGCGCCGCCGGCATTCGCCATGAAGATCGCCTGGTACAACCCGAACAGCGCGATGGAGATCAGATACCCGATGAAGAAATACGGCTCGACGAACGCGAAGGCGAGCGTGGCGAAGAACACCACGAGGAAGATGTTCCACATCCCCTTCTGCGCGTACTTGGTGCAGATCTCCACGACCTTCTTGGAATCCTCGACGGACGCGCGCGTCACGCCCTCCAGGCGGATGTTCGCCTTGATGAACTCCACCGCGCGATAGGCGCCGGTGGTCACCGCCTGCGTGGAGGCGCCGGTGAACCAGTAGATCACCGCGCCGCCGGTGATCAGGCCGAGCAGGAAGGGCGGGTGGAGCAGCGAGAGGTTGCTGACGAACGCCGGCTGCAACCCCTGGGTGAGCGCCACGATGATCGAGAAGATCATGGTCGTCGCACCGACGACCGCGGTGCCGATGAGCACCGGTTTGGCCGTCGCCTTGAAGGTGTTGCCCGCGCCGTCGTTCGCTTCGAGATGGTGCTTGGCGCGCTCGAAGTCCACGGCGAAGCCGTACTGCCGTTGGATCTCGTCGCGAATGTTGGGGATCTCCTCGATCTGGGACAGCTCGTACACCGACTGCGCGTTGTCGGTGACCGGGCCGTACGAGTCCACCGCGATGGTCACGGGACCCATGCCGAGGAATCCGAACGCCACCAGGCCGAAGGCGAACACCGCCGGCGCGAGCATGAGACCGGGTGCCCACATGGTGCTGATGCCGAACCCGATCGCCATCAGCGCCATGATGACGAGGCCCAGCCAGTAGGCGCTGAAGTTGCCTGCCACGAAGCCGGAGAGGATGTTCAGTGACGCGCCGCCCTGCCGAGACGAGGTGACCACCTCGTTCACGTGCCGCGACTCCACCGACGTGAACACCTTCACGAACTCCGGGATGATCGCGCCGGCCAGCGTCCCGCAGGTGACGATGGCGGACAGCTTCCACCAGAGCGTCCCGTCCCCGATGTTCGGGATGAGCAGATACGACACCAGAAAGGTGAGGCCGACCGACACGAGCGACGTCAGCCACACGAGCGACGTGAGCGGTGCCTCGAAGTTCATCGCCTCCGCCGTCGCGTAGCGCCCCCGCGCGACCAGCTCGTTCACGAAGTACGACACGCCGCTGGCGATGAGCATCACCACGCGCATCACGAAGATCCAGACCAGCAGCTGCACCTGCAACACGGGGTTCGTCACCGCCAGCAGGATGAAGGCAATGAGCGCCACGCCGGTGACGCCGTAGGTCTCGAAGCCGTCGGCGCTCGGACCCACCGAATCGCCCGCGTTGTCGCCGGTGCAGTCCGCGATCACGCCGGGGTTGCGCGCGTCGTCCTCCTTGATGCGGAAGACGATCTTCATGAGATCCGCGCCGATGTCGGCGATCTTGGTGAAGATGCCGCCGGCCACGCGCAGCGCCGCGGCCCCGAGCGACTCACCGATGGCGAAGCCGATGAAGCACGGGCCCGCGTAGCTCCCCGGGATGAAGAGCAGGATGACGAGCATCATCAGCAGCTCGACGCTGATCAACATCATCCCGATGCTCATGCCGGCCTGCAGCGGGATCGCATAACACGGGTACGGCCTGCCCTTCAGGCTCGCGAACGCGGTGCGCGAGTTGGCGAAGGTGTTCACGCGAATGCCGAACCACGCCACGCCGTAGCTGCCGGCCATGCCGAGCAGACTGAACGCCAGGATGATGATCACCTTCAGCCACTCGAAGTCGAGCAGCACGCGGAAGTACAGCAGGATCACGAGACCGATCAGGAACTCCAGGATGAGCAGGAACTTGCCCTGCGTCACCAGATACGTCTTGCACGTCTCGTAGATCAGCTCCGAGATCTCGCGCATCGACGTGTGCACGGCCATCCGGTTGAGCTGCGAGAACGACACGAGCCCCCAGAGCAGCCCCAGACCGCAGATGATGAACCCGTAGAGCAGCAGCGTATGGCCGCCGATGCCGAAGAAGGTCGCCTGGTTCAGGTCCGGCACCACGAGATTCGCCTCGCCGCCCGCCTGATGCACCTGCTGCGCCCCCCCCCCGACGGCCGTGGCCGCGGGCTGCTGCGCGCCCAGAACGCCCATGACCGGCGCCGCCAACGATCCCGCGACGAGCACGAGCACCGTCAGCGCGAGCGACGTCGTCAGGCGACGGATTGCGTGACCCACCGAATGCTTCATTCCCAGTTTCTCCTGAAGTGCGTGCAGCGGCAGGGGCCGGAGCGCCACCGTGCCGTCGATTGGCCGGGCGAACCGCCGCGTCCCCGAATCGCGGCGGCACCGCCCGAGGTGCGAGGGTCAGCGTGCCTCGACCCGGCGCCAGATGAAGTACACGGGGATACCGATCACGACGAGCAGCAGTCCCAGAAACGCGTCCTGCCGCGTGGACGGCGACAGCAGGATGAGCAGCATCACCGCCGTCGTGAGCGCGATGTACAGGGCCGGCAGCACCGGATAGCCGAACGCCCGATACGGCCGTTCGGCCCCGGGCCGCGTGCGGCGCAGGATGAACAGGCCCGTGGTCGTGAGCGCGTAGAACACCAGCGCCGCGAAGATGACGTAATTGAGCAGTTGACTATAGCTCCCCGTGAGGCACAGCAGCGCCGTCCAGACGAGCTGCACGACGAGCGCGAACGCGGGCACACGCCGGGCATTCAACGTTCCCGCGCGCCGAAAGAACAGCCCGTCACGCGCCATGGCATAATACACGCGGGCGCCGGCGAGAATCAGTCCGTTGTTGCAGCCGAAGGTGGAGACGAGGATCGCCACCGCCATGATCGTGGCGCCCACGGACCCGAACATCACGGCGAGCGCCGCCGTGGCCACCCGGTCCTCGCTCGCGTGCATGATACCGCGTGCGATGGCGGTCGCCCCGTCGGGAGCGCCCGCGAGCGGAAGCACGTTCAGGTACGCGACGTTCGCCAGCACGTACAGCAGCGTGACCAGGCCCGTGCCCAGCACCAGCGCCAGCGGCAGGTTGCGCTTGGGGTGATGCACCTCGGCGGCGGCGAACGTCACGTTGTTCCACGCATCGCTGGAGAACAGCGAGCCGACCAGCGCAGCGCCGAAGGCCACCACGAACGCGCCGCTGACGTCCACGTGCCCCACGAAGTTCCCCGCGCCGAAGTTCGCCGCGATCGCCGCGGCGTTGCGGCCGATGCTCAGCCCGAGAATGATGAGCAGCGCGAGCGCGCCCGTCTTCACGATGGTGAGCGTGGTCTGGACGAGCTTCCCTTCCCGCACACCCCGCAGGTTCACCCAGGTGAGCACCGCGATGCTGAGCAGCGCGATCGCTCGCTGCGGCGTGAGGCCGAGCTGGATGGCATTCGCCGGGTCCGTGCACCCGAGGAACCGCGAGCACAGGTCCGCCTGCGGGAACCACCCGAAGCGCTCCGGCGAGATCGTGGGCCACAGCACGCCGAGAAATCGGCCGAAGGCCACCGCGACGGCGGCGATGGTGCCCGTCTGGATGACGACGAAAAGGGTCCACCCGTAGAGAAATCCCATGAGTGGACCCATCGACTCGCGCAGGAAGATGTACTGGCCGCCAGCTCGCGGAAACATCGCGGCGAGCTCCCCATACGCCAGCGCGCCCAGCAGCGTGATGATGCCGGTGACCACCCACGCGACGAGCAGCCACATCGGCGAGCCAAGCGCCCGCCCCATGCTCGCCGAGACGATGAAGATCCCGGAGCCGATCATGGAGCCGGCGACGAGCATCGTGGCGTCCGTAAGCGTGAGCGCTTTTACGAACTCGGAGCCTGGTGGTGTTTCACCCGTCAGTGCCGAACCGGTCTGCGGGGCGGCCACACTGGTCATGCGATTCCTTCGGGATGGCATGGAGAGCGGAGCGCGGCACCGGCGGGCAGGGCTGCCGAGACGCTTGTGAAAAATCGTGCAATTATGCCGGGCGCGCTAGGGTGGGCCACTTGTGGTCTTCACAGAAATTCCGAGACATCGCGCTGGCTCCAATGACGCTCCGCCGAGCTGGCCCCAACGGCGAAGGCGTGACGCATGAGGCGGATGCCAGCAGATGCTGCGGATCGCTCCAGGTGGCGGCACAGCGCCGAGTGCTACGAGCTCGGAGGAATCTTTGGTGACAGCCTCGGGGAGCTGCTACGCGCCAGGGGAGGTGTGCTCGCGAGTACGGCTCCGTGGGTGTGCTGTCGTCAAAGCATTCATCCCGGGGTCGTCTTGCGCGGAGCGGTCCTGCTCACCGAACGATTCGCAGCATTCGGGTAGCTCATCCGCCCCATCCGTATCCCCTTCGTCATTGTGGCCGGCCAATGCGCGGCCTGACAAGTCAGAAGTCGTAGCTGATCTGGACTTTCATTCGGACCGGCGTGCCGTCGGGTCGCGTGCCTGGGCGAAAGCGGACGCTGCGCAGGACGTCCCTCAGCTCCTTGTTGTATCCGCCGTTCTTGGTTGGGGTGAAGTCGAACGAGAGGATCCTCCCCGTCTCATCCACGTCGTACTCCGCGATGAGATGGAAGCCGCGAACGTCGCTCGGTGCGGGGAGTGGCGGAATGAACAGCTCGATCGGCGACGGTGGATAGTCTCCCTGTGCTCCGCCACCCGTGCCCGGTCCCACCGCACTGCCCCGACCCGTGCCGACGCCGGTCCCGACGCCGCCGCCGGTGCCTGGGCCGTTGCCATTGGTGCCGTCGCGGCCGGTGCCGCCACCCTCTCCCCGAACCACCGAAAGGTTGGGCAGCGCCGCGGCCTTCAGGGGCGTGACCTCCACCGGCTGTGCCTTTGGCGGTTCCACCAGAGGAGGCTCCGCCTTCGGCGGCTCGACCTTCGGCACGACGGTCGGTTGGGGTAGCGGCGCGACCGGCGCCACTGTCACCGGAGCCGTCTGCGGCTTCGGGAGTACGATGAACTGCAGCCGCTCCGGGGTTTCCAGCGCGCCGCCGGTGCCGCCGTGTCCGCCACCTCCACCGCCAGCCGGCCCCGGACCACCCGCGCCCTGCGGCCGGTCGAGCAGCTCGTGATGCAGCGCGAGGGGCGTCACGAGCAGCGCGAGGATCAGCGCGTGCAGGAGGATGGAGATCAGGGCACCCGCACGCCGGCTCTCGCGATCGCGCGGAAGCGCAAGCGCGGGCAGCGGCCGCTTGGGCCGCGCCGGTGAGCTCGGAACAACGTTCGGAGACGCCACGTGAAATTCGGATGCCCGGAAGGAAACCCCTGCTGAAAGCTGTACGGCGGACGATTCCCGAAGGGTTCGTCCGCCGTATCATACCGCCGATTGCGAGAAATGTGCGTGCGTCAGCCGATCACTTCGCTGCGGGAGCCGTCTCGCCGATGTCCTTGGGCGGCACGCCGATGACCTTGACGCCCGCGCCGCGAGAGATGTCCATCGCGTCGATCACGTCGGCATACTTCACCTTCGGATCGCCCTTGACGAAGATAATCTTCTCCGGCCGTGGATCGTAGATCTCCTTGAGCCGCGAGCCGAGGTGGGCCTTGTCGACCTTCTCGGTGTTGATCGAGTACTGGCCGCCGGGCAGCACCTCGAGCACGATCTGATCGGACTTGGAGTTTATCGGCGCCACGGTGGGCGTCGGATCGGGGAGCTGGATGTCGATCGCCTTCCGCATCGACGGCAGCGCTGCCATGAAGATGATCAGCAGCACCAGCAGCACGTCGATCATCGGGGTGACGTTGATGTCGTTGGTCAGGCCACCCTGACCACCAGTGGTCATCGACATTATGGCTTCCCTCCCGATGGCTTCCCTCCCGCCGCCGCTGGCGGTGTGGCCACCTTCACATCACCCTCGATCGCGGAATGGGTACCGGGCCGCTGATCGCTGATCAGACCCGTGACGCGCACGCCGTTCTTGCCGGCGATGTCCAGGGCGTCCAGCACCTTCGAATAATCGAGGCCCTTGTCCGCCTTGAGATACATGATCTTGTCTTCCGTCCGCGCGTCGTAGATCTGTTTGATCATGGGCCCGAGGGCCTTGTAGTCGATCGGCCGCTTGTTCAGATAGTACTTCCCGTCGCGGTCGATACCGAGCACCTGATCGAGGTTGGCGTCTTCGGGATGGTCCTTCAGGTTCACGGCCTGCGGCGGCGTGGCATTGAAGCCGGCCAGCAGCGCGGGGGTGACGACCATGAAGATGATCAGCAGCACCAGCATGACGTCGATCATCGGCGTCACATTGGGCGTGGACTGCACGCCGCCCCCGCTGTTTGCAGAGATTGCCATGAGAGAGCCTCCTCGGCGGCCGGTGAATTACTGCTTGATGGGGCCGGCGCCGCTCGCGGCGTTGAACTCGCGGGTGAAGCGCGACCGGCCGAACTCGCCCGACACGCCCTTGATGAGGTAATCGATCATCTCCTTCGAGACGTACGTCATCTCGGCCGTGAGATTGTCGATCTTCGTCGTGAAGTAGTTGTACGCCCACACCGCCGGAATGGCCACGATGAGACCGAAGGCGGTCGTGATCAGCGCCTCGGCGATACCGCCGCCGATGGCCGCGAGACCGCCCGACCCGGTCGCCGCCATGCCCGTGAACGCGTTCACGATGCCCATGGTGGTGCCCAGCAGTCCGACGAAGGGCGCCGTCGCACCGACCGTCGCGAGCACCGCGAGGCCACGCTTCAGGTTGGTGATCTCGAGCAGCATGTTGCGCTCGACCGCACGCTCGGCCGAGTTGATGTCCGACACCGTCACCGAGCCGTCCGCGATGAGCGGCTTCACTTCCTGCAGCGCGCCGCCCAGCACCAGCGCGACGTGGGACTTCTTGTAGCTCTCGGCAAGGCGAATGGCCTCGGTGAGGTTGTCCTCCTCGAGGAACTGCGAGAACTCCGGAGCGAACTTGATGGTTTCCTTCTGCGCCTTCCGCAGATTCCACCACTTGGAGACCATGACGGTGAGCGAGTAGATGGACATGATCGCCAGCACGGCCACGATGCCCTTGGCAAAGAGACCCATCTGGTGCCAGAGATCGATAATCGAGAGATCCATGGTATGCTCCGAAAGGTGGTTGCTACTTGGTATTGAGCGAGAAGACGAACGGCATCTGGACGAGCTGCTTGACCTTGCGACCGCCAACCTCGGCGGGATAGAAGCGCATGTTCGCGAGCGCGTTCTTCACGGAATTGGTGAAGAGATCGTGGCTGGACTTGAGCACCTTGAAGGTGTTCATCTCGGCGCGGCCGCTGGTGTCGACGACGAACTGCGCGAGCACCTCGCCCTCGACGTTGGCCGAGCGGAGCATGTCCGGGTACCGCGGCGCTGCCTGACCTGGCATGGCCGCCACCTGCTTCTCCACCTGGAACTCGAAGTAGGGCTGATCGCTCACCGGCTGCGGCGTGCCACCGACGACGCCCTTGGCGATGCCGCCCGCAACGCCCTTACCGGAGAAGTCCGCCTCGTTGGTGACCTTCTTCGAGAGATCGATGTCGGGGAGCACGTCGGGGATCTTGATGGGTGCCGTGAGCACCTGGAATCCCTTCGGCGGCGGGGCCTTCACGACCACGTCCGGCGGCGGCGGCTTGGGCTCTTCCTTGGGCGGAGGCGGTTGATCCTTCTTGATGGCGACGAACTCCACCTTCTCCTGCTTCGGCTTCTCGAGCTGCTCCTTTGCCTGGAGCGTCCCGTAGATAGCCGCCGTGATGAGCACGGTGTGGATCACCGCGCTCAGCACGAAGCCACCGGCCCGCTTCTGCTGCTTGGCTCTGGACTCAATCAGGTTGTCGAACATGTCCTCTGGAACCGGGATCGGGTACACGTGACGACGCGAACCGTTCGCCGTCTAAGGTAGCCCACCGTGTGTTCCAGGGAATTGCGCTCGGATTAAGAATTGGTGAAGCCGCTGTTAGAATCGGCTTTCACTGATCCACCGGCGCCGAGGCCTCGCTCGCGACCTCGAGATCCGCGTTCTCCGCCGGAGCCGCGTCGCTCTCCGCAAGCTCCGCCAGCACGGCGGGCAGCACGACCGTGAAGATGCTCCCGCGGCCCAATCGCGACTGGGCGGTGATCGTGCCGCCATGGGCCTGCACGATCCACTGCGCGATGGAGAGCCCGAGCCCGAAGCCACCGCGCTCGTTCACCCGGGAGCGCACGCGGTCGGCGCGCCAGAAGCGCTCGAAGATGTGCGGGAGGTCCGAGGCGGAGATGCCGATGCCACTGTCCCGCACCGCGATCGCCACCTCCTCGTGGGGCCGGCGGGTGAGCGAGATCTCCACGTGGCCCGCCCGCGGCGTGTACTTGATGGCGTTGGTGACGAGATTGAGGAACAGGTGTCTCAGCCGGCTCGCGTCTCCCATCACCACGGCGTCCTCGCAGACCGGCAGTTCGATCGTGAGTCCCGCATCCTCGCCCAGGATCACGGCGGTCTCGAAGACCTCCCGGACGAGAGGCTCCAGGTGCAGTGGCTCCCGGTGCAGGTCGAAGCGGCCCTCGTCGGCACGCGCGAGGGTGAGCAGGCTGTCCACGAGATCGGCCATCCGGGCCGTCTCCTGCAGCGCTTCTTCCAGTGCCACCGCGCGCTCGGACTTGTTGGTCACCGGGTGCATCGCACGCTCCACGTCTGCCCGGAGCACCGCCAGCGGGGTCTTGAGCTCGTGGCTGGCATCGGCGGTGAAGCGCCGCAAGGCCGTGAACGAAGTCTCGAGGCGACCGATCATCGCATTCAGCGTGGCCGCGAGGCGGGAGAGCTCGTCGTTGCTGTGATCCACCGGAAGCCGGCGGTGCAGACTGCGGCCATCGGTGATCGCGCCTACCTCGTTGATCAGATCATCCACAGGGCGGAACGCACGGCCGGCGATGTAGTACGCGACCCCGAGCGAGATGAGCAGGATCACCGGCGCGAGCGCGAGCATGGTGCCGAGCAGCAGTTGCGGCGCCAGATCCGCGACGTCGGTGGGCAGGCCCGCTATGACCCGTGAGATGTTCGGCCCCAGAGCCGGATCGCGGCGGGCGACGATCATCAGCCGGCCACTGATCAGGGAGTCGTGCGCGAGCGGGACCAGCGCGGCCTCACCGCTGGAGCGCAGCTGCAGCGCCACGCTGAAGATGTCCTGCTGATCCTCGAGAGAGAGCTGCCGGACGGCACTGGAGGAGTAGAGCAGCTTGTCCTGCGCGTCCAGCACGAAGAAATAGCCCGGGTGCCGGTCCAGCAGTTCGCCCATCCCCTGTGTAGCGCGGATGACGCGACCGAACTCGCCCGTATCGGAGGCCGTCAAATGCCTCCCGGACTGCTGGGCCATCGCGATCGAGGCCAGCACGTCATCCGCCAGCGCGGCCGACTGCTGGCCGACCTGCTGGTGGGCAGCGGCCGCGCGCGCGAAGTACAGCGCCACCGCAAACGCCACGAGCGCCCCCGTGAGGACGAGGGCGTAGGAGACGGTGAGGCGCGTGCGAGTGCTGGCCATAAGAGCGCTGGCTGCGAAAAAAAGAGCGGAGCCTGCGAAGAGAGCGGGACCTGCGAAAAGAGCGGGAACTGCGAATGGAGCGGGGACTGCGAATGGAGCGGGGACTGCGAAACGAGCGAGGACTGCGAAAAGTGAGGGGACTGCAAAAACTGCGGGAGATCGGAATATGGGACCTGCAAGAAGCGAGGAACCTGCACCCTCCGCCCCCGCCCCCTGCCCTATTCCTTCACGATATACCCCACTCCCCGCACGGTGGTAATCAGCTTCTTCGGGTGCCGGGCGTCGATCTTCTTGCGGAGGTGATTGATCACGACGTCCACGATGTTGGTCCCCGGATCGAAGTGGTAGCCCCAGGCGTATTCGGTGATCAGGGTGCGGCTCATAACGCGTCCGGTGTGGCGCATGAGGTACTCGAGCACCGTGTATTCCTTGGGGGTCAGCTCGATTCGTTCCCCGGCGCGGCACACCTCCCGGGTGCTCTGGTCGAGCTCCAGGTCGGCAACGGCGAGCTTCGCGGGCGCGATGGCCCGGGGGCGCCGGGAGAGCGCCTCGACGCGAGCCAGCAACTCCTCGAACGCGAACGGTTTGGTGACGTAGTCGTCAGCGCCGGCACGGAGCGTCGCGACCTTCGCGTCCACGGCGTCCTGCGCGGTCAGCACGAGCACGGGCTTCTCGAAGCCTCTGGCGCGTAAGGCATGCAGCACGTCGAGACCTGGCTTGCGTGGCAGGCGCATGTCCAGGATCACGAGGTCGTATGCCTCGGAGCTCGCCCGCTGCTCGCCTTCCTCCCCGTCCGTGACCAGATCGACCGCGTACCGCTGCTCCTCCAGCCCTCGCTTCACGTACTGGCCGACCGTGGGATCGTCCTCGATCACGAGAATGCGCATGCGGGAAGCAAAACGGCAACGCGGCCAAACGGCAAGGCGCGTCGTTCAGCTTCGCTTCGGCCGCTTGAATCCGTACTCGCGGATCTTGCGATACAGGGTCTTGGACGAGATGCCGAGGATTTCAGCGGCGCGCCCCTGGTGCCACTTGGTCTGCACCAGGACGGATTCGATGTGCCGGCGCTCCAGGTCCTCCAGCGTGAGCTGGGCGCCCAGCATGGCGGCGGGGGCGCCCGGCGTCGTCGCCATGTTGAGCGGCAGGTCGTGCGCGCGAATCACGCGGCCGTGCGCGAGCAGGACGGCGCGCTCGATCACGTTGCGGAGCTCCCGGATGTTCCCCGGCCAGGGGTACTCCTGCAGCAACGACACCGCATCCGGGGCCAGTGTGGGCGGTTCCGCCCCGCCGAAGCGCGACAGGAAATACTCGGCCAGCAACGGGATGTCCACGGCGCGCTCGCGCAGGGGAGGCAGCTCGATGGTCACGGTGTTCACCCGATAGAGCAGGTCGTCCCGGAAGTGACCGTCGCGCGACGAGGCGGCAAGGTCGCGATTGGTCGAGGACACGAGGCGCACGTTCACTTCCACCTTCTGCGTGCCGCCCACGCGGAAGAAGCTGCCCTGCTCCAGCGCGCGCAGCAGCTTTGCCTGCATCTTGCCGGTCAAGCCGCTGATCTCGTCCAGGAACAGGGTGCCGTTCGCCGCGAGCTCCACGAGACCCGCCTTGCGCACCGCGGCGCCGCTGAACGCGCCCCGCTCGTGGCCGAACAACTCGGTCTCGAGCATGTTCTCGGTGATCGTCGCGCAGTTGAGATCCACCAGCGGCCCAACGCGGGCGGAGAGGCGGTGAATGGCGCGCGCGACGAGCTCCTTGCCGGTGCCCGACTCGCCCACGATGAGCACCGGCGCATCGCTCGGCGCTGCACGCTCGATGGTCGAGAGCACGGCGCGCATCGGAGCGTACTGCGTCATGATCTCCGGCGCGGCATCGATGCGCGAGAGTCGCGAGTGCAGATACTGATTCTCCTTGGCCAGCTGGCGCTTTTCCCACGCGCGCCGCACCAGCACGTCGATCTCCGCCATGCGATACGGCTTGGACATGTAGTCGTACGCGCCAAGCTTCATGGCGCTGATGGCGGTCTCGATGGTGCCGTTGCCAGTGATGATGATGATCTCCGGGCTGTCCGGCTCCTCGCGCACCTGGCGCAGCACCTCGAGGCCGTCCAGCTCCGGCATCACGATGTCCAGCAGCGCCACGTCATAGGCCTCGGCGCGGAGTGCCTCCAGCGCGGCGCGCCCATCGGTGACGGTCGCCACCTGGTGCCCCCGCCCGCCCAGAAAGCTGGAGAGAATCTGGCCGAGGTTCTCTTCGTCCTCGGCCACCAGCACGCGAATACGACTCTGATCAATCATCATGGGAGATCCTCGCCAGGCGGCGGTCAGACCGCGGGGCGCAATGCCTCGGGGATGGCCCGAGGCAGCACGATCCGGAAGGCGCTTCCCTGCCCTGCAACGCTGTCCACCTCGATACGCCCGCCGTGTTCGGTGATGATGGCGTAGCAGATGGACAGGCCGAGGCCGGTGCCGCGTCCCGGTGGTTTGGTGGTGTAGAATGGCTCGAAGATCTTGGAGAGCTCCGAGCGGCGAATGCCCTCTCCGTGGTCGACGATCTCCGCCACGACGGCAGCGTGCAGATCGTCGGTCCGCGTGCGCAGCACGATCGTGCCGCGTTCCTGCATGGCGTCCACCGCATTGAGCATGAGCGCCATGAACACCTGCACCAGCTGCTCCTCGCTCGCGACCACGGGCGGCAGCGGCGACGTCGTCTGCAGCTCCACCGAGAGCTTCTTGAAGCGCGAGTGGTGCTTGAGGAGAAAGAGCGTCTTCTCGAGCACGACGTTCACGTCCACCAGAGCCTTGGCCGCCTGCTTCGGACGGCTGAAGCCGAGCACGCCCTCGACGATCCCCTTGCAGCGGTGCACCTCGTGCTGGATGAGGCGCAGCGCCTCGGCCAGCGCGTCGCGCAGGGCCGGGGCAGCCGCCGGCGCGGCATCCCACTCCACCAACTGCAGCGCCAGCCCCTCGGCACACGCGCCGATGGTCGCGAGCGGGTTGTTGATCTCGTGCATGACGCCGGCGGCCAGCGTGCCGATGGCGGCGAGCTTCTCGGCCTGCGCGAAGCGGTCCTGCGCGTCGCGCCACTCGGTGACGTCCTCGCCGATGGTGATCACGTGGGTCACCGCACTGTCGTCCAGCCGCATCGGGATCTTGGTGATACGGTACGTTCGCCGCTCGCCCGAGGCGCTGGACTCGATCTGGAACTGCTGCATGCCGCCCGACGCGAACACGTCCTCGAACTCCCGGCGCAGGACTTCCGCCGGCTGGCGATGCAGGATCTCGAATATCGTGCGGCCGATGGCCTCGGCGCGCGACACCCCCTGCATGCCTGTCTCCCGCTTGCGATTCCACGCCTGAATGCGATAGTCGCGGTCGATGACGTAGAGCCCGACGGGCAGCGAGTCGATGATCTTCGCCGTGAAGCGGCGCTGCTCCTCGGTCTGCATGGTGCGCTCGACCACCTCGCTTTCCAGGCGACGCGCGTACTCGGCCGAGCGCAGCGGCGATGCGAGCATGTCGGCGACGGCGAAGTAGAGGAGGCGCTCCTCCGCGCTGAGCGCTCGGCGGCGGCGGAGGGCGAGAGCGCCGAGCACGCGATGGCCGGTCAGGAGCCGAACGCCGCAGAAGCCGCGGCCGGCATCGTCCCCGTCCTCGAGAAAGCGCGCGACATCGGCGGCCACCACCAGGGGGTGTCCGGCGGCCCATGCGCGCCGCAACGCGGCATGGGACCGGTCGGCCTGGCGGGTTCCCAGCCAGAGCGTGCATTCATCCGCCTTCAGCTCGAGGCGAAGCCGGTCGAGGACGCCCGGAATCGCGGCGCCGACGGACTCCCCCGTGGCCAGGGCGGAGGCAAGCTCCGCGGTGGCCGCGAGGAGCCGCGACGCGGGCGTGGTCGGGCGGCGCGCGGCCGGCTTCGACGACGGCTGAGCGTTATGGCGAAGGGGAGAAGGCAGAGGTCGCGGGCTGGGAGGTTGGGTTCATGAACACGGGGCAGAGATCCCTCGTGGTCAAGATGACCGAACGCCCGCGAAGGTAACGGATCGGTCCGTTATCGCAGCTTATCGATTTGCCGCAGGAGCTCGGCGTCCGTGCGCCGGAGACTGGGATTCTCCTCCACATGTTCCCACCGGACGATGCCCTGGGGGTCCAGGAGGAAGTACGCCCGGCTGGCGAAGAAGCGGTCCTCGTTCAGCACGCCGTACCGCCGGGTGACCTCGCGCTTGAAGTCGCTGAGCAGATCTACGTGCATGCCGTACTTCTGCTTGTACTCCTTGAGCGTGTAGGTGGAATCCACGCTGATCGGCAGCACGACAATCCCCCGCGACTGGAACTGATCCCAGTCGTCGCGCATCTCGCACAGCTCCGCGGTGCACGTGGGCGAGAACGCCAGCGGAAAGAACGCGACCAGTACCACGCGGCCGCGCTGCTCCGAAAGCGTGACGTTCTGGCCGGAGGTGGACGGGAGGGTGAAATCCGGTGCGGGGTCACCGACGCGCGGGGTGGCGCTGGTGTGGGCGGTCGCGGCCATGAGTCTCCGCAGTCAGGGTGGTGGCGGATGGAGCGTATCGGGATCGAACCGATGACCTCCTGGTTGCAAACCAGGCGCTCTCCCAGCTGAGCTAACGCCCCGCTCGTCGACAATATCTCGTCGACAAATATATCGAGAGCCCGCCGGCCGCGCAGGCGCGAGATATGATTAGAGGACGACATGAGTGCGCTGCGCGGGATCGGGAGGGAGGTTGCAAGTGCGCGCAGGGCGGATGCATGGAACCAACGTGGAGGATCGATGGCGCAGACCAATACGGAGATCGGGAGCCGAAGCCTGACGCTGCAGTGTCAGTTCTGTGGGACGTGGAACCGCGTGGACGCGGCGCGCGCGGCCGATCGTCCCAAGTGCGGCAAGTGCGGAAAACCGATGCTGCTCGACCGGCCGGTGAAGCTGACGGACGAGAGCTTCGCGCGCACCATTCAGGACGCCGAGGTGCCAGTGCTGGTGGATTTCTATGCGGACTGGTGTGGGCCGTGCAAGATGATGGCGCCCGCCGTGGACGAGATCGCGGCGACGTACCAGGGCCGCGCGCTGGTCGCGAAGCTGGACACGGACCGCGCCCAGCAAACGGCGTCATCGTTCGACATCCGCGGCATTCCGACCACCATCGTGTTCAAGAACGGCCGCGAGGTGGCGCGCCAGACCGGCGCGGTTCCGAAGCAGGCGCTCGCCCAGCTGCTCGACGGCGCCCTCTGAGCACAGGACGGTAAGCCACGGCGGACGCCGCCTGATGGCCGATGCGCGTGTCCTGAGTGCCGGAGAGCCCGTTTCGCGTCGCGGAGATCGCCTCTCGCTCTGCGAAGATCGCAGCCTGAGCTCCGGAGATCGCCTCTCCCTCTGCGGAGATCGCCTCTCACTTCGCGGAGATCGCCTCTCACTTCGCGGAGATGGCCTCTCGCGTTGCGGAGATCGTATCTCGTGTCGCGGAGATCGTATCTCGCGTCGCGGAGATCGTATCTCGCGTCGCGGAGATCGCAGCTCGGTTTGCGGAGATCGTGGCGTGGTCGCGGTGCATCCGCGCTCGTCGGCTCTGCACACGTCCTGGTCAACTCTTCCACGTGTTCCGGACTGCGGAGCATGCCTCCCGCATCGCGGACGCGGCGTCCCGCCTCGCGGAGCATCGATTTCGCAATGCGGAGCATCGATTTCGCAATGCGGAGCATCGATTTCGCAATGCGCAGCATCGATTTCGCATCGCGGAGCGCGCTTCCCGCTTCGCGACCGCGGGCTCCCGCTTCGCGGCCGCGGAATTCCGCGTCGCGGCCGCGAGCCTTCGCATCGGGGAGATTGCGTCCCGCAGGGCGGAGCACGCGATCCGGACTTCGGCCGCTGCACCTCATCAGCTGTGCGCAGCGTCCGTTTAGCGATGCACGCCGCCCGAGCAACTGCGCATCCCGTCCGGGCAACTCATGGCTCCGCCGACCGCGGGTGTACGAAATCCTGTCGGTTGGGGTGCGCCCCTGGCTCCCCGCCCTACTCGTGCGCCGGCAGCGGCTCCATGGTCTTGGGATCCACGGGAATCTGGATCTCGTCGCGAAAGGGCGAGGTCATGAGGGTGACGCGCATGCGTGGGAACGCATCCATGAACGCGCAGTACGACCAGCCCCACACCCCGATGTACAGCAGCAGGACCCCGATCTCCCAGATGCCGAAGGGCGCCGACGTCGGCACTCCGAAGGTGGAGGGATAGACCTCGATGTACCGCATGATCCACATCCCGACCACGCTGCTGAGGGTGAAGATGAAGAGCCATGGCTTCACCACCTTCGTGTAGCGCGCCAGCAGACCGAAGAACGGCAGCACGAAGATCAGGATGGTGGACACGACGGTGATCCACACCCAGGGCGGGATGAGGCGGAGGTGCATGAAGAAGGTCTCCTCCGCGATGTTGCCGTACCAGATCACCAGGTACTGGCCGAACGTCAGATACCCCCAGAACGCGGTGAAGGCGAAGACCAGCTTGCCGATATCGTGGAAGTGGGCCTCCTCGATGAGCCCATCCGCGGTATTCAGGAAGCGGTCCCAGGCCATGATGAGCAGCGCGAACACGGAGAGCGCGGCCAGCCACGCTCCCATGAAGAACCACCAGCTATACATCGTGCTCTGGAAGTGCAGGGTGAGTCCCATCGAGAGATCCCAGGCGAGCACCGACCAGCCGTAGCCAAACAGCAGCGCCATCCAGACGGCGACCTTGCCCAGCAGGGAATGCGTCGAGTGGATCTCGCGGCGCTGCTCCCGGAAGCCGCGGCGCATGCGCGCGCGCCAGCCGCGCGCCCACGGCGCACCACCCTCCGGGGATTCGCCGACGTCGAGCCGCACCGACCGCCAGATGTACCACACGCCCAGCAGCGTCATGAGACCGTAGATCACGATGTCGCGAATCGTCAGGAACCAGCGGTTGTAGTACTGCGCCTTCTCCACGTTCGGGTATGCCTCGTGCGCCCACGGAAAGATGTGCGCGTACCCCACGAACAGGATGAGGAGCAGGAAGACGAAAGCGATGGGCAGGAAGGCGACGTACCCCTCCATGAACCGAATCACGTTGCGCGACCAGCGCGCGGTGGTGATGCGCTGGACGCCGACGAAGACGATGCCGGCCTGGGTGAATCCCGCGAAGAACAACCAGTTCGCGTGAAACGCGCTCCACGCGCGGTCCGGCGCCACGAACGCGCCGATGATGAACACGATCGCGCCGATGCACCCCAGCACGAGCAGCAGCAATTTGAGCCCGGCCGGAATCGGCTTGCTCGAGGCGGCGAGCACCTGCTCGCGCGTCGGTACACGAGGCGGATGGAGACTCACGGCGACGGTGCCTTCCTGGTCGTATCAGCGGCCGCGCGCGGGGCTACGGGAGACGCGCCCGCCTGCGGATAGACGTAGTGGTAGTAGGGCGCGGGACGCGTGGGCGCGGTGAGCGACGGCCCCGGAACCGTGGCGCCGTTCTCGCCGGGGCGGCCGTGCGTCGTGTCGATCGCGCCCGCCCGGCCCTGCAGCTCCCGGATGTAGTTCACCACGTCCCAGCGCTCCGATTCCTCGATGCGATTGTACGTGGGCATGAGCCCGCGCCCGTTGCGGATCATGCCGAAGATGTAGCCATCGGTGCGGGCCTGAGTGACCGGCATGGTGAGATTGATGCCGACCATGCCGTATCTGGTCGCCGGGCCATCGCCGTGACCCAGGGGGCCGTGGCACACGGCACAGTTGATCTGGAACAGCACCTTCCCCCGCTGGCGCGAGGCGGCATCGGCGGGCACGGGGTTCGGAATGCCCGACATCGCCTCGATGCTGGCTGGCAGCGGATCGCGCGCGTAGGCGTAGCCGGGGGCGGCGCTGCCGTACACCGGCACCGAGTTCTGGGGATTGCCGCGCGAGGCGATGGTATCCGCGACCGTCTCCCACGGATCGATCTTCGGCTGCTGCTTGAAGTCCGTGAACCAGCTGCACGCGCCGACGAGAATCACCGGCAGCAGCAGCGCGGCGCGCACGGACGCCGGGCGCAGGCCCGGGCGGCTATCGCTCACCACGCACCTCCCGCGCACCGAAGCGGCGCATGAGCGTCATGGCCGCGTCGGCGCGGTCGTCCGTGGTCTCCACCCACACCCCGAAGTCCCCCTGGCTGAAGCGCGGATCGTAGCCGACGGTCATCGTGAGCCGCGGCACCCGCGCGAGACTGAACATCGCGAAGACCGTCGCCAGGCCGCCGATGAGCACCATGACCTCGAAGCCCAGAATGGTGAACGGCACCCAGGTGACGATGGCCTTGCCGCCGACGACGATCGGCCAGTAGTCCGATATCCACACGCCGATCCAGTAGCCGAAGGTGACGCCGAGCAGTCCGAAGATCAGCGTGAAGAGCCGCACGCGGCTCGGTCCACGCTTGAGGACGTCCTCGAACTCGTGCCGCGGCGCCGGGGTGAACACGGTGATGTCGCCGAAGCGATCGCGCTTCAGCTCGTCGATGGCCTCCACGGCCGCATCGATCTCATGGAACGCGCCGATCACGCCGCGCATCAGACCGCTCCTCCTGGCAGCGGCGGCTCGTTCACGATGGGGCTCGCCATCCCACTCTGCTCATACCCGTTCGCGTCGGTCGCCCGGTGTGGATGGCGCATCTTCGGCGGGATCACCTCCTTGATCTCCGTCATGGCCATCACGGGCAGCTGCTTGATGAACAGCAGGAACCACATGAAGAACCAGCCGAAGCTGCCGAGGAGAATGCCGTAATCCACCCACGAGGGCCGGTACGTGCCCCACTGCCAGGGCTCGAACTCGTGTGAGAGCGACACCGGGATGATCACGAACCGCTCGAACCACATCCCGAGATTGATGAACAGCGAGAGGATGAAGAGCCAGGTGGTGTTGCGCCGCGCCTTTTGGGAGAAGAGCGAGAGCGGCAGGATGCAGTTGCAGATCAGCATGATCCACGCGGCCCACGCCCACTGCCCGAACACGCGGTTCCAGAAGTACTCCTGCTCGGGCCCGCTCCCGCTCATCCAGGCCACCTGGAACTCCGTGAGATACGCGAGCCCCACCACGAGCGACACGAAGAGGCACATCTTCGCCGCGGCGTCGAGGTCGTTGAGCGTCACGTAGTGCTGCAGCTTGAAGAACTTCCGGACGGGGATCATGATCGTGAAGACCATGCCCAGACCGGAATAGATGGCGCCGGCCACGAAGTAGGGCGGAAAGATCGTGGCGTGCCAGCCGGGCGTGAGCGCCATCGCGAAGTCGAAGGACACCACCGAGTGCACGGAGAGCACCAGGGGCGTCGAGAACGCGGCGAGGAAGAGGTACGCCCGGGTGAAGTGGCGCCACTCGCGGTCGGAGTTGCGCCAGCCGAGCGACAGGTTCGCGTAGATCTGCTTGCGAACGGGATTGGTCTCGCGGTCGCGCAGCGTCGCGATGTCCGGCAGCAGGCCGACGTACAGGAAGGTGGCGGAGATGGTGAGGTACGTGAGGATCGCGAACACGTCCCACACCAGGGGGCTCTTGGGGTTGGGCCAGATGAGCCGCCAGCTGGGATACGCGATGAGATAGAAGAACTTCCAGGGGCGGCCAAGGTGGAGGATCGGGAACAGCCCGGCCGTCATGACGGCGAACACCGTCATCGCCTCCGCCGCGCGGTAGATGCTGGTGCGGAACCCGGCCCGGAAGAGGTACAGGATCGCCGAGATGAGCGTTCCTGCATGGCCGATGCCGACCCAGAAGACGAAGGTGACGATGTACACGCCCCACATCACCGGCGGCTGATAGCCGGCGGCGCCGAGCCCCTCGTAGATCTGGTAGATCCAGGTGCAGGCACCCACGAGCATGCAGAGGATCGCCAGGCCGAGCAGGGCGAACCAGCCGAGCGACGGCCGCAGCGTCGCCATGATCTCGCGATCGACCTGCTCGTAGCTCTTCACCGCCGGCAGGCGCACCGCCGCCGACGGGACGTTGGGGCGCTGCCCGGCCGGGAGAGGCTCGTCGGGATACGCGGGATACGGCGCTGCTGTCACAGCCATGTGTGATCTCCTCAGCGCGCGCCCGCCGGACGGCGGGTGGTATCGGGGCTAGCCGCCGCGCCCGCGGGCGCGGTCTGCGCCTCGGACGCCGGATGTATGACCTTCTTCAAGTAGACCACGGCGGTGAAGGTATTGAGCTCCTCGAAGACATGGTACGCGCGACGATCCTGCGCGAGCTGCGTGACGGTCCAGGCGGGATCCGCGGCGTCGCCGAAGGTGATGGCGCGCGACGGACACGCCGCTGCGCACGACGTCGTGAACCCATCGGGCACCAGCTCCCGCTGCTCTAGCGTCGCGCGGTTCTCCGCTTCCCGGATGCGCTGCACGCACATCGTGCACTTCTCCATCACACCCTTGCCGCGCACCGTCACATCGGGATTGAGCTGCCAGTTGAGCGGCTCCGGGAACGCATACTGCTTGCGATCCGGTTCACCGTACCCGAACCAGTTGAAGTAGCGCACCTTGTACGGACAGCCGTTGGAGCAGTACCGCGTCCCGACGCAGCGGTTGTAGACCTGCACGTTCAGGCCGTCCGGCGAGTGATAGGTGGCGTACACGGGACACACCGGCTCGCAGGGCGCATTCCCGCAATGCTGGCAGAGCATGGGGATGAAGCGCGTCTCGAATTCCTCGCCGAAGTGTCCGTCAGGCGCGCCCTCGTAGTAACGCTCGAGCCGAAGCCAGTTCATCTCCCGCCCGCGCGTCACGTTGAGCCCCGGCTTCTGGTCGGCGAACACCGTGGCGTTCTGCCACGGCGCGCCCACCGTTGGGATGTTGTTTTCGGCGTAGCACGCGGTGACGCACGCCGAACACCCCGTGCACCGCGCGAGGTCGATGGTCATCGCCCAGCGGCGCGAGGACATCTTGCGGGGATCGTCGGCGCTGTACAGTCCCTTGTCCTTGCCGTGGTCCGCCGCGGTGGGCGCGCCGAGGATGCCCTGCGCATCGGCGGCCACGGGAGAGCGCAGCCCCGGCAGGAAGGCGTGGCTCGCGTCGCCCACGAGCTCGTGCTCCTCGCGCTCCGGTCCGGCGCCGCGCTGCAGCTCCTCGACGGTGAGCGCCTGGGCGATCCCCCGGCCGTGCTGGCGCGCGGAGCCCTCCGTGCTCGGCAGCGTTTCGTGATCCCCGGTCTTCGCAATGGTGGCGCGCGTCGCCGTGAGCACCACCTGCCCCGTGGCATCGGTGCCGGCGGGGAGCAGATCGGACGCATTGATGCCCAGGCCGCGTGCATAACGACCATAGCCCCACTGCACGGGATTCGCGCTGGCCTTGGGATCGAATGCCGGCACGCTGCCCCGCGCCCGATGGCCGTAGCCGAGCGCGATCGCGATCGTATCCGGCCGCACGCCGAGGAATGGCATCGCCGGCGCGCGTACCGAGCCGGACGCCGTCTTCACCTCGACGATGTCACCGCGATCGATGCCCAGACGCGCGGCGGTATCCGGGTGCAGCTCCACCCACGAGCTCCACACGATCTTCTGCACGGGATCCGGCAGCTCCAGCAGCCATGGCTTGTTCGCGCCGCGGCCCGTGCCCAGCGTGGACGAGGGATACACCACGAGGAAGAAGTCGCCCTGGGTGGTCTGGAGCGCCGGCGCCCGCCGCATCTGCGTCGCGGCGGCCGCGGAGGCGGGCCGCGCCGCGATCGTCCCCGGCGCCATCCCGCGCGCCAGCGCCGCCGTGAAGGCGGTCTCACCGCCCGGAAAGCGGCTGATCAGCCACGTGCGATAGTCCGGTGCCGCGAAGCGTCCGGCGGCGGCCGGCGCTTTCTTCGCGAGCGCGATCAGGACGTCCGCCGTCGGGCGCGTGTTGGCGAAGACGGCGTCCATCGTCGGCTGCTGCACGCCGATGACGCCGCGGGCCGCCTGGGCGTCGCCCCACGACTCGAGCGAATGATAATCCGGCAGCACCACGTCGCACAGCTCGGTGGTCTCGTCAGGCACGGGCGAGAAGCTCACCCGGAACGGCACCTTCGACAATGCACCGGCGAAATCGAGCGACTTCGGCAGCCAGTGCGCGGGATTCGTCCCTCGAATGAAGGCCACCGGCACCTGGCCCGCGCGCATCTGTTCCACCGCGTCCACGACGTCGCTCATCGGCGAGATGCCGTCGAACGCCGTGTACGCATCGGCCGGACGGATGGTGACCCCGACGTTGCCCAGCGACTGATTGAGGGCCGCCACCGCCGTCGCCACCTCGAGCGCGTCGCTCGTGGTCACCCCGGAGAGCACCAGGCTCGGCTTCGCCGCCTGGAGCTCGGTGCGGAGCGCGTCGAGCACCTCGGGCCGCACGCCCGTCACCCGCTCGTCAGGCGCCGCGCCGCGGCCGGCGAGGAAGTTGGCGATCGCCAGCTCGCTGCCCGGCGTGCACGGAATCCACTGATCCGCGTTCAGTCCCGTGAGCGACCGTCGCGCACCGACGTACACGAAGCGGGGCGCGCTCTCGAGCTTCGCCCGCGCGTCGGCGAACTCGAGCTGCTGCGGCACGGACGCGCCCCAGCCCTCGAGGAAGTCGGCGCCGATGGAGACGATCAGGTGCGCCTCCGAAAAGGCGAAACGCGGCCAGGCGACGCCATACGCGCGCCGGTGCGCCTCGATGGACGCGTGGTCCACCTCATCGTCGACGCTGAGATGCGGACGCATGCCGAACGCGCCGAGCCACTGGTCGACAAAGCCGGGAAAGCTCCCGGACTCGTGCTGGTTGAGAAAGATTCCACCGGCGTTCGTGCCACCCAGGTGCTGACCGACGAGCGCGAGCGCCTCGTCCCAGGTGGCGCTCTTCCAGGCCCCGTTCTGCCGCACCATCGGCCCGCGGAAGCGATCGGGGTTGTACAATCCCTGCAGCGCCGCCTGGCCGCGCGCGCACAGCGCGCCGTGATTCACCGGGTGATCGGGATTTCCCTCGAGCTTGATGGCGCGCCCATCGCGGGTCTCGACGATCAGCCCGCACCCGGCAGCGCATTCGCGGCACGAGGTGGCATAGTACGTCGAGACGCCGGGGACGGTCTCGTCCGGGGAGATGAAGTACGGGATCAGCTTCCCCGTCTTCTCCGGCACGCACGCCGCGGTGGCCACGGCAGCGCTCCCGGCGCCGAGCACCTTGAGGAACTCGCGTCGACGGACACCGGTGGATCTGGATTCTTTACTCATTCAACGAAATCTCGTGAGCGAGAGGGCGAAATCACGAGCAGGCGACGCGCGCACCGAGCGGACCGGAGATCCACTGCTCAGTAGTGGCAATTCGCGCAATCATATCGCGCATACTTGCGCGCGGCCGACGGACCGGAGGGCGGACCAGCCGGCGCGCCGTCGACCGGGGCGTGCGTCGCACCAGGCGCCGCCAGGGCCGTGGCCGCGATGATCGCGGTGTCGGCCAGCGGATAGCCCGCGGCCTCCAGGCCCTGCTGCTCGGTGTATCCGGACACGTGGCAGTTCACGCACCAGCCCATGTTGAGCGATTCCGCCTGATAGACCTGCGGCATGTTCTGGATCTGCCCATGACAGGTCTGACACGTGACGCCGGCGTTCACGTGGCGCATGTGCGGGAAGTGCACGTACTCCGGCACCTTGTGAATGCGGATCCACGGGATCGGCTTGTTGCTGGCCGCGTACTTCTGGAGCTTCTCGATCTCGACGCTGTGGCGCTTGGGGCCAAGGTCCGACGCGGGCCGATCCGGGCCGATGATGGTGTGACACCCCATGCACGTGCTGACGGCGGGCAGTCCGGGGTCCATCGACTTGTTCGCGGTGTAGTGGCAGTAGAGGCAGTTCATGCCGAGCTTCTGCACGTGCACCGTATGTGGAAACCTGATTGGCTGAACGGGCGAGCTGCCCTGGGAGGAGGAGGCGCCGCTGTAGGCCGAGAGGAGTACGGCGCCGACGGCCAGGGCCGCGAGCCCTGGTATGGCAGTCCACTTCCGCCGCTTCGTCATCGCGATGAAGTACGAGACATGAGGTGCCGCGCGAGTCACCGGTAATTGTGAACGAATTCACATGTACCGGCCGGCGGGAAATCTGAGCAGCCCGGAAGTCGCACGCAAGTGTCCGACCAGGTGTCGTTCATCGTGCGCGCTGCGTGCCACGACTGAAACAGCAAACGAAAAACGGAATCGAAGCGGCACGACCGGCGGGTCCAACGCGTGCATCGGCTGCGGTGGCGCGGTGCAGCGTCATCGCGCCGCCTCGCAGATGTCCGACGCCGAGGCCAGTCGCGCGTCGCGGACGTCGTCCGGGAGCAGATCGAGATTGGCGCGCGGATTCTGGGTGAGACGAAGCGGCCAGTGCGTTCCGTAGACGAAGCGCTGCGCGCCGATGGAGCGGAACAGCTTGGCAAGATGATCTTCGGGAGGTCCCCACACCCACGCAAAATCCCAGTAGACGCGCGCGCGCTCGTCGTCAGTGAGGCCCCAGTGCACTTCCTCGATCATCTCCCGCCCCGCGCCGGTCACGACGAGGCGCACTCGAGTGCCGGCCCGGGCAAGCGCACGAACGGCAGCCGCGGAGAGATCGCCGGCAACGTCGAGCGAATGGCGCTGCCGCAGGTCCTCGAAGCGCACCGTGAGCACCACGGCCATGCCCAGCTCGCCGGCCGCGAGCACCAGCTCCTGCATCGCCCGGTCGTGCGGCCCCATGCCCCAGTGCGTCGGATACGCGCGAATCGCGGGCGCGCCCGCGTCGCGCGCAGCGCGCAGCGCCCGCGTCCACTGCGGCCAGTCGGGGCGAATCACCGGCACCGGGCGCAATGCGGGCGCGTGCGGCGCGAGCGCGGCGATCAGCTCCGCATTCCCGGGACCAGGATCGCGATGAAAGGCGGACGGCAGATGTCCGACCCACGCGCCCTCCAGTCCCTCGCGCGCGAGCACCCGCCGCAGCGCCTCGGGCTCCGGGTGCGGCACATGCCGAAACGGATATGGGCCGATGTAGGCGGCGACGTCGATCGTCATCGACCGCTGGCGGCGGGGGGCTGGGCACGTCGGCATCCCGCCTCGCAGCGCGGGAAGCTGCCCGCGGGGAACAGGCGCACGGCGTTGCGCCAGCGGATCGCGGCGAGATCATCAGCGGAGAGGCCGAGTACCGCGAGCGCGCGGAGCTTGGCCAGGCCGGTCTCCATCGTGAGATCGCAGCCCCAGAGCAGGCGCGCGGGCCCGAGGCCCGCCAGGGCGAGGTCGAGCATTCCGCGGTCCACGCCGCTGCCCGAGAGATCGGGATAGACGTTAGGCACGTCGGCGACCGCCGGCAGCGTGTGTGCCCAGTCGCCGCCGCCGCCGAGATGCGCCAGAATGAAGCTGGTACGGGGATGCCGGCGGGCCAGCCGCGCCAGGTCCGCGCCGTCGGAGATCTCCTGGGAAGGCCACTCCCGGCGACGGTGCTGCCAGATATGATGCAGCACGGGCAGGCCGTGCTCCCCCGCGCGTTCGGCGATGGGATCCAGCAGCGGGTCGTCCGCGCGCCGGCTGGCCAGCAGCTTCACACCGATGGCGCCGCCCTGCACACATCGCTGGATCTCGGCGAGCGCGTGTTCGGTGTCGTTGGGGTTGACGACGACGTACATCCGGGCGCGCTCCGGCTCCGCCGCCAGGATCGCCAGCATCGCGTCGTTCCCGAGGGTGACGTCCGCCGGCGATGGAAAGTACGTGGGCGAGGCAAAACCGTAGCTGCCGAGCACCGAGGCCACGTGATACGTGATCCCCATCCGCTCCCCGGCGCGAAAGCGGGCCGCGTTCACCTCGCGCCAGTCGGCGCGCCCGGCACCCGCGTGATAGAAGTGCGCGTGCGAATCGATCAGGGGCTCGGGGCTCTCGCTACGTTGGTCGGCGTGCGGGCGGCTGGCACTCAACGCTCCACGCGCTCCTCTTCCAGCAGCTCCACCAGCGCCGCGCTCGCCGCGTGCTCGATCGCGGTGATGGCGTCGTCATCGTGCGCGATGCAGGCGTAGTTGTACGCGCCGCGCTTGAAGAGCACGCCGTGCCGCGCCGCCAACTCGAGGAACCGCGTCTCGCGCGATCGTTCGTCGAAGCGGAGCAGCCACATCTGATCGAGTCCGACGACCTCCACACCGTCGATGCCGCTCGCCGCAACCGCGGCCGCGACGGCCTCGCGGATGGCGCGCCCGGTGCTCGCGAGGGCCTCGCAGATCTCCGCGCCCTCGTGCCAGTCGAGCACCGCACCTGCCGCGGCCACCCCCGTGCTCTCGCCGGCCAGTGTGGACGAGATCCATGTCCGGCGCGCCGCCGCCATGATATCGCGCTGTCCGACCACCGCCGCCAGCGGGAACCCATTCGCCATCGCCTTGCCGAAGGCCGCGAGATCCGGCGTGATGTCGGCGAGCGCCTGGTAGCCGCCGGTGTGCAGCCGAAAGCCGGTCTTCATCTCGTCGAAGACGAGCACCGCACCGAGGGTGGTGGCGAGGTCGCGCGCGGCCTGAACCCATTCCCGCGAGGGCAGCCGCTCGATCACCGGCTCGATCACGATCGCGGCGAGACGGCCGCCCACGTCGCGCGCGATGGACTGCAACGCGTCCACATCGTCGAAGGGCACCGTGTGAAACAGCGACCGTACCGCCTGCGGCACACCCGCGGCATCGCTCGCCCAGTCGTGCCACCCGAAGTAGCCGCAGCCAATGACCTCGTCGCGGCCGGTGTAGGCGCGCGCCAGGCGGACGGCGGCGCTCACGGCGTCTGCACCCGTCTTCAGAAATTGCACATTCTCGGCACATGGAATGTGCTGGCACAGCCGCTCGGCCACCTCCACCTCGCGCACGTCCGCGAGCGCGCTGACGTTCCCACCCGCGACGGCCTCCATGACGGCCGTGCGCACCCGCTCTTCTGCGTAGCCCAGGGCGACGGCACCGAGCGACATGGTGCAATCGATGTAGGTCGCGCCGCGAGCATCCACCACGCGGCAGCCCGCGGACTGCACGAAGTGCGTCGGCGCGCTCGCACTCGCATCGCCCCAGAGTGCCTCCGGGCGCTTGCTGCCGGTGGAGCCGCCGGTCGGGAGCACGGCCGCCGCTCTCGCGCGCCAGTCGGTCTCGGGCGCGTCCTCGGGCAGCGCCTCCTCCTCGGCGATCAGCACCTCGCTCTCGCGCTCCGCCTCCGGCTCGATCGCCTGCTCGTCCGCCTCCGGCTCGTCGCGGTCCCCCTCCTCCGTCGACCGTCTGGCGCCGCGGTCGAAGAATCGACGAAATGGCATGAGCAGAAGTAGAGCGCGCCCGGAGTGAGAGTCAAGTGCGCGCGCTGCCGATTCGCCCGGTGCGCTCGAGATACCGCACGACCTCGATGCCGACGGCACGGACGAGGGCAAGCTCGCGCGCATCCGGCTTCGATCGGAAGATCAGCGAACGTACGGAACGCATGATGAGATTCACGTTCCGGGTCTTGAAGAATTCGATGGACGCGAGCCCGCGCTCGACATCGGCAAACGTGAGCTCGAACTGCTCCGCGGTGGGCGCCGGAGCCTTGTTGCGCGGCGGCGCGATCCAGCGCGTGGCGTCCGCGGCCGCGAGATGCAGCTCGTAGAATCCCAGGAGCGCCGCCTGCGCGAGATTGAGCGACGCGTGCTCCGTGGTGGGAATGGTGACGGCCGCGTGCATGCGATCCAGAATCGGGTTGGGAAGGCCGCTGTCCTCGCGGCCGAGTACCATCGCCACGGGTCCTTCGGGCGCGAGCTCCAGCAGCTCCGCGGCGGCGGCGCGCGGGTCGATGAAGCGCCACTTGGCCGTGCGCCGCCGCGCGGTGTACCCCACCACGCGGACGCAGTCCGCCACCGCCGGCGCAAAGTCGTCGAAGTGCATTATGCGCTCGATGAGATCGGTGGTGCCGTGCGCGATGCCCTCCAGGCGGTACGGATCGTACTCCACGGGCCGCACCAGGCGCAGATGGCTGATGCCCATGTTCTTCATCGCGCGAACGGTCGCGGCGATGTTGACCGGATCCTGCGGCTCGTAGAGCACAACGACGACAGCGTCGAGGAGGGACATGCGCGGAGATCAGGAGATGGAAAGCGCGGGTGTCACGTCACGATCCGGAAGCGCAGCAGGCGCTCCGGGTCGTGGCGGTCGCCGCGGAGGTACACGAATTCGCCTTCGGCACCACTGAGCACGAGCTGGGCCCGGCGCCGGTCGCGGCCAGGCGGCTTCTCGTTTATCAGGACGTCGACGCCGACCTCGCCATGGCCGGCGGCCTCCGGCAGCTCGATGCGAACGCGCATCCGATACCCTTCATGCGTGCGCTCCCACCGCGCGCGCAGCCGGCGCGGCGTGGTCCAGCCCTCGAGCATCCGCGAGCGCACGGCGCCGGTGGTCGACTCCGCATCGGGCACGAGCATCCAGCCGCTCCGCCCCGGCGGAACATCGATGTACAGTTGTATTCCGTCCCCGTTGATGTCCGCGTGCTCGTTGTCCAGGTGATTCTCCGCGTCGCTCCGCGCGAAGGTGAGCGGGCCACGCTTGCGGATGTCGCAGTCGATGGTGAGCGCACGGCGCTGCCAGCCCACACGCACCGTCGCGGTCGGACGCCCGGCCTCGGCCCAGCTCTCCTCCGAGCGACGGTACTGGC
>DATEPM010000112.1:0-29774 GCA_035273185.1 Gemmatimonadaceae bacterium
CCCGCTGGCCCTCCGTGCGGCGCCGCCGGCGACGCTTGCGGCGCACGTGATCAACCGCTTCGGTCCCAGCCGGCTCGCGAGTCGACGCGGCGCCCATCGGCACCACCGGCGTCGGACGACGGGGCGTGTGACGCGGCGGCCGCTCTGGATACTCGTCCTCGAGGTCCGGTTGGAAGTAGACGTCCTCCGGTTCGGCACGGACGCCGACGAGCCCCAGCACCAGCCACTTGAGCGCGCCATAGAGCACGTACGCGAGCATCGCCGGGAAGAAGAACTGCCGCGGGAGCACCACCAGTCCCACAATCGCCGCGACGAGCACCACGCTGGCCATGATCTGGCGCGGCGAGCGCCAGCCGATGGTGGGTACGGCGGGGTAGGGCACATTGCTCACCATCAGGATGGCGAGCAGTCCCATGAGCCCCGGAAGGATGCCATGCCAGGGCAGCTCCGCCAGGGTGCGATTGTCGGTGAAGAGAATCACCGCCTGATTGTAGAGCGGCGTCTGGCTGAACCAGTAATAGGTGGACAGCGTGAGCCCCGCCGCGGGGCTCGGGAGACCGTGAAAGTAGTTCTTCGGCCGCCCCGCCTGCTCCACATTGAAGCGGGCGAGCCGGAGCACCGCGCAGGCTGTGAAGATGAAGAGGAACAGCCACTCCCAGTTCTCGCGATTGAGCACCGCGAAATACATGATCATCGCCGGTGCGAAACCGAACGAGATCGCATCTACGAGGGAGTCCAACTCCTCGCCGATGCGGCTGCCCGACCCCGTGGCGCGCGCCACCCTGCCGTCGAGGGCGTCGGCGATCCCCCCGAGAAAGACGAACAGCGCGGCCTTGGCGAAGTTGCCGCGCGAGGACAGCACGATGGCGAAGATGCCGCAGAACAGGTTGAAGAGGGTGAACCCGTTGGGCAGGTAGAAGACGGCGCGCCGAATGGTGGGCCGGCGTGGGCGCGGTCTCATGGCGCGGGCATCTCCCCCAACACGGTGACGCCGGCGAAGGTCGTGGCGCCCACCTGGACGCGCAGGCGCGCCGTGGCGGGCAGGAACACGTCCACCCGCGAGCCGAACCGGATGATGCCCATACGGTCCCCCTGCTGCACGTGCTCGCCGTCGCGGCTGTAGGTGACGATCCGGCGGGCGATGAGGCCCGCGATCTGACGCACCAGTACGCGATTCGCGCCGGTCTCGATGCCGACGGACATCTGCTCGTTCTCCAGGCTGGCCTTCTCCAGCGCCGCGTTGAAGAACTTCCCCGGATTGTACTGCACGTAGCGCACGGTGCCGCTCACCGGATACCGGTTGACGTGCACGTTGAAGACATTCATGAAAATGGAAACGCGGAGGGCGCGTTGATGCAGAAAGGCCGGCTCGTCCACCTCCGTGACGAGCATCACGCGGCCGTCCGCCGGCGCGATCACGAGGCGCTCGCCGCGCTCGCCGGTGCGCTCGGGATCGCGGAAGAAGTACGCCACCCACAGCGCGAGGATGACCAGCACCAAGGCGGCAAGCCAGAGGGGCCAGGACCGCCGGTTGAGCGCCAGGAGAAACATCGCCGCCGCGACGAGCGCGGTGATCGCGATGAAGATCAGGCCTTCGCGCGCGAAGCTCACGTCAATTCCGTCAGGTCGAGGGCGGTGCCGGTGATCCGGCGAAAGGCGTCGAGATAGCGGGTGCTGGTCTGCCTGACGACCTCGGGGGGAAGGGCCGGCGGCGGCGCCTCGCCGTTCCAGCGGCCAGCGCGTCGCAACGCATCGAGATAGTCGCGCAGCGGCTGCTTGTCGAAGCTCGGCTGGCCATGGCCCGGCTCGTAGCCGTCGGCGGGCCAGAAGCGCGAGCTGTCGGGGGTGAGCACCTCGTCGATCAGCAGGATGTCGCCCGCGGGGTCGCGGCCGAACTCGAACTTGGTATCGGCGATGATGATGCCGCGCGCTCCCGCCATCGCGCGTCCGCGCGCGTATATGCGAAGGCTCAGGTCCGCCAGCTGCCGCGCGGGTTCCGCGCCGATCAGCGCCGCCATCCGGCCGGTGGTGATGTTCTCGTCGTGGCCCACCGCGGCCTTGGTCGCCGGACTGAAGATCGGCGGCTCCAGGCAGTCGCTCTCGCGGAGTCCCGCCGGCAGTGCCTCGCCGGCGAGGGTACCGGTCGAGCGATATTCCTTCCACGCCGAACCGGACAGATAGCCCCGCACCACGCACTCCACGGGAAACACCTCGGTCCGCCGGCAGAGCATCGCGCGCCCCGCGATGCGCCGGCGATAGGGTGCGAGCACCGGTACCGCCGCGAGGATCGTCTCCACATCGGCGGCGAGCAGATGGTGCCGCACATCGGAGCCGAGCTGGCGCAGCCACCATGCGGTCATCTGGGTGAGCACGGCGCCCTTGTAGGGAATGGGCTCGTGCATCACCACGTCGAACGCGCTCACGCGGTCGGTGGCCACGAGCAGCAGCCGCTCCGCATCCACCTCGTACACCTCGCGCACCTTGCCTCGCCGCAGATGGCGCAGCGGCAGCTCCAGCGGTGCGGTCGAGAGGGCGGTCGTCATACACGTACCTCGTCGGAGGCCATGGGGTCCGCGCTGCCGCGGTCGAGCAGCGGCGCGACGATCTCGTTCAGAAACTCCTCCACCTGCTGCGGCGCGCGCCCGACGAAGCGCCGCGGTTCCAGCGCGGCGTACAGGTCGCCGATGGGCACGCCAAACTCCGGATCGGCGGCCAGGCGGTCGAGCATGTCGTTGCGCGGCGCGCCGTCCTTGAGGGCCCGCGCCGCCGCCAGGCTCGCCTGCCGGATGCGCTCGTGCGCCTCCTGCCGGTCACCGCCGGCGCGAACGGCTCGCACGAGCAGCTCTTCCGTGGCCATGAACGGCAGCTCCTCCTCCAGTCGCCGCCGGATGCGCGCGGGGTGCACCTCCAGCCCGCAGACGATGTTCTCCATCAGCACCAGGATGGCATCGACGGCCAGGAAGGACTCGGGAATCGTGAGGCGGCGGTTGGCACTGTCGTCCAATGTCCGCTCGAAGTACTGGACGCTGTGGGTCTGGTTCGCATTTCCCTCCAGGTTCACCACGAATCGGGCCAGCGAGTTGATGCGCTCGCTGCGCATCGGATTGCGCTTGTACGCCATTGCGGAGGAGCCGATCTGCTCGCGCTCGAAGGGCTCCTCGATCTCGCCGAAGGCCTGCAGCACGCGGAGGTCGCTCGCGAACTTGGCGGCGCTCGCCGCCGTTCCCGCCACGGCCGCGAGTACCTGTGCATCGAGCTTACGCGTGTACGTCTGCCCCGATACCGGGATCGACGTCCTGAAATCGATGGCGGCCGCGACCAGCCGATCGAGCTGGCGCACCTTCGCGTGATCGCCGGCAAACAGCTCGAGAAAGCTGGCCTGCGTGCCCGTGGTCCCCTTGACGCCGCGACAGGGCAGGGTGTCCATGCGGTATTCGAGGTCCTGCAGGTCGAGCACAAGGTCCTGCATCCACAGGGTCGCGCGCTTGCCGACCGTCGTGGGTTGCGCCGGCTGGAGATGCGTGGACCCCAGGGTGGGCTCATCGCGCCACTCCCGCGCGAACGCCGCGAGCGCGCGCAGCACCCGGCGGATCTTCCCGGCGAGCAGCCCCATGCCACGACGCATCAGGATGAGATCCGCGTTGTCCGTGACAAACGCGCTGGTGGCCCCGAGGTGGATGACGGGCCGCGCCGCGGGCGCCGCATCGCCGAACGCGTGAATGTGCGCCATCACATCATGGCGAAACCGGCGTTCGTACGCCGCGACCGCATCGAAATCCACATCGTCCAGGTGCGCGCGCATCTGCGCGATGGCCTCGTCAGGGATCTCGATGCCCAGGTACTGCTCCGACTCGGCCAGCGCGAGCCAGAGCCGCCGCCACAGTCCATATCGCGTCCGCGGCGACCAGAGCTCCAGCATCGCGCGCGACGCATAGCGTTCAGCCAGCGGCGATGCATAGCGGTCGTGCGACGGATTCGTCATCGGATGATGAAGTCCGTGATGTAGGTCTGGCCGTCGCGCTCGAGGAACATGCGAATGGGGCCGCGGCCGCCGTAATAGTCGAGCGCCTTGGCCGCATCCTCGGCACTCCCGATCGGCGTGTTGTTGATCTGCACGATCACGTCCCCCTTCTGAATCCCGAGCTCACTGGCCACCCGGTCGCTCACGTTGAAGATGAGCGCGCCGCGCGGCGTGCGGAGGCTGCGCTCGGCGCGAATGGCCGGAGTCACGGTGACGAGCTCAAGCTCTTTCAGCACCTGCACTTTGGGGGCGGTGACTTCCGGCAGATCCGCCACCAACACGGGCACGTTCAGCTCGCGGCCATTCCGGCGAACCCGGAGCGTCACGGACTGCCCTACCTGGACATCCAGCAAGGCGGCTTCCCAATCGAAGGAATTGCGAATGCTGCGCTGGCCCTCCTGCAGGATCACATCGCCCGGCTGCAGGCCGGCGCGTGCTGCGGGCGATCCCGGTGCCACGGTCGCGATCACGGCGCCGGAGCTGATGGCGACGCGCGGATTGGGCGAGCTGACGACGCGCAACTTGACTCCGATCCACGGGTGACGCACGGCACCGTGCGTCAGGAGATCGTTCACCACGCGGATGGCGCGATTGATGGGAATGGCGAAGCCGATTCCGATGGAGCCGCCGCTGGTGGAGTAGATCGAGCTGTTCACGCCGATCACCTCCCCGTCAGCATCTACCAGCGGCCCACCGGAGTTGCCTGGGTTGATCGCGGCATCGGTCTGGATCATGTCGAAATACGCCGCGGATCCCTCTCCGCGCGCCACCAGGTTGCGCCCGGTGGCGCTGATGACACCGGCGGTGACGCTCGGCTCGGGATTACCGAGCAGGAATCCGTACGGATTGCCGATCGCGATCGCCCATTCGCCAATGAGCAGATTGTCGGAGTTCCCCAGCTGCGCCACCGGCAGGTTGTGCGCGTCGATCTTGAGCACGGCCAGGTCGTTGGTCTCGTCGGAACCCAGCACCTTGGCTGGGTAGGTCTTGCCGTCGCGCAGCATCACCGAAACGCTGCGCGCGCCCGCGATGACGTGCGCATTCGTGACGATGACGCCGTCGGCGCGGGTGACGAAGCCGGTGCCGAGGCCGGGAACCGAACGCTGACCGGATCGCGCGCTGCCGAAAAACATGTCGAACGGGTCGACGTTCACCTGCTCGACCACCTCGGTCTGCACGGTGACCACCGCGGGCGAAAGCTTGGCGACCGCCTCGGTGATGGCCGTCCGGCGATTGGCGCTCACCTCGACGGAGCGGTCGACGGCAATGGACGGATTGGTCTGAGCGGCCTCCGACTCGCGCATCTTGCCGCAGGCGGCCAACAGCAGCAACGCAACCAGCAGGGGGGCGAGCGATCCGTGGCCACGGTCCATGCGGCGCGTTGGTGCGGGCGTGGCGAGCGGGATATTCATGCGTCGTGCAGATAGAGGTCGCGCGGATACTCCACGTGATCGAGAAACAGCGCGTGCGCGGGCGCCGGCGGCGATACCTCGCGGTTGTCGGCGGCATCGAGCAGTTGCGCGAATGCACCCACCGGCCGGCGCCCGCTGCCCACGTCGAGCATCGTGCCCACCAGAAATCGGACCATGTGATGCAGGAAGCGGTTCGCCTCGATCTCGAACACCAATCCTCCGGGCCGCTCCCGCCAGGCGGCGTGGCTGACGATGCATCGGTGCTCGTCGGTGGCGGGTGCCGTGCCCTGGACGGCGAAGCCGCGAAAACAATGATCGCCAGGAATCAGCCCGGCCACGCACGCCAGGGTGTCGGAATTCAGCGGCCGATCGAACGGCAGCTCCCAGCGGCGCCGGAAGGGAGAGCTGGCCCCGGCATCCGTTCCGACATGGTAGCTGTACCGGCGCGAAACGGCGCTGTATCGGGCGTGAAAGGGGGGGCGCATCTCGTAGGCTGCGGCCACCCACACATCCTCGGGGAGCACGGCGTTCAGTCCACGTCGGAGCCGGTGCGCAGGCCACTTCTCCGGCACTCTCACGCCCACCGCCTGCCCGCGCGCATGCACGCCGGCATCCGTCCGCCCGGAGCCCATCGCCGGAATCGATGCGTCACACAGTCGCCGCAGTGCCTGCTCCACGACCCCCTGAACGGTGCGCTGGTCGCGCTGTCGCTGCCATCCGCTGAATCCGGCACCGTCGTAGTGCAAAACGAGCTGCACGATACGCTCGGCCATTGCTGGAAAGCTACCCGCGCCCTGGGGAGTGTCAAGCAATTCACGCGTGCTGCGTGCGCACGGAAGCGATTGACTTTGTTCGACGTAGACGATCACATTCCGCGCTGCGCGGATGCCGGAGCACGGGCGCCGCACCCACCTCCGCTGCTTCTCGCCCGCTGATGCCCCCGCGCACGCTCGCCTCTCTCTCCCATGCGCTCACGGTCGCGTCCGATGTGGACGCCGCGCTGCTCGCGCTCTCCGAGGCGCTCGCCGAAGTGGATCGCTTCGCCCAGCTCGCCCTGGTGCGTTTCGACTCCCGGCGCGGTCTGCTGCGGGATCGGCTGATGCCGGCCGGCACCATCGCCGAAGCGCGATCGCTCGAGACATCGCTGGATCACCTGCCGACGCGGGAGCGCACAGTCATCGAGGCAGGCGGCCAGTTCTGCGACTTCGCGGAGCGCTCCGACGAGTTCGCGCGCCTGTTCGGCCTTCCCGGGTTCGATGAGCCAGGCTGGCTGTCGGCCCGCGGGGTCCGCTTCGAGGGACAGCTCAGCGCCGTGCTCGTGCTGCACGAGACGCGCAAGATCTTCGGGACGCGCACCTCGGAGCGATTCGGTCCCTCTGCCGCGCTGTTCGACCTGGCGTACGTTCGGTTTCTGGAACAGGACGCGCGACTCGAGGCCGTGCGCACGCTGGAGGACGTGACGCAGCGGGTGCACGGGGAGTACGAACGCCGTCTGCTGGAACTGGAAGAGCGTATCCGCGCGAGCGACTCCGAGAGCGCCAGCCCGGAGCGCGTGGTGGAGCTCGAGCGGGCGCTCGCGCACACCCAGGAGGACCTCCGGCGCGCTACCAAGCGCGCCACCGCCGTCGAAGCACAGGTGGTCGCGGCGGTGGAGCAGTTGGAGAAGGCACACATCGAGCTGGCGCGGCGAAACGAGCAGCTTCGCCAGAAGTCGCGCACGCTGTACCTGATCGATCGGGTGTTGACGCTCGACGGATCCACCGACGACCCACGCCAGCTCGTCGATGAGCTGCTCTCGCTGGTGGGCGATGACATGCAGGCACAGCGCTGCTCGCTGCTCCTGCGCACGCCCGAGGGTGACGCGCTGTACCTCGCGGCCGCCCGGGGAATCGCTCCCGGCGTGCCCGAGGGCGCACGCATCCCGCTGGGCCAGGGTGTGGCGGGACGCGTCGCCGCGGCGCGCGAGCCCCTGCTCGTGCGCGATGTATCCGAGGCGCGGCAGCATCCACTGTTGAAGGATCAGTATTTCACCACGGGATCGTTCATCAGCTTTCCGCTCGTGTACCATGACGAGCTCGTGGGCGTGCTCAACCTCACCAATCGCGCGCTGCATGGTGTGTTCGTGGAGGAAGACATCGAACGCGTGCGCCTGCTCGCGCTCGTGATCGCGCTGGTCGCGACGCGGGCGCGGTTGCCGCAGCGCCTACTCGAGCTGATCGGTGTCCAGTAAACCGGCAGATAACGCACTCGTGGCCAGCATTCGCCGACTGGCACTCGGCGAGGAGCTGCCTGCTCCCGAGCTGACCCGCGCCTTCGATCTCGTGATGGCAGGTGAGGGCTCCCCGGCACAGGTGGCGGCGCTGCTCATGGGACTCCGGGTGAAAGGCGAGACGCCGGGGGAGCTGGCAGCGGCTGTCCGGGCCCTTCGCCACGCGATGATCGTGCTGCCGGCGGATCGCCCGGACGAGCTGGTGGACACGTGCGGCACCGGCGGTGGCCGTGTGCAAACTTTCAACATCTCCACCGCCGCCGCGCTGCTGGCGGCAGGTGCGGGCGTACGCATCGCCAAACACGGCAATCGGTCGTTCACCACGCAATGCGGCAGTGCCGATGTGCTCGAGGCACTCGCCGTGAATATCGACGTGCCGGCGGAGGTGATGGCGCGGGCCCTGCGCGATGCGGGTATCGTCTTCATGTTCGCACCGCTGATGCACCCCGCTATGCGGCACGTAGGCCCCGTGCGCCGCGAGCTCGCCATTTCCACCCTGATGAACATCGTCGGCCCGCTGGCGAATCCAGCGCTCGCCGGCCGGCAGGTGGTGGGGGTGGGCGACGAGAGCCGCGTTCCGCTGATCGCCGGCGCGTTGGCCGAGCTGGACACGGTGCACACCCTGGTGGTGCACGGCGCCGGAATGGACGAGATCTCTCCACTCGGAGAGACGCGAGTGATCGAGCTGCGGGACAGCCGGATGGCAGAGTGGACGATTGTTCCGGGCCGGTACGACTTCGGCCCGGTGAGCCCTGATCAGCTAGCCGGAGGCTCGCCGCGCGAGAATGCCGCTGCCGTGCTGCGCGTGCTCTCCGGCCAGGCCGCCCCGGGCGCCGCGGCTGCGGTAGTCCTCAATGCAGCCGCGGCGATCTATGTGAGCGGCCGCGTGAAATCGTTCGACGACGGCGTGGACGCAGCGCGTGCCGCCCTTGCCAATGGCCTTGGCCTCGCCGCGCTCGAACGCCTGCGCCGGGCCTACGCGCTCGCAGATTCCGCGGAAGCTCAGTAGCGCCGCAGGACGCCGACGACGATGCCCTGGATGGTCACATCGTTCTCGTGCACGTACATCGGCGACATCGTGTCGTTCGCGGGCTGCAGCCGGATACGGCCGTCACGCTCGCGATAGAAGCGCTTTACGGTGGCCGAGTTGCCGTTCAGCAGCGCGATCACGGTCTCGCCATTGTCCGCGCTGCGGCGCTCGTTCACGACCACCAGATCACCATCCCGGATCTGCTCGTCGATCATCGAGTTTCCCCGAACCCGGAGCACATAGTGGCTACCCGTACGGCGCACGAGATTGTCGGGCACAGACATCGTCTCGCCCTGCTCCACGGCCTCGATCGGCGTGCCCGCGGCAACGCTGCCGAGGATGGGCAGCTCGATCGAGCGAGGTGCGACCTCTGACGGAAGAATCTCGATCGCGCGGCTCTCGTTGTACGATCGCCTGATGTAGCCCTTTCGCTCCAGATTCGTGAGGTGCTCGTGCACCGTCGCGAGCGAGGAATACTTGAAAGTCTCGGCGATCTCCTCGAAGCTGGGCGCGTAGCCGTATTGCTCCGAATAGGCGGTAAGGTAGTTTAGTATTTCGCGCTGACGCTTCGTGAGCGGCATGGCTGACGTCCAGGCTGAGGTCGCGGTCGGTCGGCTATGGGTTGCGCTTCCGCATCCCGAACAAGCACCGAATCTTACAATATCCGAAGAAGGACCGAAGTGCAAGCTTCTTCCACCTGGACGCCTCCGGCAGGTACCCTGGGAGGAATCCTGGAGCAAGCGCGCGCCCGGGTCGCCGTCCTGCGCCAGCGTGCCGCCGCCCTGGAGCGACAGGCAGCAGCGGCCCCGCCGGCTGCCCCACTCATCGAGGCCCTGCGTGGGCGGAACGTGGCGATCATCGCGGAGGTCAAGCGGCGTTCGCCCTCCAAGGGCTGGATTCGACCCGAGCTCTGTGCACCGGAGCAGGCGCTGGCGTATCAACGCGGCGGAGCAGCCGCGATCTCGGTGCTCACCGAGCCCGTCCATTTCGGCGGTTCCGTCGAGGACCTCGTGTCGGTGCGCGAGGCCGTCGAAATCCCCGTTCTCAAGAAGGATTTTCACGTCGATCCCGTTCAGATGGTCGAAGCCAGAGCGCTTGGCGCGTCGGCCGCCCTGCTCATCGCTCGTGCGCTGCCTCCGCTGGAGCTCCGGCAGATGATCGATGAAGCTCGGCGGCTCTCCCTCGAGGTGTTGGTTGAGGTCCGCGACGAACGGGAGCTGGAGCGCGCGCTCGAGCTCGGGACGCAGCTCGTCGGCATCAACAATCGCAATCTCGAAACGCTGAAGATCGATCCGTCCACGAGCGAACGGCTGCTGCAACGCGTCCCCGAGAACATCATCGCCGTGGCGGAGAGCGGCGTCTCGACGCGGACCGACATCGATCGCCTCGCACGCGCCGGAGCAAACGCGGTACTCGTCGGTTCGACGGTTTCCGCCGCGGACGACCCATCCGATGCGGTGAAGCAGCTGGCCGGCATGCAGCGGTCCCCGCGTGCGCACTGACATCAAGTTTTGCGGGATGATGCGCACGGAGGACGTGGCCGCGGCCGTGGACCTGGGGGCCTCCCACGTGGGGGTCATCCTCGCGGAAGGACCGCGCATGATCAGTGAGGCACGCGCTTCCGAGCTGCTGGCCGCGGTGCCGCCAGGAGTCGCGCGCGTCGGCGTGTTCGCCGCGGGCGCTCCGGCGACAATCGCCGGAGTGGCGCGCGCGGTGGGACTCACGACAGTTCAGTTGCACGGCGCGCCCGACGCGGAGGCGGTGGATGCGCTGCGCCGCGGTTTCACGGGCGAGATCTGGGCCGTGGTGCGCGTGCAGGGCGATGCCCTACCGATGAATGCAGAGCGTCTCTTCGAGACCGCCGACGCGGTGCTGCTGGACGCGCACGTTCCCGGACGGCTTGGCGGAACGGGGGTGGTGCTGCCGTGGCGCGCCCTGAGGGAGCCGCTCGCGCGCATGCGCACCGGCAGGCGTCTGATCCTCGCGGGCGGTCTGCGCGCGGAGAACGTGGCCGAGGCCATTGCCGCGCTGCATCCTGAGGTGGTCGACGTGTCCTCAGGCGTGGAGTCGTCACCCGGAGTCAAGGACCACAGTCGCATGCGCGCGTTCAGAGACGCAGTGCGGGGAGCCAACTGACCGATGACGGAGTCGATGCTGCAGGACCGCTTTGGGCAGTTCGGGGGACGCTACGTGCCAGAAACGCTCATCCCCGCGCTGGACGAGCTCGAGCGATCGTACGACGAGGCACGGACGGATCCGGCCTTCATCGCCGAACTGGAGCACCTGCTTACCACCTACGTGGGCAGGCCCTCGCCCCTGAGCGACGCGCCGCGGCTCTCCGAGCTCGTCGGCGCGCCGGTGTGGCTCAAGCGCGAGGACCTCAACCACACCGGCGCGCACAAGATCAACAACACCGTCGGGCAGGCACTGCTTGCAAGGCGAATGGGCAAGCGCCGCATCATCGCCGAGACCGGGGCCGGGCAGCACGGCGTGGCGACGGCCACCGTGTGCGCTCGGTTCGCCCTGGAGTGCGTCGTGTACATGGGCGAGGAGGACATGCGTCGTCAGGCGCTCAACGTCTACCGCATGCGGCTGATGGGTGCCGAGGTGGTTCCGGTAACCAGCGGCACACGCACCCTGAAAGATGCGACGACGGAGGCTATTCGGGACTGGGTCACCAACGTCACGGACAGCCATTACATCATCGGATCCGTGGTGGGCCCCGCACCATACCCGCGCATGGTGCGCGATCTCCAGGCAGTGATCGGGCGCGAGGCGCGCCGGCAGATGCTGGAGCAGGCCGGCCGGCTGCCGGCGACGGTGGTGGCGTGCGTGGGCGGCGGATCGAACGCGATGGGGGCCTTCTTCGCGTTTATTGACGATCCGGCCGTGCAACTCGTCGGTGTAGAGGCGGCGGGCGAGGGTCTCCAGTCCGAGCATCACGCCGCATCGCTGGCGCTGGGCCGCCCAGGAGTGCTGCACGGCTCACTGAGCTACCTGCTCCAGGATTCGGCCGGCCAGGTACACCCGGCCCACTCCATCTCCGCGGGACTCGATTATCCGGGCGTCGGGCCCGAACACGCCTTTCTCAAAGACACTGGTCGCGCAACCTACGTCGCCGTGACGGACCGCGAAGCACTCCAAGGGTTCCAGTTGTTGAGCCGGCTGGAGGGAATCATCCCGGCATTGGAGAGCGCCCACGCCGTGAGCTGGGTGGCCAGCCAGCCGGGGCGCTGGCGAGATGACGAACCGGTGTTGATCTGCGTCAGTGGGAGAGGCGACAAGGACGTCGCCCAAGTGAGCGAAGCAGGCATCCTCCCCCAGTGACCTCTTCCACCGCGCCCATAACCAACGCGGAATCCGGGCCCGCCGGTCCGCCCTTTCCTCCCGCGCCGATCGAGGAGATGCTGCGCCTCGTGCTGAAGGCGGCACGGGCGCATCAGCTATATCTCCCGAACAACCCGATCTACAAAGGCGCCATCGACGCGGTCCGCGGCGCCTTTCCGGGAATCTGGGCACATACCGCGGAACTCGTGCTCTCGTTCACCGAGACCGAGATCAAGTGGCACGGCGCCACGGTCCAGTCGGAGCCGAGCCGGTCGTCGGACAGCCTGCCGTGGCTCTTCTTCAAGGACGGTGTCCGCGAAGTCAAGATCGTCGAGGGCTTCGAGACCGAGGAGCTGGTGAAGTTCCTGGACATCCTGCAGCGTGTGCGCAAGGCGTCGCCTGACGAGGATGATCTGCTGACGATGCTCTGGGAGGCGGACTTCGCCTATCTGCGCTATCGCTACGTGGACCTCGGCCTGGAGCCTGCCGCGCCGCTCGCCGACGGCTCCGAGCTCGTCACCGCCGATACGGAGCAGGTCGCGACCGCCACGCACAACGTGGTCGAGGAATCCCGCGCGGCGGGGATCGTCGATCTCGCCGACTTCGATGCGACGCTGTACTTCCTGGACGAGCAGGAGATCGAGTATCTGCAGGCGGAGATCCGCCGAGAGTACGAGGAGGATCTCAAGAGCAAGATCTCCGCAACGCTGTTCGACATCTTCGAGCAGCAGACGGCAGCGCCGGTGCGCGCCGAGGTGCTGGAGATCCTCGACGGCCTGCTGGTCCACCTGCTGGCGGCCGCCCAGTTCCGGACCGTCGCGCTGCTGCTCCGGGAGGCGCAGGCCACGGCCGTCCGAGCCGGCGAGCTCACGCCGGAGCAGCGGGAGAAGCTGGTGGGCCTGGCGGCGCGCCTCAGCGCAACCGAAGCGTTGAATCAGATGCTCCAGGCCCTGGACGATGCTGCCGAGCTGCCCCCGCAGGCGGAGCTCACGGACCTCTTTCAGGAGCTTCGGCCGACTGCCCTGTCCACCGTCTTCAGCTGGCTGGGCCGGACACAGAATGCGCGGCTCCGGCCGTTGCTGGAATCTGCCGCCGAGCGTCTAGCGAGCGCGAACACGACTGAGCTGGTGCGGCTGATGCTGGTGCCGGAGAGAGAGGTGGCGATGCAGGCAATCCGACGCGCCGGAGCGCTGAAAACCCCTGCGGCCGTGCAGTCGCTGTCCAAGATCATGAGTGGCGCGGATCCGGAGCTGCGGCAGCTGGGAGCCACGGCACTGGCGGAGATCGGGTCACCGAGCGCCTTGCAGGCGCTGGAATGTGCCGTGGACGATGCCGATCGAGAGATACGCATCTCCACCGTCCGCGCGTTCGCGTCGCGTGGGTACCGCCCCGTGCTGCCGCGGGTGGAGGCGGCAGTGAAGGGCAAGGCGATCCGGGAGTCCGATCTGACGGAGAAGATGGCCTTCTTCGAAGCGTACGGTGCCCTGAGCGGCGATGACGGTGTGGCGTACCTGGACTCCCTCCTGAACGGGAAGGGGTTCCTGGGGCGCCGCGAGGATTCCGAGGTGCGCGCGTGTGCCGCGATCGCGCTCGGCCGCATCGGGACGGCCAGCGCCGCCGCGACGCTCCGGCGCGCCTCCACCGAGAAGGACGTGGTGGTGCGGAACGCCGTGAATCGTGCGCTGCGCGGGGCGATCTCGTGACGGTCTCGCGCGCCGCGACGCTGCCGACGTCGGCCACGCGAGCGAGCCTTTCGCCCGGTACCGGAACCAGCGAATCGGACGGCGACTCCTTCATCCGCCGCGCCGGGCGCAGCCTCATCTTCGGGTACTATGCCGCGCTGCGCGCGGTGAAGCTGTATCCGGTGGAGAACGCCACCGTCCAGAAAGCCCTGGCGGATCTCGCCACGCTGTGTCACGAGATCGTCGGCTCCGAGGGAGAGCTGGAGATCCGCGTGTCGGGCGAATTCATCTTTGTGAATGCCACGCGCCTACGGCTGGACCTGGACAACTACGCCAGCTTCAGCCACCTGCTGGCGCTGTACCGGGCGGCCGGGATCGGATCGCAGCAGATCGTGGATTCGGTGACCGCGCGCGACTGGCTCGTCTTTCTGTCCGCGCTGCAGGCGCCCCAGACGGGCGAGGCGCCGTCGGTGCGATTCGAGCAGCTGCTCGGCAAGCTCTCGGCGGCCGGGATCGAGGCGTTCGCGCTGGGACCGCCCACGGAGCAGGACGACGACGACAAGGAAAAGGCCAAGGAGCGCGCCAAGAAGACCTACGCGCAATCGGTGGCGGTCACCAAGGACCTGCTCACGGCGGTGCGCTACGGAAAGAGCCCGAGCATCAAGAAGATCAAGCGCGTGGTGCAGGGCATCGTCGATCAGATCCTCAACGAGGAGACCTCGCTGATCGGGCTCACGGCCATCCGCGACTACGACGAATACACGTTCACGCACAGCGTGAACGTCTGCATCTTCGCCGTCTCGATCGGCAAACGCCTGGGGCTCTCGAAACTGCAGCTGTACGATCTCGGCATGGCCGCCCTGTTCCACGACATCGGAAAGTCGCGCGTCCCGGCCGAGGTGCTGAACAAGTCGGGGGGGCTCACGGATGACGAGTGGCGCCAGATCGCCGCACATCCGTGGATGGGCGTGCTGTGTCTGTTCCAGCTCCGCGGGACCCAGGAGCTGCACTACCGCGCGATGATCGTCGCGCACGAGCACCACATGAAGATCGACCTCACGGGCTATCCACGCGTGGTACGGCCGCGACAGATGAGCATGTTTAGCAAGATCGTCGCCATCGCCGACGGCTTCGATGCCGCCACCTCACGCCGTGCGTACCAGACGGTGCCACTCAACCCCGCCGACGTGATGCGGGAGATGCGCGACAACGCGCGCCGCGGCATGGATCCGGTGCTCGTGAAGGCCTTCGTGAACCTCACGGGCATCTATCCCGTGGGGACGCTGGTGGTGCTCGATACCTTCGAGCTGGGCATCGTGCACGCCGTGAATCCCCTCCAGGAGATGCTCTCGCGGCCGATCGTGCGCATCGTGAGCGACGATCGCGGCAACGTGCTCTTCCCGGGACACCTGGTGGACCTGGCGGACCGCGGCGCCGACGGCAGCTTCCGGCGCACCATCATCAAGACGGAGGATCCGGAGCGCTATGGCATCCGTGTCGGCGACTACTTCATCTGACGCGCTACCCCGTACCGCGGGTAGTGCGCTCGCCGAGCAGTTCGCGCGCCTTCGGGCGAGCGGACGGCGCGCGTTGGTGCCCTACGTCACCGCAGGCCATCCCGATCCGGCGGCATCGCTGGCGCTCTTGCAGGGATTGGACGAGGCCGGGGCGGATGCCATCGAGGTCGGCGTGCCCTTCTCGGATCCGATGGCGGACGGTCCGGTGATCCAGGCGAGCTCGCAGCGCGCGCTCGCGCAGGGCATGACCTTCGATGGTGTGCTGGAGCTCGTCGGGCGGGCGCGACTCCGGGCACCGGTCGTGCTTTTCAGCTATCTGAATCCCCTCATCGCCGCCGGCCGCGACGCGCTGGTGCGCGCGGCGGAGGCCGGCGCCAATGGGGTGCTGGTGACGGACCTCCCCGTAGGCGCCGATCCCGAGCTGGAGGCCTGGTTCGGCAGCGGGCCGCTCGCGTTCATCCGGCTCGCAGCGCCCACCACTCCGGCAGCGCGCATGGCCGACATCGCGCGCCATGGCAGCGGCTTCGTGTATCTCATCAGCCGGCTGGGCGTGACCGGCGCCCGCGCGGAGCTCCCGCCCGAGCTGCCGGCGACCATGGCGCGGTTGCGAGCGGCCACGGACCTGCCGATCTGCGTCGGTTTCGGCGTGTCGCGCCCGGACCAGGCGCGTGCGGTGGCGGCCCTGGCGGACGGCGTGGTGGTGGGCAGCGCACTGGTGCGCGCGGCCGGCGAGAGCGTGGCACAGGCGCTGGCGCTGGCCGCAGCGCTGCGTACGGCCATCGACTCCGTGAACACATGAAGAACGGCCTCGCGGTCTACTCGCGCGCGCTCGGCGCCTCCGGAATCGTCCTGCTCGGCGCCGTACTCTGGCGGGACCCGCGCTGGGCCGCGCTCACCGTCGGCATCGCCGTCGTCTTCGTCGCGACGGTGGCGCTCCGGGTCTATCAGGTGCCGCTCACCAAGTATGGTGCGCTCAACTTCCTGGCCTTTCCCGCCATCGGTGGTGCGCTGATCATCGGCGCGCCCGCCACGGCGCTGGCGCTGTACGTCGGGGTGCTGCTCTCGGATCTCGTTCTGCTGCGCAAGACGACCGAGGCCAGTTGGATCAACGCGGGCCGGGAAGTGCTGGCACTGGTGAGTGCCTACGGTTTCTTCGCGTGGGCGACCGTGCTCACGCAATCGGGACACGCGGTGGGCCTCACGACCGAGGGGCTGCCGGCGCTCGCGCTGTTTGCCTTCGCGTATTTCGTGCTCAGCCGGGCGCTGCTGTACTTCACGCTGCTCTGGCGCGACAAGCTCCTCGACGAGGAGAAGTCGCTCATTCTCCGCTACGAGGTGATCGGCTTCGGCGCCGGCATGATCGCGGTCGCCGTCGTGCTGGCCTCCATCAGCGCCATCGGGCCGGCGGGGTGGCTGTTCGTGGGGGCGGTGCTCGTCGTCGTGGGCGTGCTGGTGAAGCGCATCTTCGAGGAGGCCGTCGCGGCGGAGGAACTGAACAAGATCCTCGCGATGGAGCAGGTCGTGTCCTCCGACGTGAGTCTCGCCGACGCATTTCATCGCATCGAGGTGTTGGCGCACCGGCTCGTGGACTGGCGCGACTTCCGCATCTACCGCGTGCAGGGCGGGGGACCGGAGCTGGTCTGGAGCTCCAGCCGCGGATTTCTGGCCGCACCGGAGGCGCCAGCCACCCAGGGCCGCCGGTTGCGCCGGCTGGCGCTGGAGACCGGCGAGGCGGTGATCGTGACCGACGCGCCGCACGATGCCCGCCTGGAGTCGATGCCCGACGACGTGCGGAGCATCGTCGTGCTGCCGCTGCGCTTCGGCGACCGCAGCGTGGGTCTCCTGGAGCTGGAGCACCACAAGCGGGCGGCGTACACGCTCAAGGACGTGACGCTGATCCGGCGCTTCGCCAACCAGCTGGCCACCACGCTGCACATCGACGAGCTGCGCACGCCGCTGCTGGAGGCGATGCGCCGCGTGAGCACGCAGCTGGAAACGCTGAACGATTCCGCGCGCGCCCTGCGCGGCGGGGGCGAGTCGGTGGCACGAACCATTGCCGACATCTCCCGCGGGATCGTCGAAGAGAGCGAGCAGCTGGGGCGCAGCCTGGACGCCACGCATTCCCTGCACGAGGCCACGGCGCAGGTCGTGGAGCATGGAAGCAGCGCGGCCGGCGCCAGCCAGCGCGCCACCGAGATTGCCAGCGAGCACCGCTTCACCATCGGCACCGCGATCGAACGCCTCGTGAGCGCCAAGGGGTTCGTCGCGGAAAGCGCCTCCCAGATCGACCAGCTGGTGCGGACCACGAAGCGCATCACGGAGTTCATCGCGGTCATCCGCGAGCTCGCGGATCAGACCAACCTGCTGGCGCTGAATGCCGCCATCGAAGCCGCGCGGGCGGGGGCACAGGGCCAGGGCTTCGCCGTGGTGGCCGATGAGGTGCGCAAACTCGCGGAGCAGAGCGCGCGCGCGTCGGACGAGGCCGGCGACATCGTGCTCGGCTTCGAGGAGCAAATGCGTCGCGTCGCGTCGCAGATGGCGCGCGGCCAGACGATCGTGAGCGATGTGGAAACCCTGTCGGAGAGCGCCCGGCATGCGCTCGACCAGATTGTCGAGGCGACGGCGGCGGCGGCCAGCGGAGCGCAGCGGATCGCCGTGACCTCGCGCGATCAGGAGCTGGAGTTCGCGCGACTCCGCGAGCGTGTGATGCGCGTGGCCGACATCTCGCGAAAGAATCGCGCCGGCGCGGAGGACGTGACGTCGTCCGCCAAGGATCAGGCGGCCGCGCTGCGGGAGCTGGAGGGAGCGGCGCACGAGCTGCGCAGCGTCGCCACGTACCTCAGCGACCTCACGCACCGCATAACGAGCATCACGTGAGCAGCGGAGACGCGCGGGACCGGTCGCCGGCGCGCGCGACGGGGCCTGCACCCTCACCGCAGCACGCCAGCGCGACAGAGATCACGCTGCGTGGCATGCGCTTTCACGCGATAGTGGGCGTGCTGCCGCATGAACGCGAGATCCCCCAGCCACTCGAGGTGGACGTCACCGTGTGGCCCGACCGTCCGGGCGCCCTCGTGGACTACCGGTCACTGTACGACGCGGTGCAGACGTGCGTCGCCACACCCATCGGCTTCCTGGAAGACGCGGGTGATGCCATTGCGGAGCGCATTCTGGCGAACCCCAACATTCGCCGCGTCCGCGTGGCGCTGCGTAAACCCCACGTTCCACTCCCCGGTCCCGTGTCCCACGCCGAGGTCGTCATCGCGCGCGAGGGTGAGAACGCCAGCGGCAGCCGCGATTGAGAATCCGTGCGCGATCTGGCGTTCGTCGGGTTGGGCTCGAACCTCGGCGATCGCGAGGGCTTCCTCGCCGCCGCGCGCGCCCGGCTGGCCGCACTGCCGCGCTCGCGTGTGCGCGCCGTGTCCACGGTGGAGGAGACCGCGCCGATCGGCCCGCCCGGCCAGAACGCGTATCTGAACCAGATGGTGGCGCTGGAAACGGAGCTCACGCCGCGCGAGCTGCTGCACGCGCTCCAGGAGATCGAGCACGCGTGTGGCCGGACCCGGGAGCTGCGTTGGGGCCCGCGCACCCTCGACCTCGATATCGTGCAGTTCGAGCACCAGGTGGTGCAGGACGATGATCTGCGCGTGCCGCATCCCGCCATCGGGGCACGCGACTTCTGGCAGCGCGAGCTCCAGGAGCTGCGCGAGCTCCTCGCGACGTGAGCCGCTCATTCCTGGAGCTCCCGGCGTGGGCCCGCGTGTCGGAGTGGCGTCGCGGGCACATCGAGCGCGTCGTGAGCCTGCTCGAGGACTGGGCCCTCGAGATGAACGTGCCTGACGCGGAACGGCAGGCCTGGGTCGATGCCGGTTGCTGGCACGACGCGCTCCGCGATGCTCCGGCGGACGAGCTTCGGCAATGGGCCGGAGGCACGGCGTACGAGGCGGAGATGCTACACGGACCGGCGGCCGCGGCGCGCCTGGAGGCCGCTGGCGAGCGACGTACGGAGGTACTGGATGCCATCCGCTTCCACACGGTGGGCTCCGCGCAATGGGGCCGCACCGGGCGTGCGCTGTACCTCGCCGACTTCCTGGAACCGGGCCGCCCCTTTGCCGCGCAGGATCGCGCCTTTCTCGCCGCGCTGGTGCCGCGTGACTTCAACGGGGTGTTTCGCCAGGTGGTGCGCATGCGTCTGGAATGGGCACTCCGGGAGGGCCACGCGCTCTTTCTGGAAACAGTGATGCTCTGGAACGAGGTGAGGTGATGCGGACGGGAATCGCGGTGACATCGGTGCTGATGGCGATCGTGCTGGCCGGAGCGGCGGCGACGCTCGGCGCGCGTGCCCGCCATCGCACGCCGGAGCGATCCCCGCTGCTGCGCCTCGCGCCCTCGGGTACCCGCGTGCGCGTCGAGGTGCTCAACGCGACCCGAACGCGGGGGCTGGCCAGACGCGCGATGCTGCAGCTGCGGGATGCCGGGTTCGATGTCGTGGCGCTGGGCAATGTCGCCGGCGTGCGGGACAGCACCGTCGTTCTGGATCGCTCGGGACATCCGGAGTGGGCCAGGCGCGTGGCCTCCGCCATGGGGCGTGCTGGCGTGGAGGAACGCCCGGACTCGTCACGCTACCTGGACATCACCGTCGTGCTGGGGACGTCCTGGCGAGCGCCGGCCGAGCCGTTCTACCCGTAGCTGGCCGCACGCGGCAGCGATATCCATCCCGCGGCTTTTCCGGATCGCGACCTCCACCCCCGCATTCCGCAGCTCGCGCGCGAACGCCCGGATGCCCCTGGCGGGGGTCGGTCTGAACCCGCCGGCTCCGCCCGGGTGCAGCGGGATGAGGTTCACGAAGGCGCGGCACTCGCGCGCGAGGCGGGCCAGATTCATGGCGTGTTCCACGCCATCGTTGACGCCGCCAAGCATCACGTACTCGAACGTCACACGACGATCGAACGCCCGCGCGGCGGCGATCACGTCCGCAAGCGGGTACTTGACGTTGATCGGCATCAGCTCCCGCCGCAACGCATCACTGGGCGCATGGATGGAGAGCGCAAGCCGGAACTGCTCCGGGCGCTCGCTCAGCGCCACGATACCGGGCAGCACCCCGACGGTGGAGACCGTGATGTGCCGGGCGCCGATGCCCAGGCCGTTGAGATCGTTCAGGATGGTGAGCGCGGGATCAACCGCCCGCCAGTTCATCAGCGGCTCGCCCATCCCCATGAACACGACATTGGTGACGTGAAGGGGCGGATCCAGTAGCCGCATTTCGCGCACCTGACCCGCAATCTCGAACGTCGAGAGATTACGCTGGAAGCCCATGGCGCCGGTGGCGCAGAAGGCACAGCGGAGGGCGCAGCCCGCCTGTGATGAGATGCAGAGCGTCAGCCGATCGTTCTCCGGGATGGCCACGGTCTCGATGGCCTGCCCGTCGGCGAGGCTGAAGAGAAACTTCTCGGTCCCGTCGGTGGAGCGCTGCCGTGCGACGATCGAGAGCCGCGGCAGGTCGTATCGGGCGGCCAGCACCTCGCGCAGCCGGAGCGGCAGCTCGGAGATCCCGTCGAAGCTGGCGGCGGGCACACTCCACAGCCGGCGGAGGACCTGCCGGACACGATACGCAGGTTCGCCCAACTCCGCGAAGAAGCGCTGTAGTTCAGCGGCGGCTTCCGCAGGGGTTCGATCCAGCAAATTGACATGGGCCGGACTGTCGCCGCGGGCGTCCATCACCCCACCACCGGTCGCGAGGACGCGCTGGGAGTGCGGCCGAAAATCAAGCGAGACATACGGTTGAGGGTAGATCGTTCAGGCGGCACGGTCAAGCCGCGATCTACCACGCGAGGTCCTCGAGCGCTACACTTCAGGTTCGCCTCGTCACCCTCTTGATGCCAACTCGAGCACTCGCGACAACTTATCGGACCCATCTCTGCGGCACTCTGCGCCTCGCTGATGCCGGCGCCCAGGTGAAGCTCGGCGGGTGGGTCCATCGCCGGCGGGATCTGGGCAACCTCGTCTTTCTCGACCTGCGCGACCGCAGCGGCCTGGTGCAGGTGTCGATCGATCCGAGTCTTGCACCGCGGGAGGTCGTCGACCAGGCGTCCTCGCTCGGCCCCGAAACGGTCGTGCTGGTGGAGGGAGAGGTGGTCGCGCGGCCCGAATCGATGCGCAACCCGGAGCTGGCCACGGGAGCAGTCGAGGTTCGCGCCACCGCGGTCCGAGTGGTCGGGCCAGCGATGCCGCCGGCCATCCCCGTTGCGCGCGCCAGGGGCGAGCCCCTTCCCGCCGAGGAGCTGCGGCTGCGGCATCGATATCTGGATCTCCGGCGGCCGGAGCTGCAGGAGAACATCGTGCTGCGCCACGCCCTGATGCAGGCCGCTCGCGGGTACCTGAGCGACCAGGGATTTCTGGAGATCGAGACCCCGATCCTGACGAAAACGACGCCGGAGGGGGCCCGCGACTATCTGGTGCCCAGCCGAGTGCATCCGGGCGAATTCTACGCCCTGCCGCAATCGCCGCAGCTCTACAAGCAACTGCTCATGGTCGCGGGCTTCGACCGCTACTTCCAGATCGCGCGCTGCTTCCGCGACGAGGATCTGCGTGCGGACCGCCAGCCGGAGTTCACGCAGATCGACATCGAGGCGTCGTTCGTCACGCGCGACGACATCTTCGACCTTGGCGAGGGACTGCTCGTTGCGCTCTGGAAGGCGGGCGGGGTCACGGGGATCGCGCGCCCCTTTGCGCGCATGAGCCACCGGGACGCACTCGAGCGGTACGGCACGGACCGGCCGGACCTGCGTTTCGAGCTGGAGCTCCGGGACGCGACGGCGCTGTTTCGCGGCGCGGAGCTTCCGCTCGTGCGTGCCGCCATCGATGCGGGCGGGCGGGTGCGCGCCATCGTGGTGGCGGGCGGCGCCGTGCTCTCGCGCAAGCAACTGGACGAGCTGCAGGCGGTGGCGCGAAGCGCCGGCGCCGCCGCGCTGCTCTTCTTCAAGCGCGTGGCGGGCGCGGTGCAGGGAGGGCTGGCGAAGAGCGTCACGCCGGAGATGGCGGAGCGGCTCGGGGTCGGCGAGGGCGATCTCGCGTTGCTGATCGCCGGCCCGGACACCGTGACAAATCCCGCGCTGGATCGCGTGCGTCAGGATGTCGCGCGGCGGCTGGGGCTGGTGCGCGAGGGGGAGCATCGCTTCCTCTGGGTCACCGATTTTCCGCTCTTCGCGGTTGCCCCCGACACGGGGGCCATCATGCCGGAGCATCACCCGTTCACGGCCCCGCACCCGGACGATCTTGCCCTGCTCGATAGTGATCCGGCGCGGGCGCGCTCGGAGGCCTACGACGCGGTATATAACGGCGTGGAGCTCGCCAGCGGGAGCATTCGCATCTCCGATCCGCGGCTGCAAAGCCGGATCTTCGATCTCCTGGGGATCGACGATGCCACGGCGCAGGCGCGGTTCGGGTTCCTGCTGGAGGGGCTGCGCGCGGGCGCGCCGCCGCACGGTGGCATCGCCTTCGGCTTCGATCGGATCACGATGCTGCTCGCACACGCCGGCTCCCTGCGCGACGTGATCGCGTTTCCAAAGACCACCGCCGCCCGTGCGCTCTTCGAGGGCGCGCCCTCCCCGGTGAACGCGGACGAGCTGGAGGATCTGCACATCAGCGTCGAGGGAGTCATTTCGTGAGCGACGAGAGCATCACGCAGAAACTGTCCACCGAGGGCGCGGACCTGCTCACGCTGGCCGGCGTCAACGATGGCAACCTGGTGGAGCTCTCGCGTCTGGGCGGTGTGAAGGTGTCGTTGCGCGGCGATGCGCTCACGATCAGCGGTCCGGCGACCTTCGTGGAGCGCGCCCTGGAGATCGGCCGCCGGATGATCGAGTCGGCGCGACAGCGCGTGGAGCTCACCCCCGACGACGTGTTGCGGATGAGCGACGACGTGGATCGCGGCGAGGACGACGACGGCTTCGCCGATGGCCAGGGGAACGGCACCGGAACCGCCACGGCGCAGCGCATCGCGCTGCCCGGGATCCGCAAGGTCATTCAACCGAAGACCAGCGGCCAGGGCGAGTACCTGCGCAAGATTCAGGACAATGACATCGTCGTCGGGATCGGGCCCGCCGGCACGGGCAAGACGTATCTCGCAGTGGCCGCCGCGGTGGATGCGCTCACGCGCAAGCGCGTGCGGCGCATCGTGCTCGCCCGCCCCGCCGTGGAAGCCGGCGAGAACCTGGGCTTTCTGCCCGGCGACATGCAGGCGAAGGTGGATCCGTACCTCCGACCCCTGTACGATGCCCTGGACGAGATGATGCCGTTCGAGCGCGTGCAGCGCGCGCTGGAAACGCGCACCATCGAGATCGCCCCCCTGGCGTTCATGCGGGGCCGCACCCTGGCCGACGCTTTCGTCATCGTGGACGAGGCCCAGAACGCCACGGCCATGCAGATGAAGATGCTCCTGACGCGCCTGGGCGTGAATTCCAAGATGGTGATCACGGGCGACAAGACGCAGGTGGATCTGCCGCGGCGCGAGGAGTCCGGGCTCATCCAGATCGAGCGCATCCTGCCCGGCATCGAGGGCATCGGAATGCACTACTTCGACGAGTCCGACGTGGTGCGACACCGGCTGGTACGCGACATCGTGCGGGCCTACGACCGGGAAGAGGCGCAGCAGGCCCGATGAATCTGCGCGAGCAGCTGGAGCGCGCGAGCGCCGCGGAACCGCCCTCGCGGGGACAGCGGCTGCGCTTCCATGGTGCTCGGATCGGGCTCGCCGTTGCCCTGGCCGTCTTCACCTACGTCCTCTTTCCCGCGTCGCCTGCCGTGGATTTCCCCATCTACGAGGTGGGATCCGTCGCCAGCGACAACGTTATCGCGCCCTTTGCCTTCAGCGTGCCGAAGACCGATGCCGACCTGGCGAAGGAGCAGAACGCCCTGATGTCCACCGTCGCGCCGGTGTTCACGTACGTGCCGGCCGCACTGGATTCCTCGCGGCGGCAGCTGGCGGCGTTCGCCGAGGCGGTGAACGCCGCCGCCGCGAACGCGGATCCCCGGACGGTCGTCCTCGCCATCCAGCAGGCCGCGGCCCGGCAGGGCGTACCGCTGAATGCCGCGGAGGCCGCGTACCTGTCGACCGAACGGCGCCGGCGCGCCATGCTCACCGCGGTCGACCGGGTGTTCGAGCGCTGGCTCGGGGCCGGCGTGGCCTCGCGCGGCGCGCTGGACAACGTGCGCGGCGACGTATCGCTGCGGAGTAATGGCGAGGAACGCCGCGTGCCGGCCGACAGCCTGGCGAACTTCTCTATGCTCGTCGCGCGCGCCCGATTGGTCCACCCCGACCCCGGCTCCGATGTCGGCGACGGCTTGTACCTCCGGCTGCTGGGCGCGTTCTTTCACCCGACGCTCGTACCGGATCTCGCCACGACGCAGATGCGACGCGACGAGATGCGGCGTTCGGTGCCCCGGGCGAAGTACGAGGTGCGCGCGGGGGAGAAGATCGTCGGTGCGAACGAGGTGGTGGGACGCGAGGAGCACGACAAGCTGCGCACCCTGCACGACGAGGTGGACCGCCGCCGGGCGAGCGAGCGCGGCGTGCGGCGCGTGGCGGGCGCCATCCTGTTCAACTTTCTGATTCTCTCCCTGCTTGGGCTCACGCTGCTGATCTTCCGGCCGCAGGTGTATCGTAACTTCCGCTGGCTGCTGATGTTTGCCGGCCTCACGGTGCTCGTCCTGGCGGGCGGAGCGATCGTGGGCCACACGCGTCCCATTCATCCAGAGCTGGTCCCGGTCGCGCTGGCCGCCGTGGTGCTCAGCGCGTTGTTCGATCAGCGCATCAGCATGATCGCCGCGATGGTGCTCGCAACGCTCGTGGGAGGCCAGTCGGTGTTCCGCGGCACCAACGGGCTGTTCATCAATCTCGTCGGCGGCGCGGTGGCCGCGTTCAGCGTCCGGGCAGTGAGCCGCCGCAACCAGACATACCGCTGGATCGTCGCCATCGCCGCCGCGTATCTCGTCACCGCCGTCGCCATTGGCCTCACGCTCGATCTCCCCACCGGCGAGGTGCTCAGCTCCGCGGGCTTCGGCGCCCTCAACGCGCTCGTTTCCGTGCTGCTCGCGCTCCTCATCCTGCCGATGGCCGAGGCGCTCACGGGGATCGAGACGGACCTCACGCTGCTGGAGTGGTCCGACCTCAATCGACCGCTGATGCAGCGCCTGAGTCTCGAGGCGCCGGGCACGTATGCGCACACGATCGCCATCGCGAACCTGGCCGAGGCGGCCGCGCGCGCCATCGGGGCCAACGCGCTGCTCGCCCGGGTCGGCGCGTACTACCATGACATCGGCAAGATCGCCCGGCCGCAGTACTTCGTCGAGAACCAGCCGCGCGGCCGCAACCCGCACGACAAGCTGAAGCCGGGGACCAGCGCACAGATCATCCGCAATCACGTGCGCGAGGGACTCCAGCTTGCCGAGGAGCACAAACTGCCGCGCGCGTTGCGCGCATTCATCACGGAGCACCACGGCACGGGCGCCATCAGCTACTTCTACGAGAAGGCGCGGGAACGCGGCGGCTCCGCGCCGAATCCGCAGGAGTACACCTATCCGGGGCCGCTGCCGCAGAGCGCCGAAACGGCGGTGGTGATGCTGGCCGACGGCGTGGAGGCCGCCACGCGCGTGCTCGCCGATCCCACGCCGGAGAAGATTCGCGAGGTGGTGGATCACATCGTCCGGCAGCGCATCGAGCAGGGGCAGTTGCGCGACGCCCCGCTCACGCTCAGACAGCTCGACATCGTCAAGGACCAGTTCGCGCGCGTGCTGACGGGAATGTACCACAATCGCATCGACTACCCGGCAGCGAGCGGCGGGGTGACCTCGGAATTCGCGTCGGTATGACCGTCCACGTCGATACGGCGCTCGAGGGCGTCCGTATTCCGCTCGCGCGCGCGGGCGTGAGCGAGATCGTGCGCGCCGTGCTGCGGGCCGAAGGCGTCCACGACGCCCTGCTGTCGATCACGTTCGTGACGAGCGGCCGGATCGCCTCGCTGAATCGCCGCCACCTCGGGCGGCGAGGTGCCACCGACGTGATCGCCTTCGGGTTCGCACGCGCGCACGCCGCCGATCCCGTGCTCGGGGACATCTATGTTGCCCCAGAGGTCGCGCGCCGCAACGCCTCCATGCATGGCGTTCCATATCGGGAGGAGCTCGCGCGGCTCGTGGTTCACGGGGTGCTCCACGTGCTCGGCTACGATCATCCTGGCAGTGCACGCCGGACGACGTCGCCCATGTGGCAGCGGCAGGAGCAGCTCCTGCGCCGGGCGCTGCGGCTGCCGGCGCGGCGCCGGACCGGCCCTCGTTCCCGCCCGTCTCGATGAGCTGGCCCGCGCTGCTGCTGGCGCTCGCCGTGGTTGCGGTCGCCATGCTCGGCTCGATGATCGATGGCGCGCTCCGTTCCCTCGATCCCACCGGCGCGCCGGCGGCGCGGCCGGGCGGCGCCATTCACGAGCGCGAGCGCCTGCATCGGGCGATGGCGACCACGCGCGTGATTGCGTACCTCACCGCGGGCGCGCTGCTCGCGCATGGCACCGCGCTCTCCGCGCGACCGGCCGCGATTCGCATGCTCGTTGCCTGCGGCGGTGCCGTGGTGCTGGTCGCGCTCATCGAGGGGGCGGCGCGCACGTTCGGCTATCGCCACGGCGAACAGGTGCGCCGGCGGCTGCAGCCGTACGCGCGCGCGGCCACGGCCGTACTCGGCCCGGCAACGGCTCTCGGCGTGGCGTTGGAGGGCGCGCTCCGCCGGCTGCTGCCCGCAGCCGACGCGCAGGAGGAGGAGCGCGAGACGAGCGCGGAGCGCTTCCATGAGGTGGTGGCGGCGGAGGCCGACGTGTCCGGCGGGGAGGAGGCGCTGATCAACGGCGTGTTCTCGCTCGGCGATACCGACGTCCGGGACGTCATGGTGCCCCGCGTGGATATCGTCGGTATCGAGCTCGGCACCCCCTGGTCGGAGGTCGTGGATCGGGTGCGCAGCTCCGAGCTCGCGCGCTTTCCAGTTTACAAGGGTACCCTCGATGACGTCGTGGGCATCGTGTACGCGAAGGACCTGCTGGGCGCCGTGATCGCCGACGAAGAGCCGGACGGCGGGTGGGCATCACTGCGCCGCCCTCCGGTTTTCATTCCCACCTCCAAGACCATCGACGCGCAGCTGCGAGACTTCAGGGCGGGGCACACGCATCTCGCCATCGTGAGCGACGAGTACGGCGGCACGGCGGGACTGGTGACCATCGAGGACGTGCTGGAGGAGATCGTCGGCGAGATCCACGATGAGTACGACGTGGAGCCAGTGGAGATCGAGCGCGAGGGAGACAGCAGGTTCTGGGTGGCCGGCCGCGTGTCGCTCGACGAGATCTCGGAGCTGCTCGACATCGACTTCGGCGTCGAGGACGTGACCACGGTCGGAGGATTGGTCTACGCCCTGTTCGGCCGGGTGCCGCGCGCGGGGGAAGCGCTCGTGCGCGGCGGGTTCCGCATCGTGGTGGAGCGCGTCCGCCGCCGCCGCGTCGAACGCGTGTATTTCGAGCGGCTGATGCCCGCAGCATCGAAGTCCTCGTGATGACGATGCTCACCCGAGAGTATCTGCTGATCGTCGCGCTCGTCCTGGTGGCGTGGCTCACGGCCGGCGGCATGGCGGTGCGCTCCGTGAGCCGCATCTGGCTGCGCCACTGGGCCGAGCAGCGCCTGCGGGGCGCAGCGACGGCGCTGGCGTACCTCGAACGGCCGCAGCGCCTGCTTGCGGCGGCGGCGGCTGGGGTCGCACTCGTGCTCGTGCTCTCGGGCGTGCTGCTGGGCCTCGCGCACGACGGCGCGGCGCTGGCGGTCGCGATCGCCGCGTACGCGGTGCTGGTCATCGCGTTGGGTCAGATCGTGCCACGCGCCGTCGCGCGCGTGTGGGCAGCTCCGCTCGTGCCGCTCACCCTGCCCGTGCTGCGCGTCGCGGAGATCGCGGCGGCCCCCTTCGCCTCGCTCGGCCGCCTGGTGGTGGACCGTCGCGAACCGGGCGCCGCGACTGCACCAGCCGATGCAGAGCGCGACGCCATACACGAGCTGTTGCGCGAGGGCGAGCTGGAAGGCGTGGGCGAGCACGACGAAATTGCGATCATCAATGGCGTGTTCGAATTCGGGGAGAAAGTCGTGCGCGACGTGATGACCCCGCGGGCCGACGTTTTTGCGCTCGACGCCTCCACGGAGCCACGAAGCCTCGCCCGCCGCATCGCCCAGTCGGCCTACAGCCGCGTCCCCATCTATCGGGGATCGCTGGACAACGTGATCGGAATGCTGCACGCGTTCGACGTGCTGAAGACCCGGGGCGAGCAGATGCCGCCGCTCCGGCCGGTGGCGCATACGAGCCCCGATGCTCCCTGCAACGCACTGCTCATGGAGATGCTCCGCGACCGCCGGCACCTGGCCATCGTGCGCGATGTCGGGTCGGGAGGCCACACCCTGGGGCTGGTTACCCTCGAGGATCTGCTGGAGGAGCTCGTCGGCGACATTCACGACGAGCACGACGAGCCCGCACCCCCGGTCCAGGTCAACGCGCCGGCCGGCGGCGCGCCACGCGTATGACGATTCGCGCCGACGCCGCCGGCAAGCACCTGCTGGCGGATTTCGCCGCCGGCCAGAAGGCGGCACTCGCGCGCGCGGTGAGCATCGTCGAGAATCAACGCAGCGGTTTCGAGCACCTGCTGGCGGCGCTGCATCCGCGTCTCGGGCACGCGCGGCGGCTCGGGATCACGGGTCCCCCCGGAGCGGGAAAGAGCACCCTGACCAGCGGGTTCGTGCGGAGCATGCGCGAGGCGGGCCTCACCGTCGGCGTCATCGCGGTGGACCCGACCTCGCCGTTCACCGGCGGTGCCCTCCTGGGCGACCGGATCCGCATGGAGGCGGTGGCGCTCGATCCCGGAGTGTTCATCCGCTCGATGGCCACTCGCGGCTCGCTCGGCGGCCTCGCGGCCGCCACCCGTGACGTGGCGGACGTGCTCGACGCCTTCGGCTTTGATCGTATTCTGATAGAAACCGTGGGCGTGGGGCAGACCGAGCTGGATATCGCGCGCACGGCAGATACGAGCCTCGTGGTGCTCGTCCCCGAATCCGGTGATGCCATCCAGACGCTCAAGGCCGGGCTCATGGAGATCGCGGACCTCTTCGTGGTGAACAAGGCCGACCGGCCGGGTGCCGACCGGTTGCGCCACGAGATCGAGCTGATGCTGGGGCTGCGCTCGGGCCGCACCCTGGCACACGCCCGGAACGGGCGAAATTGCCTACCCTTTTCTGCTACGGCGCATCGAGCAGCGCGGCTACGCAGGCTGGATCGGTTGCGAATACCGGCCGCTCGCGAGTACTGTGGCAGGCCTAGGCTGGCTCGATGACTTTCGCTAGCGGGGCGGCGCCCGAAGCTGTGGGGACAGCGCGCACCCCGAGTGCAGACGATCTGGCGCGCTTGCGCACTCAGGAGCAGCTGTTCGAGCGCGCGCGCGTCCACCTGCCGC
>DATEPM010000113.1:0-20682 GCA_035273185.1 Gemmatimonadaceae bacterium
GCGACCACCTCCGGCGCGATCGAGCGCGCCAGGCCCGGCAGCTTCATGCTCGCGCCGCTGTATCTCGCGCGCGCCGGCGCGTGCATCGGCGGCGACTTGGGCTGCGTCGATCGTCAGGTGCGCGAGGACCTGGCCTGGGTGCTGCTGCTCGGCTCGCCCGCGCAGCAGGACGAGGCGCGCCGGCTGCGCTCCGCATGGGCTGGGGGGTCGAGTGCGCTTCCGCCGATCTTCTAGGTCCGTGAGGGCGGCCGCGCCGATGACGGCCGCCGCCATCGCGCTGCTGGCCGTGGTGGCCACGGCGGGGACGTGCGGCGGCACCCGGGTAAACGAGCAGTCCGCGGGAGATGTCGGGGAGCTGCGCCAGCGCAGTCTCCTGCTGGCCGACTCCCTCCGGTCCGCCCGTGCGCTCACCGAGCGGCAGAGCGCGGAGAAGGACCTCCTCGTCCGGGAGGTGCACAGCTTCGACGAGTTCATGCTGCAGCTGCAGGGCGAGTTTCACCGCATCCACAATCTGGAGCGCGAGGCGGGTGCACTCGATCCGCGGCAGGATCCCCTCTCATCGATGGAGTCGGAGCGCGCGCGCATTCTGGAGGAATCCCGCGCGGCCCGGCTGCGCCTGGCAAAGCTGGAGAGCGATGCGGAACGGCGCAGCCGCGAGCTGGAGGCGTTGCGCGAGAGCGTTCGCGCGAGCGCCGAACGGGCGCTCGCCGCCGATTCCACCGCGGACTCGAGCCGTTTCGCGCTGGCGAGCGTGCGCCTGCTCGTGCATGACCTGCGCACGCGCATCGACGAGCTGCAGCAGCAGGTGGATTCGCTGACGAGCTATGCGCGCGATCTGCACGCGGAAAACGTGCGCCTGTCGTCCGCGCTCGCCGACCGCGCCGCGCGCGACAGCACGGTCTATTTCATCGTGGGCACCCGCCGGCAGCTCCTGGACTGGCACGTCGTGCGCGAGGTGGGCGGCATGCCGGTGACGGGCTGGGGCAAGGTGCTGCAGCCGCTGGACATCGAGGACGCGAGCCGCTTCACCATCGCACGCATGCGTGACCGGGTGATCAGGCTCGACTCCGCGCGGACGTATCAGATCATCTCCAGCCAGAGCGCGGCCGCGCTGGAGATGCCGCTGGCGCCGGACGGCAGCTTTCGCGGGCCGCTCCGCATTCGCGACCCGGAGGCGTTCTGGCAGAGCGGAAAGTGGCTGGTGATCCTGCAGCGCTGACGGCTACAGCGGCTTGAACGCCTCGAAGGGCTGCCGGCAGTCGCTGCAATAGCAGATCGACTTGCAGGCGGTGCTTCCGAACTCGCTCCGGAGCTGCGTGCGCACCGACCCGCAGTACGGGCAGGGCGGGCTTGGCGTCCGGCGGGTGAGGGCGACGAGTTCGTCGTCAGGCGCGGATCCCGGCGGCGCGATGCCGTACGCCCGAAGCTTCTCCTTCGCCCCGGCACTCAGCCAGTCCGTCGTCCACGCGGGAGCGTACACCGTCTGCATCCGAACGTGCTCGATGCCGCGCGCCCGCAGCGCGGCAACGATGTCCGCTTCGATGGTGTGCATGGCGGGGCACCCGGAATAGGTGGGGGTCACCACCACCGTGACGCCGTCATCCGACGACCGGACGTCGCGCACGATGCCCAGCTCCACGACATTCAGCACCGGCACCTCCGGATCCTTCACCGTCTCGAGGATGGCGAGGAGCTCCCGGCGCGGCGGCAAAGCGCGGATCACCACGATGCCCCCGGAAAGGAGCGGGCCACGATCTGCATCTCGGCCAGCATGTGCCCGAGGTGCTCCGTGTGTCGCCCCTGCCGACCGCCCCGCTGCATCCATGCCGCATCCGGCACGCGGAGCGTGGCGCGCGCGAGCACATCCTCTACCTGCGCGCGCCAGACGCTCTCGAAGGCGGACGCGGGCGCGCCAAGCCCCGCCGCGCTCACCACGCGATCCACGTCGTCCGACAGAAACAGCTCGCCCGTGTAGCGCCAGAGATCGTCCAGCGCGCGCTGCGCCCGGCGATGGCTCTCGTCGGTGCCGTCGCCCAACATGATCGTCCAGCTGGCGCTGGTGCGGACGTGGTATCTGGTCTCCTTGATCGCCTTGGCCGCGATGCCGGCGAGATCGGCATCCGCGCTCTGTTGCAGCGCGGTCCACTGCTGCAGCGCGTACGTGCTGAACAGCAGCTGCCGCAGCATCGTGAGCGCGAAGTCGCCTTTCGGCAGCTCGGTGATGAGTGCGTTCCGATAATCCACCGCTTCGCGAAAGTACGCCAGCGCATCGGCGTCCCGGCCGGCGCCCTCCACCGCCCCCGCGCGCCCGAGCAGCAGTGTCGCCTGGCCGATGAGGTCCAGCGCCACGTTCGCGAGGGCGATGTCCTCCTCGAGAATTGGCGCGTGGCCGCACCACTGCGACAACCGGTGGCCGAGCACGAGCCGGTCGTCTCCCAGCCGCAGGAGATACTCGACGTATGCGGCGCGCGTGGTATGGTCGAGGCTCGACGTCATCGCGGCTCCGCCTGGCATCAGAAGACGCGTACCCCGCGGGGAACGCGGTAGAACTGCGGATGGCGATAGGGCTTGTCGTTTCCGGGATCGAAGAAGGGCCCCATGTCTTCGGGAGTCGAGGCGGTGATCGCGCGGAAGGGAACCACCCAGATGCTCACCGCCTCGCCACGCCTGGCGTACACGTCACGCGCGTGCTGGAGCGCACTCTCCGCGTCCACTGCGTGCACGCTGCCTGCATGCTCGTGCGGCGCTCCGTTCGGCGGCTGCAGGAAGACCTCCCAGAGGGGCCACTGGGTGTCGGCCGGAGGGGTGGGCGCCGGGCTCCCTTCGCGATCGGCGGTCCGCTCGTCGGTCATCGCGGTCGCGGAGCGGGGCTTCAGGCCGCCTGAACGGTGGCCGCCGGCACGTGCTTCGCCGCGTACGCCTCCGCGGCAGCGCGGACCCATGCCCCCGATTCGTGCGCCTCGCGCCGGGCGGCCAGGCGCTCGCGGTTGCACGGGCCGTTGCCCTTCACCACGCGCCAGAACTCCTCCCAGTCGATGGCGCCGGTGATCCAGTTCTGCGTCTGCTCATCGAAGTGGAGCGCCGGGTCGGGGATCTCGAGCCCGATCGCCCGCGCCTGCACCACCGTGAGATTGACGAACCGCTGGCGCAGCTCGTCGTTGCTCTTCCGCTTCACGCCCCAGCGCATGAGTTCATCGCTGTTGGACGACTGGCTGTCGTGCGGCCCGAACATCATGAGCGAGGGCCACCACCAGCGGTTCAGCGCGTCCTGGGCCATCGCGCGCTGCTCCGGCGTGCCGCCGGCCAGCGTCGCCATGATCTCGTAACCCTGGCGCTTGTGGAAGTTCTCTTCCTTACAGATGCGCACCATCGCGCGTGCGTACGGGCCGTAGGACGCCTTGGCGAGCATCGTCTGGTTGACGATCGCGGCGCCGTCCACCAGCCAGCCGATGGTGCCCATGTCGGCCCAGGTGAGCGTCGGGTAATTGAAGATGCTCGAGTACTTGGCCGTCCCGGCCAGCAGCTGGTCGGTGAGCGTCTGCCGATCGACCCCGAGCGTCTCGGTGCCGCAATAGATGTACAGGCCGTGCCCCGCCTCGTCCTGCACCTTGGCCAGCAGCGCCAACTTGCGGCGAAGGCTCGGGGCGCGCGTGATCCAGTTGCCCTCCGGCAGCATGCCGACCACCTCGGAGTGCGCATGCTGTGACATCATCCGCACGAGCTGCTTCCGGTAGCGCTCGGGCATCCAGTCTTTGGGCTCGATGGACTCGCCGCGCGCGATGCGAGCCTCGAATTCGGCGAGCCGGACCGGATCGTCCGTGGGCTGCATGGGCTGGGTCATGGTACGGAAGTATACACCGGGAATTCATAGATTTCCCCGGCGACTGCCTCCTCACCCCGCTTCCCGAACCCCTGCCCACATGCCCACTCCCTCAGGCGACCTCCACGTGCAGGTGGCGGAGCACGTCGCGACCGTGCGCTTCTCACACCCCAAAGGGAATTCCCTGCCCGCCGTGCTGCTTCGCCGGCTCGCGGACGAGATCACGGCCCTCGGCCATCGCGACGACGTGCACCTCCTGGTGCTTCGCAGCGGCGAGGGGCCGTTCTGCGCCGGCGCGTCGTTCGACGAGCTCAAGGCCATCGGCAACGCGCACGAGGGACAGGACTTCTTCATGGGCTTTGCGCGCGTGATCCTGGCGATGATCCGCTGCCCCAGGCTCATCATCGCGCGCGTGCACGGGAAGGTGGTCGGCGGGGGCGTGGGGCTCGTCGCGGCCTCCGACTACGCCATGGCCGTGGAGACGGCATCCCTGCGGCTGAGCGAGTTGGCGGTGGGCATCGGGCCGTTCGTGGTCGGACCGGTGATCCAGCGCAGGATCGGCCTCGCAGGGTTCAGCGCGATGGCCATCGACGCCGACTGGCGGTCGGCACGTTGGGGAGAGGAGTACGGTCTGTATGCGCAGGTCTTTGATAGTGTCAATGCCCTGGACAGTGCACTCGCGTCGTTCGCGAGCCGCCTGGCGCGGTCCAATCCGGACGCCCTCGCCCGGCTCAAGCAGGTGTTCTGGGAGGGCACGGCGGATTGGGACCGGCTGCTGGCGGAGCGCGCCGCGATGAGCGGGGCCCTCGTGCTCTCCCCCTTCACCCGCGATGCCATCGCGGCGTTCGAGCGACGCTGAGACGCGCCCATCGCGGCGGGACGCCGGCCGCGAACCGCTGCAGTAAGTGCTCATGTTCCGCGGTGCGCGGCCGATACTCGGCGAAGACCCGCCGTACCGACGACGGTTCGGTGTGCGATCCGTCGGTACGGATCCGGCCGGAGATTAGAGCTCTCTCAGAATTCTCCTGGCGGTCGCGCCCCCCGCCACCCGAGCACCCGCAGACGATGGAGCCGATTGCAGCACCCGCCGCCGAGGTACCCACCCCCGCCACCCGTGACGGCCACGCCACGGTCGCCGACCTCACCCCCTTCACCGGTATCGTGCGCGCGAACACGCAGGGCCACACGGAGCTCGCGCGCGAACGGCTCGCCGACCTCGTCGACGACCTGCTGGACCAGCACGAGTCCACCGACCTCCAGTCGCACATCTTCGCCGCTGCCCTCGCCAAGCGCCTGGACGGCAGCCGGCACGCGGACATGAATCTCTATCTGCGGCGCTTCGCCGCGGACTCGCAGATCTCCCTCTTTGGTCTCGTCGCCCAGCATCTTCCCACCGTATCCGTTGCCGGCAGCGTGGGGAACGACCTGCTGTGCGATCTGATGGCCCCATACGACCGCGTCACCCTCCTGGACATCGGCATCGGCACCGGCCGCCAGGAGACGGCCATGCTGCACGAGCTGGCGCGCCGGGGCACGCTGCCGCAGCAGCTCACGGTTTTCGCCGTCGAACCGGATCCGGTGAGCCTGGCCGAGGCGCAGCACGCGCTGGAAGCGACCGCCCGGGTGCTGGATCTCGACCTGGAGTTTCACGGGCGCTGCTGCGTGGTGGAGGAGCTGCAGGAGAGCGACTGGGATGCGCTGGGTCGTACGGCCGGGGCGCTCGTCGCCTTCGGTGCGTTCGCCGTACACCACGTGAGGCCGGCCCGCGGAGCCACGGATCCTCGGGACGTGCTCTTCGCCCGGCTCCGCGCGTTGCAGCCGGTCGGCATCGTCTTGTGCGAGCCGAACTCGGATCATCACACCCCGGACTTCGACCGGCGGTTCACGAACTGCTGGCGGCACTTCGGCCAGACCTTTCGGCTCATCGAGCAGCTCAGCGTCGGAACCCGCGAGCGCAACGCCATGAAGATGTTCTTTGCGCGCGAGATCGAGGACATTCTCGCCAACAGCGAGGAGACGCGCTGCGAACGCCACGAGGGGGTGGACACCTGGCTGGCGCGGCTCCGGCGCGCCGGTTTCGAGCCCATGCGGGCGCCGCGCTTGCACCGCGTGTACGAATGCGCGCCGGTGGAGGTCACCATGCACGACGGCTATGTCGGGCTGGACTATGCCGGCGAAACCCTCGTCTCGATTCTCTGCGCAACCGGCCGCGCGGGGCGCATCGAGGTCCAGCGCGACCGCGCGTCGGCGGTCTGCTGAGCGCTCGCTCCCACGAGCGCCGCGGGCACCCGGGCGCGTGACACGAACGCGAGGCCCGTCGTCTCATCGCTGACGATGGGCCTCGCCGCTTCACTCCACCCGAGACGGACATGAACGTGGTTCGTGGCGCCGCCGACCGTACGCCAGCGCAGTCCGACTCTGACGCGCTCGTGCTCGGAGGCAACATCCTCTCCCTGCTCGCCGCCATGGGAGCCTTCCGCCGAACCGGCGAGCAGATTCTCGCCTCGCGCGGCATTCAGGACATCTCGCCCGAGAAGTGGTACCCGCTGCGGCAGTACTGCGATGCGCTCACCACCATCGAGCAGAAGATGGGGCCGAACACGCTCTTCCGGATCGGTACGGAGATCCCGAACTTCATTCCGCTGCCCCCCGGCCTGGACACCTTCGAGGCCGTCCTCGGCTCCTTCGCGCCAGCCTTCTCGATGAACCATCGCGGGGCGGGCGCGGGCGGCATCACCCACAGCCAGTCGGGGCCGCACGAGGGCCGGATCGTCTCCGGGACGCCGTATCCGTGCGACTTCGATCGCGGAGTGATCCAGGGTTTCTTCCGGAAGCTTCTCGGGCCCGGCTACGTCTTCGAGCACGAACCGGGGAGCTGCAAGAAGAACGGCGGCCCGCAGTGCGCGCACCGCGTGCTGCGCCCCAAGACGCTTTGATGAGCGCCCGAGTTCGGTCCGCTCACGTCGTGGGCGGATTGAAGCCGGCGTGCTGTTGCTCGATCCAGCTCTGCTGATAACCCGGATCCTCGATGGCGAGCGCCGATGTCGCCACATGCAGGGGTCGGAAGCTGTCCATCATGACCGCCAGCTCGTCGGTGCGCCTGGTGCCGATGGAGGCTTCGGCGCGTCCCGGGTGCGGGCCGTGCGGAATGCCGTCCGGATGGTGCGTGATGCTCCCGAACTCGATCCCCTTGCGGCTCATGAACTCGCTGGAAGCGTAGTACAGCACCTCGTCGGAGTCCACGTTGCTGTGATTGTACGGGGCGGGAACCGCCTCGGGGTCGAAGTCGTACGGCCGCGGACAGAACGAGCAGATCACGAACCCATCGCCCTCGAACGTCTGGTGCACCGGCGGCGGCTGGTGCACGCGCCCAACGATCGGCTCGAAGTCGTGGATGTTGAACGCCCAGGGATAGAAGTAGCCGTCCCAGCCGACGACGTCGAAGGGGTGATGATCCAGGATGAACTCGTTGAGCGCGTCGTACTGCTTCACGAGCAGCCTGGCATCGCCCATCTCGTCGTGCGTCCGGAGCTCCATGGGACGGCGGATGTCGCGCTCCGAGTAGGGTGCTCCCTCCTTGAGCTGACCGAACTCGTTGCGGTAGCGCTTCGGCCAGCGCACGTGCCCGCGGCTCTCCATCACCAGAAACTTGGGATGATCGCCGGTCATGTCGAGCCGATAGCGGTGCAGGATGCCGCGGTGGATGACCAGATAGTCGCCCTCGTGAAAGGGCAGATCGCCGAACACCGACTCGAGCACTCCGCGGCCCTTCGCGACGTACACCACCTCGTCGCCCTGCGCGTTGCGATAGAAGTGCGCGTCCTGCTCGTCCGGCTCCACGTACAGCATCGCCACGTCGCTGTTGAACAGCAGGGGGATGCGGTCGAGGGTGGGACTGCCGCCGGCCTGCACGCGCGACGTGCGGAAATGCCGGTGCCTGAGCCCCGCGTCGGGATCGGCCTCGTAGGTCAGGCCCCGGAGCCGCTTCACCGACCGCACGGTCGTGGGCGGATGCACGTGGTACAGCAGCGACGAGGTGCCGGTGAACCCCTCGTGCCCCATGAGCTCCTCCGCATAGATCCCGCCCTGCGGCTTGCGGAAGGCGATGTGGCGCTTGCGCGGAATCGAGCCTAACGAATGATAGATCGGCATGCTGGACCCAGCCTTACAGATTGCCCCGCGCCGCCTGCTCCCGCTCGATGGCCTCGAACAGGGCGCGGAAGTTTCCCTTGCCGAAGCCGCGTGCGCCCTTGCGCTGGATGATCTCGAAGAAGACCGTCGGGCGATCCTGCACGTTCCTCGAGAAGATCTGGAGCAGGTAGCCGTCGGGGTCGCGATCCACCAGGATCCCGAGCTCCTCAAGCACGTCCAGCGGCTCGTCGATGGTGCCGACGCGCGCCTGCAGCTGCTGGTAGTAGGACGTGGGCGTCTGCAGGAATTCCACCCCGCGATCGCGCAGCGCGCTCACCGTGCCGATGATGTCGTGCGTGGCCACCGCGATGTGCTGCACGCCGGGGCCGTGGTAGAACTCCAGATACTCGTCGATCTGCGACTTCTTCTTCCCCTCGGCGGGCTCGTTGATCGGGAACTTGATGCGCTCGTTCCCGTTCGCCATCACCTTCGACATCAGCGCACTGTATTCCGTCGAGATGTCCTCGTCGTCGAACGTGACAAGGTTCTTGAAGCCCATTACCCTCTCGTAGAAGCTCACCCAGACGTTCATCTTCCCGAGCTCCACGTTTCCGACGCAGTGGTCCACGTACAGCAGCCCCACGGGGGCCGGCTGGTAGTGGGACGATCGGCGCACGAAGCCGGGCATGAACAGCCCGCGATAGCTGTGCCGCTCGATGAGCGAGTGAATGGTGTCGCCGTACGTATGGATCGCCGCGATCACGATCTCGCCGTCGGAATCCTTCAACACCCGGGGTTCGTGCACGGGCCGGGCTCCCCGTTCCACCGCCTTGCGAAAGGCGTCGCGTGCGTCCTCTACCCAGAGCGCGAGGTCGCGCACGCCGTCGCCGTGCCGGTGCACGTGTTCGGCGATCTCGCTGTCGGGCCCGAGTGCGCTGGTGAGCACGAGGCGGATCTTGTCCTGCTGCACCAGATAGCTCACCCGGTCGCGCGTGCCCGTCTCCGGCCCGCGGTAGCCGACGAGCTGAAAGCCGAACGCCGACTGATAGTAGTGGGCGGCCTGCTTCGCGTTGCCCACGTACAGCTCCACATAGTCGGTGCCGTTGATCGGAAAGATGTCGTGCGTCGCGGGCGGCGTGGGCAGTGTCGCGGTGGCCATGGCGATCATGCGCTCCGGTCACGGGTCATGATCCTAATCTACTGCACGCGGCGCGCCCATGCCGCCGCTCAATGCTCGAGCTCCGGCAGGTTGCGGAAGAGCTCCAGCGCCTCGGGATTCGCGAGCGCATCCACGTTCTTCACGGGCCGGCCGTGGATCACTTCCCGCACCGCCAGCTCCGTGATCTTGCCGCTGATGGTCCGCGGGATGTCCGCCACCTGCACGATCTTCTTCGGCACGTGGTGCGGGCTCGTGTGCTGGCGAATGCGCGCGCGGATACGCTCGCGCAGCTCGTCCGTGAGCATGTGGCCTGCCGCCAGCCGCACGAACAGCACGATGCGCACGTCCGCGCCCGGCACGCCGCGCTTCGTCACGCCCAGCTCCTGCGCCACCACGAGGCTCTCGACCACTTCCGGCAGCTGCTCCACCTGCCGGTAGATCTCCGCGGTCCCGATGCGGACGCCCCCCGGATTCAGCGTCGCATCGCTTCGCCCGTAGATGATCAGACCATCGTGCGCCGTCAGCTCGGCCCAGTCCCCGTGCCGCCAGCTGTTCGGGAACACGTCGAAGTACGCAGCCCGGTACTTCTCGCCAGTCGGGTCGTTCCAGAAGCCCACGGGCATGCTCGGAAAAGGCGAGGTGCACACCAGCTCTCCCGGGCGCCCCACCAGCTCGTGTCCCTCCTCGTCGAAGATGCGCACATCCATTCCGAGGCCGCGTGCCTGGATCTCCCCGCGCCACACCGGACCGATGGGATTGCCCAGCGCGAAGCACGAGATGAGATCCGTGCCGCCGCTGATGCTGCTCAGCCGTACGTCGGCCTTCACGTCCCGGTAGACGTAGTCGAAGCTGTGCGCCGCCAGCGGACTGCCCGTCGACAGTATGGCACGGAGTGCCGAGAGATCGTGCGTCGCGATTGGCCGCTGGCCCGCCTTCTCGGCGAGCGCCAGCCACTTCGCGCTCGTCCCGAACACCGTGAGGCGCTCCGCGGACGCCAGGTCCCACAGCATCGGCCGGTCCGCGAACAGCGGCGCCCCGTCGTACAGCACCACGGTCGCGCCCACCGCCAGCGCGCTCACGAGCCAGTTCCACATCATCCACCCACAGGTGGTGAAGTAGAAGATCCGGTCGCCCGGTCCGAGATCGCCGTGAAAGACGTGTTCCTTCAGGTGCTGCAGCAGCGTGCCGCCGGCGCCGTGCACCATGCACTTCGGCAGGCCAGTGGTGCCCGACGAGTACATGATGTAGAGCGGATGATCGAAGGGAAGCCGGACGTACCGCGGCTCGGAATCGGCGGCCAGAGACCCGGCACTCTCCGCAGAGCGTTCCGTGAACCGTGTCCAGCTGACGGCTTTCGGCACCCTGCTCACGTCCGCTTCCTCGCGCAGATACCCCACGACGACCACCCGCTCGATGCTCGGGATGTGCCTCACGATCTCGCGCACGCGGTCCAGGCACTCCAGCTCCTTCCCGGCGTAGCGATAACCGTCAGCGCAGACGAGCACCCGAGGCTGGATCTGGCCGAAGCGATCCAACACGCCAGCGGCCCCGAAGTCCGGAGAGCACGATGACCAGATGGCCCCGACGCTCGCCGTCGCGAGCATCGCGATCACCGTCTCGGGGAGGTTCGGCATGAACGCCGCCACACGATCACCGACCTGAATGCCGTGCGCCCGGAGCGCCACCGCCGCCCGCGCCACTTCATCACGCAACTGCGCGAAGGTGATGCGGCGGCCCGCTCCGCATTCGCTCCAGAAGACGAGCGCCTCCCGATCATCCTGAACCCGAAGGAGGTTCTCGGCGAAATTGAGGCGGGCGCCCTCGAACCAGCGCGGGCCGAGCAGCGGATCGGGCGGTGCCATGCGGCCGGCGCCCACCAGCACCCGCTCCCACGGCGTGCCATCGTCGCGGGGCTCCGCCACCACGCCGGTGAGCTCCCACACCAGAGGCCAGAATGCCTCCGGCTGGCGCACCGACCACGCGCGCAGGGATTCGTAGTCGTGCACCGCCGCCAGGCCGCGCGCGCCCACCGTCTCGAGGAGTGCAGTCATCTTCGCTCGCGCGATCTGCGCGGGCGACGGGGTCCACATCGGGTCAGGCAAGGGCATCGTGGGCTGCTGGCGATGAAGACCTACGAAAGCGTAGCCTTCGGAAATTACGCCCGGTGGCGCGGCCGGGAAGTTCGGCGCGCGGCGCGACCCGCACGGCGCATCAGTGAATTCGCACGAGCGCGGTCTGGATCGTGGCCGGCGCCGGCTGTGAGCCGGCGCTGATCCCCAGCAGGGCTTCCTCGCCGGCGCGCACCCGGAAGCGAAAGTACGCCACACTGCCGCCGTTGAGCGTGACCGTACTCGTCGTCCTGTCGGCGAGCACGCGCTCGAAGGCCGGGTCGTCCGGCGGGAAGCTGACGCCGAGCGCCGGAAAGAGCGCTCGAAAGTTCCAGCTGGCCTGCGAGAAGCGCGCGTCGCCGCCGGCAATCACGTCATCCGTGTAAGTGGAGACCGCCCACGCGCGCATGAGCGGCAGCGGATCCTCGCCCAGCACCCGCTGCAGGTTGGCGAGCCCCGTGGTCTGCGAGTTCACCAGCCGGAACCAGAAGGTGCCGTCCGTGCTGCCGGCGCGGTCCGCCGCGTATCGCAGGAAGGACCACACCGCGCCGCGGGTCTCGAGGTCGTCGTCTCCGCCGGTGATGCCAATGGGCCCCTGCGACGCCGTGGCGCGGAGATACGTGCGGTAGCGACCCGCGTTGTTGCGCATGTAGGTGTCGAACGCCCGTTGGACACTGCCGCCATCGAGGACGGCGCCGTCCAGGTTCTCGCGAGGCTGCAGTCCCGCGGCCCGATAGAACACCAGCTCCTCGGCGATGTGGCTCAACCCCTCGTTCAGCCAGGCCTCCTCGTCCACCTCGGCCGCGTGATTCACGTACAGCCGGCGCGACGCGTTGATGAGATGCTGATACTCGTGGGCGACGGTGCCGTTCGTCACCGCCTGCACCAGCGACTTCGCCCGGACGTCGGAGACCGCCCCGGTCGGATCCGGTACCAACAGATAGAACATCTCGGCGGCATTGCTTCCTGCACACGCACCGGCCGCGGCGGCACGCGGCAGCAGGTCGCGCGAGTAGAAGAACCCCAGGATCACCGAGGACGCGTTGCGCGGCGTGAGCGCGTTCACGGCCCGCGTGAAGAACATGATCACCCGGCCGTTGGCGTCGATGTCGGAGGGTGTGCCGAACGCGCCGACGTCCACCGCATCGACCAGCGTGTCGAAGGTCGTGCCGATGCTCTGATACTCCGCATCGGTGAACCCGCCCGCCGGGTTCGCGGTATCCGCGACGACAATGGCCCGGTTGGTGATCGCGACGATGCGGCCCTCATGCAGCACCGGGTCGGTGCATCCCTCGCTGGCATTGGTGTTGAGCGCCAGCAGTGAGCCCACCGCCAGCCTGGGCACGCCGCGGGCGGTGCCGGGAGCGCGCTGATAGGACAGCCCGCCGCCGGGGGGTGAAGCGCGCATGGCGTCGTACCAGGCGCGGGCGCCCGCGGCCCGGCCGCGCACCTCGCGTGCCTCGCGCGCTCGCAGCGCGCGCTCGAAGCGTATGGCCAGCGGCTCGGCAGCGGCCCGCGTGTAGCCGCGCGGGACCATCCGCTCTGCCATCGCACCGGACGCCACCGGTGCGAGCCCCTCCCCGCGGATGCGGATCTGCATCGTCGCACCCGGAACGACGGAGGCGAAGTACGGGATGAGCGCATACTCCGCGTCGGCATCACCGGCAGTCACGCAATCCCCCGCGGACTCGATGTCCGTCACCACCTCGCCCAGCGCCAGGCGGCGGCCGAGAGCGACATCGGTACAGGGAGGATCGCCCGGCGCGAGCACGATCGCGAGGGTGCTGTCCGCGTGCGCCGCGGACGTCGCGACCACGTACGCCGTCCCACCGCGCCGTTGCACGCGGGCCACGCCGCTCTCATCGATGGCGAGCAGCGTGGGGTCGCGTGAGGCCAGCACCACCACGTCGGCGGTGGGGTTGCCGAAGCTATCGCGTGCCGTCGCCGTGAGGCGGAGCGAATCGGTGCCCACCGGAAAGCGCAGCGGCCGCGGCGACAGCTGAACCGCGGTGGCGGCCGATGCCACTCCCATGTACGTGAACACCGCATGCCGGGGTGCCGGCTGTACGGTGGTGGCGACGTGAGCGCTCACCACGTTCGCCCCCGCCCTCGTGCCGAGCGTCAATCGCGTGGCGGCGCGCCCGTCGCCCCCGGTAGTCGCTACGGCCGGTGACACCGCGCCGTTTCCGGCGACCACCGAGAACGTCACCTGCGCCCCCCGCACCGGGCGATCGGACGCGTCGCTCACTCGCACCACCAGCGGGTCCGTTGGTGTGCTGCCGACCACCGCGGCGGCCGCAGTGGACGAGAGCGCCGCAATGCGCGCCGCTGGCCCGTCGGAGGGCGCGATCGCATCGCGGCACCCGGCCGTCAGCACCAGCACGATCGTAAGGGCAGACCCGGACAGCGACGGCCCACGCATTGACGTTTGCGCAAGAGGTGGCGAGCACACGTGCAACACGAAAGGGCGCACGCGGGCTTCAGTTCCCGGCTACCAGCGCAGCCGAGGCGACGCGGGCGCTCTCGGCGAGCACTGCCGCGCCGACAAAGATGCTCCCTTCGGCCGCGTGGAAGCTGGGCGCGTGCGCCGGTATCATCGCTCCACCGGCCTCGCGCGCGCCGATGCGAAGAAAGCAACCCGGAAAGCGCTCCATGTAATGGGCGAAATCCTCGCCTGCCAGGTTGACAAACCCAAGCGGAACCACGTTTGCCTCGCCGAGCAGCGTGCGCGCGGCCTCGCGAGCCCACGCAGCGGCTCGGGGCGGATTGACGATCGGCGGTGTGCCCGCATCGAGCGCCACCCGCGCCGTCAGCCGATGGGCACTCGCCACCGACTCCGCGATGCGCCGCACCTCGTCGAGCATCAGTTGTCGTGACCTCGGCTCCACTGCACGCACGGTGCCGGTGAGCAGCGCGCTGGCCGGGATCACGTTCGCGGCCGTTCCCGCCTGCACCGTGGCGACGGTCACGACCCCAGGCACCGCGGGATCGAGGCGCCGCGACACGATCGTTTGCAGTGCGGTGACGAGCGCCGCCAGCCCCACGATCGGATCGGCGGCCTCGTGCGGCCGCGCGGCGTGCGCTCCCTGACCTGCGAGCTCGATCTGAAACGTGTCCGCGGACGCGGCCAGCGGTCCCTCGGCGGCGACCACCTGCCCCACCTCGAAGCGCCGATCCACGTGGCCGCCGAAGATGGCATGCACGTCGTCCAGGACGCCGGTGGCGAGGATCGCCAGGGCTCCACGACCCGTTTCCTCCGCGGGCTGCAGCACCACGAGCACGTCGCCGGCGGCGGACTGCCGCGCGAGCAGCGCCGCCGCCCCGACCGCCCACGTCGCATGCACATCGTGCCCACAGGCGTGCATCACGCCCTTCGTGCGCGAGGCGAATGGAAGCCCCGTGTCCTCCTGCACCGGCAGGGCATCGATATCGGCGCGCACGGCGACGACCGGCGCGGTGCGATCCCGTCCGCGCACGCGCGCCACCACGCCGGTTCCCGCAACGCGGTCCACCACCGCGACGCCAAGCTCGCGGAGGGCGTGCTCCAGCTTCTCGGCGGTGCGCTGCTCCTCGAACGCGAGCTCGGGCTCGGCGTGAATCGACCGCCGCAGGCTGATCAGGCGTTGACGCAGCTCGCCCGGGAAGAGTGCGTCCACGCGCGCGAGCGCGGCAACGGTCACGGCGCCGCCGTGGCGCGCGGGTCCAGCACCTCACGACGGACGGTGAGTTCTTCCACGCGACCGGCGTCCACCTCCACGCCCAGGCCCGGCCGCTCGCGCGGGACCCGTACCATCCCCTGTGCATCCATCGTCCATTCCGGCGTCACGATGTCGCGCTCCCAGTACCGCGCGCTGGGACTCACATCGCCGGGCAGCGTGAAGTTGGGCAGCGACGCGAGCGCCACGTTGTAGGCGCGCCCGATGCCGCTCTCGAGCATGCCGCCACACCACACCGGGATACCATGTCGCTGGCAGAGATCGTGGATCTGCTTCGCCGGTCCGAAACCGCCCACGCGGCCTGGCTTGATGTTCACGATGCGACCCGCGCCGAGGGTGATCATGTCCTCCGCCCGGTCGATGCTGGTGATGGATTCATCCAGGCAGATGGGAGTCCGGAGCTGGCGCTGCAGCGCGGCGTGCCGCACCAGATCATCACGCCCTAGCGGCTGCTCCAGCATCACGAGGTCGAGCGCGTCCAGTTGCGCGAGGTGGTCGGCATCGGCCAGCGCGTACGCGGAATTGGCGTCGCACATCAGCTGTGCCTCAGCGCCGAGCGCTTCGCGCACCGCGCGGACGTAGTCGATATCCTGTCCGGGTTGAATCTTGAGCTTGATCTTGCCGTAGCCCTGCGCCACCGCGGCGCGCGCGCGCTGCACCAGCGCCTCGGGCGTGGGCTGGATGCCGAGCGATATGCCCGTCGGAATGCGCTCGCGCGTGCCGCCAAGCCGAGCGGCCAGCGGCATTCCCTGCTTCACGGCGTCCAACGCCCACGCGCCCATCTCCAGCGCCGCCTTGGCCATGTCGTGCCCGCGCAGATCGCGGTCGAGTAGCGCGTGCACAGCGCTGGGGTCCTCGATGCGCCGGCCCAGCAATCTGGGCGCGAGCCACTCGCGGATGGCCCACCACGCCGTGTCTACCGTTTCGGGGCTGTAGTTCGGGTACTCTCCGGCGACGCATTCCGCCCAGACGGTGGCGCCCTCCTCGTCCGTGAGCTCCAGGAGCAGAATGCGCCGCTCGGAGACGGTGCCGGAGGAGATGCGAAACGGCTCTCGGAGCGCGAGGCGAATCTCGCGGAGCGCGATGCGGCAGATCATCGAAGCTGCGGCGGTGGGGCGTGCTGCATGGACTCGGCGCCTGGCGCTATCTGGCGAGCAGATAGTAGCCTCGCCTGGCGCAGGCGTCCACGACGAAGCCTCGCACCACGAGCCCCGCGCCGAGCGCTCGCTGGAACGCCTCGCGCGTGCTCTGGCGCCAGCGTCTAGCCGCGCGAGGATCCTGTTGCTGCACCTCGGTGATGTCCACTGGTATCTCGACTCGTCCCGCGGACGGCGTGTCGCCGTCCCGCGACATCCCCTCCCCTCGCCCGTCGCGCGCCGGGTTCAGCACGCCAGATTCCAGCAGCGCGCGATCCGTGCCCGCGGCGTGATTCTGCCGGATCATGTCCCGAACCGCGGCATCGTCCGTGGGCCAGGCGACGATGAATCGATCCGTGCCGATGCCGCTGTGCAGTGCGCTCGCGGTGTCACCGTACATCTCGGGAACGTACTCCGTCACGCGCACGCCAAACACGTTGAAGTTGAGATGCGCGTTGCGCGCGACGAGCGGATCATAGGTCCAGTAGATGACGCGGGCGCCGCGGTCGCGCACGGTGCGGCGCTGGTACTCCTTGAGCTGGCGACCGAGCCCCAGATTCCGGGCGTCGGCCACGACGGCCAGCATGTCGGACCAGTGCACGATCTGGCCGCCCTCCACTCCCGTCAGCCCGAAGACGAACCCGAGCAACCGCCCGCCCGGTGCGAACGCGCCCGCCGCGATCCCGCCCACGCGCTGGGCAACCTTCAGGAGGCTCGGCGGCACCACGTCCGTGAACTCGGCACCCCAGATCTCGCGCTGCAGCGCGACGCACGCGAGCAGCTCCTCCTGGGTACTGAGCGGTCGAATGTGGACGTCGGGTGCGGACATGACGGGCGGAGCCTGCGAGATGGTCCGGCCACAAGGTATCGATGGCTGCGGGCCGCCTCAAGCGCGCCGGACGATCGGATCACTCGCGCGCCCGGGTGGCTTATCTTGTGGACTCGTGGTGCTTGCCTCCTGACGCAGGTGCCGGCATCCTGCCGTTCTTCCGGACCATGAACGTTCATGACTGAAGCCTGGCTCCGAGGCCCTATGGAAGGGATCGACCGCGTGCTGATGCCGGCCGCGCACGCGCTGGTGCAGGCGCGTGAGGACATCACCGCCGCGGCGGCCGGCCTGACGTCCGAGGAGCTCTGGGTGCATCCAGGCGGCGCCGCCTCGCTCGGCTTTCATCTGCGGCACGTGGCCGGCAGCATCGACCGCCTGCTCGCCTACGCGCGGGGGCAGCAACTGAACGACGCGCAGCGCGCCGCGCTAGCGGCCGAATCCGGAGACGACCCCAGCGCGACGGCCGAGATGCTGGTGGCGCAGGCGTGCAGCGCCATCGATCGCGCGCTCGTGGCATTGCGCAGCACCGATCCGGCCACCCTGCACGATGCCCGCGCCATCGGGCGCGCCGGCCTGCCGAGCAGCACGTTCGGCGTGCTCTGTCACATCGCGGAGCACACCCAGCGCCATACCGGCCAGATCATCACCACCAGCACGGTGGTGCGCGGCCTCGGCGCGGCCCGGGTCGGCGGCCGCTGAGCCCGCGCGGCGCGAAGCGCCGAACGGGTGTCCTGCGCGTGCAGGACACCCGTTCGGGAAGAAGGTAAGCGCAGCCCCGCGCGTTATTAGTGAAGCACGATATCCGCCGAGATGCTGCTGCCGTCGTCCAGCATGGCCGCGAGGCGGAAGTGCCCGGCGCCCAGCGGCGTGGTATCGAAGTCGAGCTGGTAATGCCCGTCGACGAACACGAAGTCCGCCGGCGCGGCCAGCGTCAGGCGCACGCCCGTGCGGCCGCCGGTGTCGAGCGAGTACACCTCCAGGTGCGCCCGCGCGGTGCTCACCGGCGTGATGCCGCCCGCCAGATAGAGCTGGAACTTCAGCGGGATGGTGCGGCCGGCGTTGAACATGTTCGTACGGCCCATCGGGGGCAGGAACTGGTGCCCCGTGCTCGTGGTGTAGCTCACCTGCACCGAGGCCGTGGCCTCGGCGCCCTCGTAATTGTCGGCATCCGCCGGCACGAACGTCGCCGCCAACGTCTGGACGCCCGCGGTCGGCATCGTGCCCGACTGCGGCACGTAGTCGAACGTACCGGACAGCGGCTGCCCACTCACCCCGAGCGCCGTCGCGTCCAACTGCGACGGTCCGAGCGGGGCGCCGTACACCAGGCTGGACGGGCTCCACGTGATCCCCGGCTTGGCACGCGCGATCGAGAACGTGCGCGAGACACTTGCCGCGGGGAGGAAGTTGCGATCGCCAGCCTGCTGCGCGACGACCGTACAGCCCGGCCCATTCCCGGTGGCGCTCACGATGCTCACGGTCGCACCCGACAGGGTGCAGCCATGGCTTGCCGCATCGAGCGTGAAAGTGACCGGCGCGGTGGAGCCGCCGCCCACCGCCGAGAGCACGAAGGGCGGGTCGCCGAACGTGTGGTCGGGGATCGGATCGAAGGTCAGGCTCTGCTGGGTCGGAGCGATCACCAGGGTACCGCTGGCGCTCCCCTCGTAGCGAGCGTCGCTGATGGTCGCCACCACGGCATAGCTGCCGCCGTTCACCGGCACCGTGGAGGCGCCGTCGTACGTGACGGAAACCGCCAGATCAGCGGGATCGGTCGTGACGGACACCGCGTGCGCGTTGCCGTCGTAGGTGGCCGACAACGCGCCCAACGTGACGGTGGCGGGCACCTTCCCGGCGCGCACGGACGTCGTGGCGCTCCCCGCCGCCCCCGCCGCATCCGTCACGGTGAGCGTGACGACGTACGGGTCCAACCGCGGCGCGGCGTACGCGTGCGTGGCGTCGACCTGCGCGCCGCTGCTCGTCACCGAGCCAGTGGTCGCGCTGCTGCCATCACCCCAGTCGATGCTGTAGCTCCAGGGTCCATCCTGGGTGCCGGCGTCGGTGAATGATGCCGTGTAGCTCATCGGCTGTCCGGGGTCGGCCTGCAGGGAGGCGGCGGCCGTGACCACCGGCGCGATGTTGGCCACGTGGACCGTGGTCGTCACCGCCGCCGAGCGGGCCAGGTACGCATCCACCGCCACGACGCCCACCGTGACGTCGCCCGCCATCGTGAAGGCGTGGGACACCTGGTTGCCCGAGGTGACCTGATCGGTGACGCCGTCGTTGTTGAAGTCCCACTCGTACCGCAGAATGGCATCGCCATCCGGATCCGACGCGCTCGCGCTGAGCGCGATGGGGGCACCCTCGTCACCCGCGTACGAGGCGTCCGCGAAGCTGGCGACGGGCGGATTGTTGTCGCTCAGCGACCAGTTGAGGATCTGGTGGCTGGCGCAGGCAGTGCCCGTACCCGAGGTGAAGCCGACCCACGCACCGCCGTTTGCATCGAGGATGTCGGCGCCGTAGAGGTTCGTGAGGTTCACCGGCACGTCGATCAGGGGATTCACGTTACCGTCCAAGAACACCTGCAGCTTGCCCACCTCATAATGAATGCGGGCATTGTGCTGCTTGCCGTCCTTGATGAGGAACGGCGGGGTCGCGGTGACGATCGGCTTCGTGACCGTGGCGCTGATCGTGCCCGCGCCGTTGCTCACCACCGCGAGGTGGTTCGAGTTCGGGTCGGTGATCGAGGTATTGAAGTACTCATCGAACTCCACCACCAGTGCGTTGGTGAAGTTCTTGTATCCCATCTCGCCGCCAACGCCGTTCGGCGGCTGGCTGCCGGACATGTTCTGAATGACGAACGCGAATCCATCGCCCTCGTTGATACCGCACGCGGGCACCTGGTCCACGCGGAAGTCGAAGCTGGTCTCCCAGCCCTTCACGAAGACCTGTTTCGCCGGCGCCCACGCCGCCGAGGACTGCGACTTGCCGTTCGTGAGCACGAGCGCGCCGTTCTGCACGCTGGCGTTGCCGTACACGTTGACCGACGACGTCGTGAACCCCGCGTAGGCGAGTAGCGCGCTGGGGCCCGCCGGCGGCGCCAACACCGGCGCCGTGGCGGGCACGCGATCACCGCACGCCACCAACAGCGCGAGCGCCACTGCGCGCCCGGCGCTACGCAACCATTTGGAGCTCCGAATGGCCCGAGGGCCAGTTGCAGCGCGAAACATGCTTCACCTCCACATCGAGGTTCGGGCGGCGGTGTGCGATCGCGCCGGCGCCGTGCAGCAGGGGCTGCGACCGGTGGGCCGGCGGCCGCGCTCCTCAGGAGGGAACGACTGGAGCGCGCGCCCGCGAGTACAGGAAGGTGCCTTGAGGATCGCTCTGCTTCTAACGCGCGTCTGAGACCTGCGTCACATCACGCGTTTCGTGGGATTCCCATACACTGATCCAGCCCGAACATCGGCCATCCTGACGCACTGTACCGGTCGCGCGTTCCACATTTTCTGATCGCCGGTCGGCCGCCGCGGCGCACCGGCGCCCGCGCTGTCGCGCCGCGATCCACGCGCGCGCGGCTGGCCCGGGTGGTCCGATCACGGGGAGCGCAAGGGACAATGTTACCGCGCCACCGGTCAGGCCGTCTGATTGACGGAAGCGCCCAGGTGCGCCGGCCGCGGCCGACGCGTGACATCGAGACCCGAGGACACGAGGCACGCATGCCGACGACGAGCAGCGCCCCCACGGTGACCGACGCCGGAGCCACCGAGCGCACACCGCGGCACGCCCGCT
>DATEPM010000114.1:0-14796 GCA_035273185.1 Gemmatimonadaceae bacterium
TGGACGCACCCATTGCCGCGGACATCATCGCGTTCGAGGCTGCCGAGGGGAGGGGGGACACGCTGACGGTGCAGCACCCGGGTTATGCGAACAAGGTGATCGTGACGCTCACCGTGAGCGGCTCCCCCGCGGTGCTCTCGCTACGGCCGAGCGCGTTCACGCCGGCGCCGAACCCGCGGACTGCGCGCGCGGAGACGATGGCCCCCGCAGCCGACCCGAGCGCGGAGCGCGTGCGGGTGAAGGAGGTGGTGGAGGGGGCCAAGGGGCGGCCGGATCTCGCGGAGGCGCCGGTGATCGTGGCGGGCGGGCGAGGCCTCAAGTCGCCGGAGAACTTCAAGCTCGTGGAGGAGCTGGCCGACGCCTTCGGCAACGCCGCCGTGGGCGCCACGCGCGCGGTAACGGACGAGGGGTGGCGTCCGCACGGCGATCAGATCGGCCAGACCGGACGCCAGGTGAGCCCGCAACTGTACATCGCCGTCGGGATCTCCGGCGCCATCCAGCATCTGGCAGGGATGCGTACCTCGCGCACGATCGTCGCCATCAACAAGGATCGCGAGGCCCCCATCTTCAAGGTGGCGGATTACGGGATCGTCGGCGACGTGATGGAGGTGGTCCCGGCGCTCACCACGGCGGTGAAGGAAGCGAAGCAGGGACACTAGCGCACGAGGCCCGGAGCGCCCGATGACCGCACAGAACGCGATCTTTCTCGTCGTCCTCGTCGCCGGTGCGGGGTTCTTCGCGCTGAACGTGCAGCGGCTGGTGCGATATCTCCGGCTCGGCACCCCGGAGGACCGCACCCGGCATCCGTGGCGGCGGCTCGGCAACCTGATCACCACCGGGATCCTGCAGCGGAAGATCCTGCGCGAGCCGGCGGCCGGCGTCATGCACGCGACCATCTTCTGGGGATTCTGCGTGCTCACGGTGGGCACCATCGAGATCCTCGTTCAGGGCGTGGTGCCGGCGTTCAGCTACGAGCGCATCCTCTGGCGCCCACTGTTCGTGCTGTACGCCGCGTCCCAGGACGCGTTCGCGCTGCTCGTGATCGCGGCCGTGGCGTACGCGTTCTATCGGCGACTGGTGATCCATCCGCGCCGGCTGGAGGGGGACCACATCGAGCACGCGGACGCCTATATCATCCTGGGAATGATCGGCGGGCTGATGGTGACGCTGCTCCTCGCCAATGCGTTCCTCGCCGTATGGCATCCCGGTGCGGTGGGCCCGGAGCGCTTCGCGTCCACCGCCCTCGCGCTCGGCTTCGCGCGCGTGCGCGCGCCCGCTGCCGCCGCGGCCTACCAGGTGTGCTGGTGGCTGCACACGCTGCTGGTGCTGGTCTTCCTGAACTACCTGCCGTACTCCAAGCACCTGCACGTGGTGACGTCGCTGTTCAACGTGTACCTGTCCGATACGGATGGAAAGGGCGAGCGCGCCGTGATGCGGCCGATGGACCTGGAGGCCGACGTGGAGAGCTTCGGCGCCGCCGACGTGGAGCAGCTCACCTGGAAGAACCTGCTGGACGGCTACTCCTGCACCGAGTGCGGCCGCTGCACCGCGGCGTGTCCCGCGAACATCACGGGGAAGGTGCTGAGTCCGCGGAAGATCGTGGTGAACACCCGGCAGCGGCTGATGGAGAAGGGTCCGCTGCTGACGGGCGACCGCATGACCTTCCTGCACGAGCATCTGGTGCACGGCGAGGGCGCCGACGCGCGAGAGGCCGACGGCACGACGAATCGTGAGGCGGCGGGGGCGGCGCTGCTGGAGCACCGGCTGCTGGACGGCTACATCACCGAGGAGGAGCTGTGGCAGTGCACCAGCTGCCGCGCGTGCGTGCAGGAATGTCCGGTGGCCATCGACCAGCTGGACATCATCAACCAGATGCGCCGCAACCTGGTGCTCAGCGAATCGCGCTTTCCCGCGGAGATCCAGCCCGCCTTCGAGTCGCTCGAGCGGAACGGCGCGCCGTGGGCGTTCAGCCCCGCCGACCGCGCGAGCTGGGCGGAGGGGATGGAGATCCCGACGATGGCGGAGCTCGCGGCCCGCGAAGAGCGGCCGGACATCCTGTTCTGGGTGGGGTGCATGGGATCCTTCGACGACCGCGCGAAGAAGATCACCGTGGCCTTTGCCCGCATACTCAAGGCCTGCGGCATCCGCTTCGCCATCCTCGGGCAGGAGGAGCATTGCCACGGCGACCCCGCGCGGCGCATGGGCAACGAGTATCTCTATCAGATGCTGGCGCGGGACACGATCGGCACGCTGGACCGGTACCAGGTGCGGACGATCGTGACGAGCTGCCCGCACTGCTTCCACCAGCTGGGGAACGAGCTCCCGCAGCTCGGGGGGAACTACGAGGTGATCCACCATTCCACCTTCGTCGCCCGCCTGCTCGAGGACGGGCGCGTGCCGCTGACGACGGAGGCGGGACAGCGCCTCACGATTGCCTATCACGATTCCTGCTATCTCGGCCGGTACAACGACATCTACGACGCGCCGCGCGAGACGCTGCGCCGGGCGCTGCCGGTGGTGAACCTGGTGGAGGCGCCGCGGCACCGGTCGCGCGGCCTCTGCTGCGGCGCGGGGGGCGGACGCATGTGGATGGAGGAGCGGCAGGGCAAGCGCATCAACATCGAGCGGACCGAGGAGCTGCTGGCCACGGGCGCCGACGCCATCGCCGTGGCGTGCCCGTTCTGCATGACGATGATGAGCGACGGCGTGAAGGCGAAGGAGGCGGCCGTGCCGGTGCTGGACATCGCGGAGGTGGTGGCCGGGCAGATGCAGGCGTGAGGCAGCGCCGCAGCGCGATCGATGCAGCGGCGTCCGACCGCGCCGCCGGCGATGCTACACCCGGCGCAGGGTGTAGACGTTGATCGTCTGCCGCACCCGATCCTCGGCGAAGGGCAGGCGCTCGTGAGCGGCCAGGTGAATCCCGCGGGCCTCCATCTGCTGGAGAAAGTCCGCCGCGGCCAGGCGCCCGGGGTCGGCAATGATGACCTGGCCGCGCGGCGCGAGCGTGCGGTCGACGGCGCTCGCGACCAGCGCACCATATTCACGTTCGTATAGCACGTCGGAGCCCGCCACCACGTCGAAGCGCCCCAGGTCGCGGGGCAGCTGGCGCCAGTCCACGAGGCGCGTGCGCGGCGGGCGGCCGGCATGGCGCCAGACGTTGGCGCGGGTGAAGAGCAGCGCCTCGTCGTAGTAGTCCGTGGCGCACACCTCGAAGCCGGCCAGCGCCGCGGCGGTGGCGACCAGTCCGGCGCCGCAGCCGAGCTCCAGGAAGGTCCGCCCCCGGCCGCGCAGCGCCGTCACCACGCCGCACAGAATGCGCGCCGAGGGCCAGACGTCCGCCCAGTAGGGCAGCCGCTCGTCTTCCTCGAACGCCCGTTCGTCGATGAGATCCTCGGCGTTCTCCGGGTGCAGCAGCGCGATGGCGTGGCCTGCCACCGTGAGCGTGCTGGTGGTGGTGCGAAAGCGGCGCTCCAGCTGCGCGACGAGCGCCGCCAGCTCGTCGGGCCCGCGCGGCACCCTGGGCGGCGCGCTCATCCCGAGAAGCGCTCGGCGAGCAGGCCGTGCTCCCCCAGCGGCAGCGCCTGGAGCTGCTCGCCGGCACGCACCGGCGCGGCGAAGCGCTCCTCGGGCACGACGAGCAGCGCGTCGGCGCGCGCCATGGACGTCAGCAGCCCCGAGCCCTGCGGGCCCGTGAGCCGCGCCTGCAGCGCGCCATCGGCGTCGGGCTGAATCATCACTCTCAAATAGTGCCGCAGCGGCGCGGCGAGAGTGATGTCGCTGGCCACCCGCACGGGCATGGGCCGCGGAAAGAGCCGCGGCTCGCCGCGCAACCGGCGGATGATCGGCCGCGCGAAGAGCTCGAAGGTGACGAGCGCCGACACGGGATTGCCCGGCAGGCCGAGCCAGGGAACGGCTCCGAGCATCCCGAATCCGAGCGGCGCGCCGGGGCGCATGCGGACGCGCTGCACGCGCATGCCAGCTCCCAGCTCGCGCAGCACCTCGCGCGTGAAGTCCAGCTCCCCTGCCGAAACGCCGCCCGACGTGAGGACCAGATCGCAACCGGAGTGCAGCGCCTCCCGCAGCCGCTCGCGCAACGCGGCGCGGTCGTCGCCCGCGATGCCGAGGTCCAGCGGTGCGCCGCCGGCGGCGGCCACCGCCGCGCGAAGGGTGTAGCTGTTGGAGCTCACGATACGGGCGCCGGCCCGCACCAGGTCGAAGCGGTCGAGGTCTACCAGCTCGTCGCCGGTCGCGAGTATCGCCACGCGCGGCACACGGTAGACCTCCACCTCTGCCGCGCCGACGGAGGCGAGGACGCCCAGCTGCGCGGGCCCGAGCACCGTGCCCGCGCCGATGGCGACGTCGCCGGCGCGCAGGTCCTCCCCCGCCGGCCGGCGATTGCGACCGGCATCGCGCGCGGATCGAATGGCCACGCGATCGTTCCCGCGGTCGGTATCCTCCACCCGGATCACGCTGTCGGCTCCCGGCGGGATGGGCGCCCCGGTCATGATGCGCACGGCCGCTCCGGGCTCCACGGCACGGGAGGGCTGGCTGCCGGCGGGGAGCATCTCCAGCACGCGCAGCACCACCGGGCGCTCGTTCGTTGCGCCGGCCACGTCCACGGCACGCACGGCGTAGCCGTCCATCGAGGCGTTGTCCCACGGAGGCAAGGAGAGCGGCGAGCGCACGTCGCGCGCCAGCACGCGCCCGAGCGCGAGCCCGAGAGGCACGCACTCGGTACCGAGCGGCGCGATGTCGGCCAGGGTGAGCGCGCTTGCGTCGGCCACCGACAGGGCGCCGGCGGGCACTTCACCGGCTGCACCGCCGGCGTCGGTCATCGGCCCTGCAGCGACGCCAGCCGGACGGCGATCGTGTCCGCCACGCGGTCCACCTCGCGCACCGGCACCGTCCAGTTGTTGCAGAGAATGCTGAAGATGAGCGTCCGGCCGTCCGCGGTTCGCACATATCCGGAGAGCGACCGCGCGTTGGCCAGCGTGCCGGTCTTCGCGTGCACGTTGCCCTCGGCGGGGGTGCCCTTCATGCGATTGCGGATGGTGCCGTCCACTCCGGCGATCGGCAGCGCGTCATAGAAGGTCGCGAAGTTGGGCGACCGGCGCATGGCATCGAGCACGTGCACGATGGTCTCGGGCGTGAGGTAGTCGTAGCGCGACAGGCCGCTGCCGTCTCGGATGACGAAGCCGCCGGGGCGTGCGCCCCACGTGGTGATCTGGCGCTGCACCACGACGCGCCCGCTGTCCGCCGTGCCCACCCCCGTGCGTTCCAGCCCGAGCGTGCGGAAGAGCTCCTCGGCAATCTGATTCTGTGATGGCTTGAGCAGCGCGGGAAGGATCTCGCGCAACGGCGGCGACTGCATCACGAAGAGCGTGTCGCCGCGCAGGCCGGTGTCCGCCGGCGCGTGCTCCCCCACCACGATGCCGCGCGCGCGGATGGCCTCACGCAGCGCGTCGACGTACGCGGCGTCGGGGTCGCGATGCGTCACCTCGATCGTGAGGCTGTCACCCGCCGCGATCGTGCCGGCGACGAGCACCGTCCCGGCGACCGTGTCCTTGCGCGCCGTGACCTCGGGCCGCGCTCGGGCGCCAGTCAGCGGCGGCTCGCTGGCCGTATCGCAGGCAGGAACGCTCGTGGTATCGGCGGTGCACGGCGGCGGGGGCTCGACCGTGCGCACCGTCGCGTACACCCGCGGAACCGTGCGGGCCGGACGAGTCTCCACGCGCGCTGCATCACCGGGGCGGGCGCCGCCATACACGTGGATCTCCGAGAAGCCCTCGTTGAACAGCAGCTCGTCGACGGCCGCGGAATAGGAATCCTCGAGGTCATCCCATGCCCATCCGAAGCCGAGTGTGGGGCCGGGAAAGACATTTCCGCCGGGGATGACGCGGCCGCTGATCCGCGTGATGCCGCGTGCGCTCAGCGATTCGGCCATCGCGCGGAGGGGGAGCATCGCGTCCACGCGCATGTGATCGCTCACCGTGGGATCGCCGCGCCCCACCACCACCAGGTCGCCGCCCAGCGTGTCGCCGACGATGGGCCCGCGCGCCACGATGCTCGTGCGATACGTGTAGTCGGGGCCAAGCAGCTCCAGCGCGGTGGCGGCGGTCATGATCTTCATGTTCGATGCGGGCATGAAGAGCTTGCCGGCATCCTGCGAGTACAGCGTGTCGCCCGTGGCGGGATCCACGATGAGAATGCCCCAATGGGCATTCGCGAACGCGTCGGCCGCAGTGAGCGAATCGATGGACGCGCGGAGCGCCGCGCGGCCGCCTCGGGACGGTCCTGCCTGGCGCGAGAGGGCGCCCGCGCTGGCGCAGCCAGCCAGGGCAATGCTGATCGAGAGTGAAGCGAGCCGGTATGGAGCGGACATCGGCGTCCTGAGGAGACAGGGTGGGACGAAGACCAGCAGTTACCACGACCCGGGTTGGTCCGCGAGTCGGCGCGCCTCCGCGAGGTCGGCGGGTGTGTTCACGTTGAGAAAGAGCCGCGCGGGATCACCATAGCGCGCAACCGCGCCGGCCGGTAGCACGTGCAGCGAGTTCGACGCCCGCAGCGCCTCCACGAAGGCGCCCACCCGCCGCTCGCCGCGGGCCAGCAGTGACTCGGCGACGCTTCGCAGCGGTGCGGGATAGTATGCGCACAGAGGCTCCAGGCCGCGTGCGCTCTCGGGAAGTGCGGCGCCGCGCCTGGTCTCGCCCAACTCCCGGAGCGCGCGCAGGAGTCCTGCATTGACGAAGGGCATGTCCCACGCGACTACCATCGCCGCGTCGCTCGCGTGAGTGAGCGCACTGTGGAGCCCCGCGAGGGCCCCGCCCTCGGCCCGTACGTCGGCCCGCAGCGGAATGCCGGGCGCCCACCCGCCGGCGGCGGGATCATTGGCGATCAACAGCAGCTCGTCGCTGACCTCATCGAGCGCGTCAAGCACACGGTCGATCAGGCGGCGTCCGGCGAGCTCGAGGAGGCCTTTGGGCACGCCGCCAAGCCGGCGCGCGCTGCCGCCGGCGAGGACTACGCCATGGGTGTGGGACGTAGGGCGCAGGGCGGGGGCCGGGGCGGGGGCCGAGCTCAGTCCTCGCGCCAGCTGGTGCTCAGGGAAGCATCCTCGGCGATGCTGACGAGCGTGACCCGCGCCGTATTGCCCGGCGCGGCGGCGAGGGCATCGCGGATGCGGTGAAATATGAACCGCGCGAGGTTCTCGCCGGTGGGTACGAGCTCGCCGTCGGCGAACTCCGGCACGTCGAGATTGATGTTGCGGTGATCGAAGCGCTCGCGCACCTCGCGGGCGAGAATGCGGTCCAGCAGCGCGAGATCCACCATCATCCCTGTTTCCGGATTCATCTCACCCGCGACGGTGACCTCGCAGACATAGCTGTGACCGTGAAAGCTGGGGCGTGCACAGAGGCCGAACACCTCCTCGTTGCGCGCGTCGGACCAGTGGGGCAGGCGATACCGATGCGCTGCCGCGAACCCGATGCGGCGCGTGAGGGTGGCGGGCATGAATCGGGATCAGTGCTCCTCTCCGAGCTCGCCCCCCTCGGCCGGTCCTTCCGGCGTGGGACTCTCCGGCGGGATCCACGCGGTGCCGTCCTGGATGGCGTGCTGCACGTCCGTGGTGCCGAACAGGTCGGCGTCGAGGTCCTCGCTCTTGTGCTCCGCCTCGGGGCTGAGTCCCACGGGTCGGTCGCCGAGCAGGAGGCCCTCGCGCAGGTCCTCGTCGGCCAGCGACTCGTCCGCGGCCTCGGAGTTGAGCCCGCGCCGCGCGCCGTGCACGAACAGCCGGTTCTCGTACCGGTCGATGCCCACCAGATCGGTGACCACGTGCTCCGCGATGCGGCGCTCCTCGTCGGTGCCCACCTCGCCGTCGAGCAGGACCTTGCCGTCGTTCACCGTGATGGTGATCTCGTCGATGTCGAGCGCATTGTCGGCGGCGAGGTGTTGCCGCACGAGCTCGCGCAGCTCGCCGTCGCTCAGATCGTCCAGGTCGTGGATGTCCTCGTAGTCGCGCGCCATGATCGCCTCGCCGCGGTTGTCATCGCCTCACGACCGCCGGAGTGAGCGGTCGCGTTCAGTGCCACGCCGGCGCGCGCGATCCGTCAACGCGAGAACAGATACGAAACGCCGAGGGTGAGCGCCATGTTGTTCCGCCAGGCCGAATTGTCCTTGCCGACGAGAATCGGCGTCCCGCCGCTGGCGGTCGGCTGGAAGTACGCGTTGGGGTATCCGATGGAGTACAACCGATTCGTCCAGTCGAGCCGCAGTCCCAGCCTGCCACCGGGTGCATAGCGCACGGCGGCGCCCCAGTTGAATGCAAACCGGGTGCCGAATTTAAAGCCACCGACATCCGCGCCGCCGTGCATGTCGGAAGCGAATCCCAGCCCGCCCTTCACCTGCGGCACGAGCCGGTGCCAGCTCTTGCCGCCGGTGAGCCCGAGGGCAACCCCGGCGTCGGCAAGGTACAGCGGCCAGTCACGCTCGCCGAGGTTGCGCGCCGCGCCGGACTTCGCCGGGTCGAGCACCGTGCGCGTGGAGCTCGTGCGCGCGATCTCTCCGATGAGGTATGCGGGTCCACCCGCGCGCCACTCGTAATGCACGCCGGTGATGAGACCGCTGCCTGGGGCAACCCCCGCAGGATCGGCCGGCGCGTAGTAGCGGCCGGCGATGATGGAGAGCTCCTGCGTGCGCTCCAGATCGATGTAGGGACTTCGCGCCGGCGGATAGCCCACCTGCGCGGTTGCCGAAGCGGCGGCGCTGCACACGAGGGCCGCCGCGGCGGCGATCCGAAAGTTCACTGGCCAGCTCCTGTCTGTCTCAGGTCCGCGCCGGTCATCTCCGGCGGGTGCTCGAGGCCGAGCATGGTGAGAATGGTGGGGGCGACATCACACAGCGCTCCGCCGCGGCGCAGCGGGCGTTCGCCGTCGGGATCCACCACCACGAACGGCACCGGGCTGGTGGTGTGCGCCGTGTGCGGACCGCCGGTCTCAGGGTCGATCATCAGTTCGCAGTTGCCGTGATCTGCCGCCACGAGGAGCCGCGCGCCAGCCCGTTCGGCCGTGGCGATCACGCGTGCCAGACAGCGGTCCACCGTCTCCACGGCCTCGATGGTCGCGCGCAGCGACCCGGTGTGCCCCACCATGTCGCCGTTGGCGTAGTTGCACAGGATGAAATCGTGCTCGTTCTGCTCGATGTGACCGCAGAGCACGTCCGTGACGCCGGGCGCGCTCATCTCCGGACACAGATCGTACGTCGCCACTTTCTGGCTGGGCACCAGCAGGCGATCCTCGCCCCGGAACGGCGCCTCGACGCCGCCGTTGAAGAAGTAGGTGACGTGAGCGTACTTCTCGGTCTCCGCGGTCTTGAACATCGTCATATCCGCGCTCGAGACCACCTCGGCGAGGATGTTGCTCATCGATTGCGGCGGAAAGGCCACCGGCACGTCGAAGGTGCGATCGTAGGACGTCATGGTCGCCACGTGCAGCTTCGGGCGCTCGGAGACGTCGAAGCCGTCGAAATCCGGCTGCGTGAGGGCGCGAACGATCTGGCGCATGCGGTCCGCGCGGAAGTTGAAGCAGATGAGCGCGTCGCCGTCCCGCATCGGCGCCACGGGCACCTCGTCGCCATCGACGATCACGGTGGGGATCACGAACTCGTCGGTGACGTCCTGTTCGTACGACGCCCGGATAGCCTCGAGCGGGTCGGTGGCCTCGGGGCCGATTCCCAGCACGGCGGCGCGGTACCACTTCTCGGTGCGGTCCCACCGCTTGTCACGGTCCATCCCGTAGTACCGGCCACCCAGGCTCGCCACCTTCGCCGTGCCGGCCGCGCGCGCGAGCAGCTCGCGCATGTAGCCCAGCCCCGAACGCGGCATCGTGTCGCGCCCGTCGAGCAGGGCATGAATCGCGATGCGTTCCACCCGCTGTCGCGCGCAGAGGTCGATGAGGGCGAAGAGATGTTGGTCGATCGCGTGCACCCCGCCCTTGCCGATGAGCCCCATCAGGTGCACGGTCCCGCCGTTCCGCTTCGCGTGTGCGCACGCGTCCACGAACACGCGATTCTGGAAGAAGTTACCATCGCTGATCGCCTGGCCGATGCGGACGAGGTCCTGCATCACTACGCGGCCGGCGCCCAGGTTGAGATGGCCCACCTCGCTGTTGCCCATCTGCCCCGCCGGCAGTCCAACCGCGAGACCCGATGCGTCGAGCAACGTGTGCGGGTGTCTCCCGATCAACGCGTCCCACGTGGGCGTGTTCGCCAGGGCGATGGCATTGCCTTCTCGTTCGGCGCGATAGCCCCATCCATCGAGCACCACCAGCACCGCCGCACGTTTCGTCACACTTGGCATCGCTCAACTGTCAGAGTCCATGGCACACTGTTCCCGAACCCTGCCGGGTGGTCCGGGGTACTGTGCGCGGGAAATCTATTGGGCATGAGAGCCCCCAACCAGCGACGTGCGGTCACGATCAGGCATGGAAGAGAAGAACGGAGCATCACTGATTCCATCGTCATCGCCGCCATCGCCCGCATCGCCGTCCACTGCTTCCGGTCCGGGCACGGCGCCGCGCGCCCCGCGTGTGGAGCGACGGCGGCCGGAGTGGCGCGAGTTTCGTCGCGCATATCCTGGTATCATCGCGACGATGAGCATCGCGCTCATGGCGCTGCTCGCGATGGACTGGTGGCTGCTGCAGAAGCGCGCCCACTATCTGGAGGAGGATGCGCGGTTGCGCGCGGGCATGTCCGGGCTGCAGCGACAGCAGGCCGATGCGATTCTTGCCAACGAGCAGAATCGGGTTCGCGTGATGATCGAGCTCGTGCGGCGTCAGGCGCAGATCGACAAGGAGCTGCACCTGGCCGTGCCGATCGACAGCGGCGTGATGTACCTGGAGCAGGAGGGCGCGCTGCTGCGCGAGATGCCGGTGCAGGTGGGCCCCGAGCGCCGCGTGGGCATCTCTCCCGATACGCTGCACATGGCGGCGCCGCGCGGGGCGCGCACGGTAGAGGCCATCCTGGACGCCAACAGCCCATGGGAGGTGCCCGGCTGGGTGTACGCCGATCGTGGACTGCCGGTGCCGGCCGAACGCACGCAGAAGGGGGCGCTGGGCCCCGCCGCCATCCTGCTGAGCGGAGGCACGGTCATCTACTCCATGCCCAGCGTGGGACCGCTGAACGATTCCGCGTACGTGCTCCCGGGAGCCGTGCGCGCGCGCGCCGCGGATCTCGAGGCCATCGCGCCGAATCTCAAGCCGGGGCTCGCGGTCTACTTCTACTGATGCGCGACTGACATGGGCATGATCGACTTCTTCCGCCGCGGCGGCCGGATCGCGTGGATCCTGGTGGTTGCCGTGGTGCTGGCGCTGGTGGGCAGCACGATGCTCTTCGCGAACACCGCGAACGTGCGGTATCGGCGGGACATCAGCCGGATCATCTTCAATCGCAACACCGGGCTGCTGGACGACATCAACCGGGAGATCGGGGAGAGCAGCGATAGTCTGGCGCGGGTGCTCTCGACCGGTGCGGACGCGGCCGGTGCGGACAGACCCTACATCGTGGTGAGCATCGCCGACCACCGGCTGTGGTACAAGCAGGGCGACAGCGTGCTGTTCTCCACTCAGGTGGCCACCGGGAGCGGGAAGGTGTTGGAGAAGAGCGGTGGCGGCTCCCACTGGCGTTTCGAGACGCCGCGCGGCCGGCTGGTGGTGCAGTCCAAGGAATCCGACCCGGAATGGGTGCCTCCCGACTGGCACTACGTGGAGCAGGCGCAGAAGAAAGGGCTCGGGATCGTCCGCATGAACCGTAACGAACCAATCCCGCTCCCTGACGGCGGGGAGCTGACGGTGCAGGGGAACGACGTCGTGAAGAAGGCGCCGGATGGCCGCATCACTCCATTGGAGGCGTCGGAGGGCCGGGAGATCGTGGCCGGCGGGAACATCATCATCCCACCCTTCGGCACGAACCAGCGGAAGTACAAGGGCGTGCTGGGCACCTTTCGGCTGAACCTCGGGGACGGGTACGCCCTGCACGGCACCGACGATCCGTCCTCGATTGGCCACTCGGTCAGCCATGGCTGCGTACGGCTACGCAACGAGGATATCGAGACCCTGTTCAACATGGTTCCGCTCGGGACGGCGGTCTATATCTATTGACGACTGGCCAATCGGTCAGATTCGGCAGGATTCCCCAGGATCCAGGCTGGACGCGGAGCGCGGCACTCGGCTATTCTTTCCGGGTCTTCGGACATGTTGTGCCTTCGCCTGGCCCGGCGGAGTCCTCTTGCTAGCCACGCGTTTCGGACAAATCTTAAGTCCTCGACGCGCAAAGCCTTGCCCCCGGCGATTTTTCCCCCACCCAACGCCGGTCGTCAAAGTTGCCGAGGAGGATCGTCTCACCATGGCAGTACTCGGTCATCGCTACCTCGGGCGCCAGGCGCTCTCGCTCATCGGTCTCGGCTCCGTCGTCGGCTTCGCGTCCCTGCCGACGCCGCTGGCGCGCGCGCGCCGCGCCGAGCCGGGTCTGCGGACCGGGTCCATGGCTGCGGCCGGAGTGACAGCTCCTCTGGTGACGAGCGACGAGCTGCGGCTCGTGGAAGATTCTCTGCGGGGGCACAGCGGCAAGCTGCTGATCCGGCTGGTTGCCCGCGACCGCGACAGCCTGGCCGTGCCTCTTTTCGAGCGCCTCTTCGGCGACTCCGCCATCGACCACCCCGGATTGTACGCCGTTCCGGACAGCGCTCTTCCCCAGCCCTTCCATTTCATCTCACTGCGTCCGTTTGCCGAGAAGCTGGATGGCCGGCTGGGCAACTACCGGCTGGGCTTCTGGCCCAAGGAGCGGGGACGCCGGGCGTCGGAAGCGTACGACAACCCCGCAGGTTTCATCGAGGTGACGCCGGAGACCCAGGACACTCAGATCTCGGAGCATTTCCGGCTGCGGGATTTCCTGACGCACGACCAGCCGGACGTCTGGCCGAAGTATCTCGTCCTGAACGAGGAGCTGGTGGACAAGCTGGAGCTGGTGATCGCGGACCTTCAGCTGACTGGTATCCCGGTGCGCCACATGACCGTGATGAGCGGCTTCCGGACTCCCTGGTACAACCGGCACGGTGGCGAGACGGGCGGCCGCGCGGGGCTCAGCCGACACATGTACGGCGACGCGGCGGACGTGTTCGTGGACAATGGCAATGGCCGGATGGCCGATCTCAACCGCGACGGCCGTGTTGACTCGAGGGACGCGCGCGTGCTGCGCAGGGCGGTGGAGCGAGTGGAGCGGGAGTACCCCGATCTGGTGGGCGGCGTCGGCGTGTATCGCTCGACACGCTCCCACGGCCCCTTCGCGCACGTGGACGTGCGCGGCTGGCGGGCGCGCTGGGGGCGGAGCTGATGGCTGCGGGCACGTCGCCGTCGCCGGCACCTGGTAGATCCCGCCGCCGCTCCTCGAAACGCGCACGCGCCGCGCAGTGGGCCACCCGCGCGATCATGGGCGCTGCCGCCGTCGGCGCCATTCAGTTCGTGCACGCGCCAGTTGCCCCTCGGCCGTTTGCTCAGATCGTTCCGGATGTGCAGCCGTCGGCCAACGCGTTCGGCACCAGCAAGGAGGTGCGGCTCCGCTTTGGCCTCCCGGGGGCCGCGGTGGCCTTCCCGCTCGCTGTGTTCGGAGATCCCACCACCCTGTCGTACGAATGGGTGGCGCGCGGGGACACCACGCCGGTGGATCGCGCCAGACCGCTCACCGATTCCACGGTGGTCGCGCCGAATCGGCCCGGCTACTACCAACTGGTACTGCTGCACCGTCCAGACGGCAGTCCTGGCCGATCGGTCAAGGAGATAGTGGCTGAACCGTCACTGGCGGTGATGGTGCCCTTTGGCGACATGGAGAACGGGCTTCTGAACGGCTATCACATCGGCACCTACCTGGCCGAGCGGTTAGGATCAGGCTACGACCGCCCAGCTGGGTTTCTGCAGGTCATGCCCGGGGACGTGGACCTCTCCGTGAGCCGGCACTTCCGCCTGGGTGACTTCGTGACCCACGACAGACAGGCGGACGTCTGGCCCAAGTACGTCGCGCTCAGCCCGCGGCTGCTCGACAAGCTGGAGCTGGTGGTGGCGGAGATCGAGCGACGGCGCGGCGCCGTGCCCGACGACAGCCTGTCGCTGGACGTGCACTCCGGCTTTCGTACCCCTGCGCACAACGCCGAGGTGCAGCGCGCCGCGCGTGACAGCCGGCATCAATATGGAGATGCGGCGGACGTGGTGATCGATGCCAATCGCGACGGCCGCATCACCCGGATCGACAGCCGCCTGGTCGCGAGTGCGGTGGACTCGGTGGAGCAACACCACCCCGATCTCGTGGGTGGTCTTGGTCTGTATACCAGTGGACGTTACCGTACGCCCTACGTGCACATCGACGTGCGGGGACGGCGCTCGCGCTGGCAAGGCTGATCGGGACGGCTGGAGTCGGCACGAAGCTCGCACTCGCGACACGGGCGTCGCGCGCTGGCCGGTGGAGCGCCGCCGCCACGAATCCGCCACTCCGAGATCGCTGACATGAACGAGCATCTGCGCGACCGCATTCTCAGAAAGATGGAGGCACTCTCGGACGAGCGCGGGTATCAGGTGCTCGACTACGTGGAGTTTCTCGAGTCGCGCTACGCAGAGCGCCCGGCGCCGGGCGCGAGCTCGTTCACACGCTTTGCCGAAGCAGTGGAGGACCGGCTGCGGGCCGGCAAGGTGTCGGCATCCACGATTGCTGAAGCCATGGGTCTCATGAATCGTGCGGCGCACGTCCTGAACGGGGCGC
>DATEPM010000115.1:0-2535 GCA_035273185.1 Gemmatimonadaceae bacterium
CTGTACCTCGACATCCTGCTCCACGCGCCGCGTGCCGCGTTCGTGCCAGGCGACCAGATGATATTTCCCGGGAGGAAGTGAGTCGATCTGGAAGCTGCCATTCGGTTCACTGACGGCGAAGTACGGGGTGTTGAAGACGGCGATGTAGCCGCGCGTCCAGGGGTGCTGCCGGCACCGGATCTCGATCAGCCCGGCGCTGGCGGCCAGATGCTCGTCAGGCACCACCTGCCCATCGTCCGTGAGGGGAATCACGCGGAGCGTGTCGGAGGTGCCGGCGCGCAGGAAGACGGTCGTGTGCGGCAGACGGTCCTCGTTGCGCACGTTGACCGTGGTGCCCGCGATCACTGCCTGGACGTGCGGATCCAGAACGCAGTCCTCGTTCAGGACCTCGGTACGCCGTTCGATGGGCAGCGGTTTCCCGACCGGCACGTCGGACAGCCACACGACGACGTTGCCCAGACCGTTGCCCTCGTGCACGACCGACGGGGCGGAGATCCCGGTGCCGCACACCGACTGGTCGACCGCGGGAGTGACGATGCTGTCGGCCGGCAGCGCACCGTCCACGGTCACGGTGCCGCGCAGCGTGCCGAACGCGGGCAGCGCGCCCACCCGATAGGGCTCGCTAGGCAGCCGGATCGCGTGCGCGTCCGAGCCGCTGCCGCGGCGCCCGCGTCCCGCCGAACCCGGGGTGGCGCCGCCCGAATCATCCGTGCAGCCCAGGCCGAGCGCCCCCACCAGCAGCAGCAGGAGCGATGGTCCGAGCACGAACGGGCCTCGAGATGGGCGACAGCGGTGCGCAACGAAGAATTGCCTGGCGCCCCGATGGGCGCGGAAGTGGCGAGATGCTGCTGCGAAGGGGTCCGTCACGTTGGGAGGTTGGAGATCAGCGAGCGTCTCGGCCGACGGTGGCAAGGGCTACGCCAGGTGACCGCTAGCCGAGGCCGCTCGTCACCGAGCTGTCTGCATGGTAGCTTCTCGACCGCGCAGATGCCTCAGTCGAATTGGTGGATCCCATGCTGCACAGTATCGTTCTCGCCGTCGTCGTCGGTTCGCTGCCGCTGGCCCCCGTTCCTGCCTCGCCCGGCGACAGCCTTCGCCCCGACCACGAGGTCCGTCTCGTCGCCCTTCGACACGCCGCCGAGATCCGGCACTGCTACGAGACGCAGGGACTTCGGGTGAACCCGCAGCTTCGCGGGATGGTGGAAGTGGAGGTCACCGTGCTGCCCTCGGGCATCGTGAACGGCGCGAACATCTCCGCCTCCGGTCTGGCGGGTGCCGGCCGCGCCGCGGTGGAGGCGTGCATCACGACCTCGGTGAAGAACTGGCGATACGAGCGCGGCCCCTTCGTCACCGAGACCATCGTGTATCCGTTCACGCTCGTGCGCGACGCGAACACCGCCGTGAGCACGGCGATGCGGCGCCAGCCGCCCGGCGACAGCGCCCGCGCGGGCGACTGAGCGCCGCGCCGCGCACGGCGATTGCGAGGGTTCGACCCAACCTTCGCGGATCCTACCGTGCGCTCGTCTCGAATCCCTCCACGTGCCGTGCCTCGCGCGGCCTCGCTGCTCCCGCCCCTCGCGCTGCTCGCGATCGCCGGCGGCTGCGCCTCGCTTCCGGCATCGTCGCCCGCGCAGTCCACGCGGATCTGGGGATTCACGGCGCCCTGGGACGCGCGCAGCTCGGCGAGCGTGCACGCGCACGCGGCGCAGTTGAATGCCGTGGTGTACGGCTGGATCCAGCTGGACACGATCACGGGGGCGCCCTACTCCGAGTTCCGCGACGCGCTCTCGCGTACCGCGCCTCCGGGTACCCGGCCGATGGCGATCGTCACGACCTCGATTGCCGGCCGCTTTCACCCGGGGACAATCGGTCTGCTGGCGGGGAGCGACAGCCTGCTCGCGCGCACCGCGGGCGCCATCGCGCGGCGCGCGGCGGACGCCGGCTATCGCGGGCTGGTGCTGGACTTCGAGGGACACACCGCCGCGGACCTGCCAGCCAACGCCGCGGTGGTGCGCGCCATCGCCGACAGCGCCCATGCCCACGCGATCTCCCCCGTCGCGGTCGCAGTCCCGGCGCTGGACAGCGCGGGGTATCCCGCATCGGCCTTCGTGCCGCCGGCGGACCTCGTCCTGGTGATGCTGTACGATCAGCACTGGGCGGGTTCCACTCCCGGCCCCGTCGCCGCGCCCGACTGGGCGGACCGCGCGCTGGCGCGCCGCGTGGCCGAGGTGGGGGCGCGCCGGGTGGTGGCCGGCTTTCCCACGTACGGCTACCGCTGGCCGGCGGGCCAGCCCGGTATCGCAATCTCGTATGACGACGCCCGCACGGCCGCGGCGGCGGCAAATGTCGCGCTCACGCGCGACTCCGCCACCCAGTCACTGCGCGCCGCCGTCCCCGGCCAGTGGGAGCTCTGGATGACCGATGCCACCCTGCTCGCCCGCCTGGTCCACGACGCCGCCGCCCAGAACGTGCACACCATCGCCCTCTGGCGTCTGGGGTTGGAGGACCCCGGCATCTGGAGCGACATCCTCAAGT
>DATEPM010000116.1:0-4397 GCA_035273185.1 Gemmatimonadaceae bacterium
CTCCAGGCGATCCAGCTCGCCCCGGGTGAGCTGCGCGCGCGCGGGGCGCGCGGCCCCCGCGGCGAGGACGGCCGCGAGCAGCAGCAGGGCGCGGGCAATGGGAGCGCGCATCAGCATCTCCGGTGAGACTCGGGGAACTCAGGGAAGCTGGCCGGCATCGCGCAGCTCGATGTCATACGTCAGTCTCCCGGCCGCGGGGATGCCGACCGCCACGACCTGCCGGTCGCCGGAGCGTTCCGCGGTGCTGTCGACGGCCGGCGGCGACGCGGGGCTCCAGCGCAGGACCATCTCGCCCATGCCGCGGCGGAGCACGACCGCGCCCGGACGCGCCGTGAGCGTGTCCGCGGGGAGCGCGAGCAGCGGGATCTGCTCGACGAACGCGGCCGCGTGCACCACCTCCACGTGCACCCCCGCGTCGGAGAAGGTGACGCGCTTCGCGCCCTGCCCCTGCCCCAGCGGATACGCGATCTGATAAACCCCGGCCTGCAGATCGCGGGCACCCGGCACCGGCCGGACGGAGCTCCCGGCCACCTGGAAGGCGGCCGGGATGCTCCCAGCCTCGTACACCTGCGGCCGATCGGCGAGGCGGGTGCCCCATGCGGTGGCCCCACCGCCCGTCTGCGACTGGAGCACCGTCCCGAGGCGCGGCGCCCAGAGCAGGCCCAGCCCGTAGCGCTGCTGCGCGGTGACGATCGCGCCCGTGGTGAAGGCCGCGTAGTACGACGGGCGCCGCACGTAGCTGAACACGATCGGCTCGCGCCCATCCACACGCTGGTGCGTGAACCGCACGCGGGCCTCGTATGGCAGGGCCGCGATAGCCGCCCGTCGCTGCTTGTCCGTGGGATACCAGCGCGGATGATTGCGGTGCAGGAAGGCATAAGGCGAGAACGCGCTGAAGGTGCCCACCGGCAGGGGCGGTACGTGCGGCCAGTCGCGCTCCAGCGCCGCCCGTCGCGCGGCCGCGCGGCGCGGCAGCTCCTCCCGGGTGGGCCCGAGAATCCGCGCCTCGGGGACGAGCTCGGCGTACGGGGTACCCGGTGGCGCCTCGCCCGGACCCGCCTCCGCAACGATGGCGTGCTTCTGCCGCGTCTCGATCGACCGGTTGAGGGTGAGCGCCAGGCCGCCGGGCTCCGGGACGGCATTGTAGCCGAACCACTCGTACCAGCGGCGCATCGCCTCCACGAAGTACGGGGCGAGATCCGTTCCGCGCGCGTACTGCCACGCCATCAGAAAATCGCTATGATGGGTGTTGAGGTCGTACCCCCAGTCCGGGCCGTTGGCCTCGTAGAAGTAGCCGGCGGGACTCTGATGGTCGGTGGCCGCCTCCCGCAGCCGCGCGCGCAGCAGACGGGCGATGGCGCTGTCGGGGGAGAGTGCCAGATAGGCGAGCGCGCCGCCCCACACGTTGCCGAACTGGTTGGTGAAGCGCCGTCCGTGCTCCGCCAGGTCGGGACGGGTGAGGACGGCCAGGATGGCGCGCCGGTCGGCCTCCATCGCGCGCCGGTACAGCGCCGCGTCGATGGGCGGCCCGTCATGCAGCAGGCGCAGACTCTCGCCCATGAACTTGGTGGCGAACGCCGTGGGGGCCAGGCTCCACTGTCCCGGCGCGTACTCGCTGAAGCGTCCGTCCGCGCTCTGGCTGCGCGTCCAGAAGTCCAGCGCGGCCTCGAGGCGGGCCCGCACGGCGGGGTCGCCGCGGTACGGGTTCCACGGACGGTTCGTCGTGTAGAAGTACGCCAGCGACAGGATGTTCTCCATGATCCTGGCGTTGTACGGCTGGTTGTCCCTAGGGCTGCGCCACACCGCGAGGTCGATGAAGCCGCGGCGCGGGCCGGCGAGCGCCACGTGGTTGGCGAGCTCGTGGAAATGAGCAAGGTAGTATGGCAGGTCCAGCTCGTCATCCCGGAACTGGGACGGCGAGAGGCGCGCGAGATCGGCGGCGGCGACGGGGGAAGCCGAGGGCTGGCTCGCCGCCCGCCGGCCAGACAGGAGCGCCGCCGCGGCGAGCGCGAGCACCCACCCGCGCCGCAGCGGCCGCTCGCGCTGCCAGTGCCCCAACCCGAACCGCTGCACGTCAATACCCCGGATTCTGCCCGAGATTCGGGTTCAGGTCGATCTCGCGCTGCGGGATTGGCATGAAGATGTTCTCCGGCTTGATGCCGATGCCGGCCCGTGCGTCGCTCTTGAGCACGTCGTAAAAGGTGCCCCAGCGCTTGAGATCGAACAGCCGCTTCGACTCGAAGGCCAGCTCCCAGCTCCGCTCCTGGTGCACGGAGTCGCGGAACTGCGCCTGGGAGAGCGCGGGGGTGAGGTTCGGCAGCTTCGCGCGGTTCCGCACCTGGTTGATCGCGGCGTACGCGGACGCGTCGGGACCCACGGCCTCGTTCTCCGCCTCGGCGTAGATCAGCAGCGTCTCCGCATACCGGTAGATGGGCCAGTTCAGGTCCGTGCGCGAGTTGTTCTGCTTGATCATCCCGGGGCCGCCGGCGTCGTAGAACTTGCCGTAGTAGGGGTGATAGGGGTCCGTCGGGAACTCCGAGCTCTTGTCCCCGTAGCCTTTCGGATCCGTGTACCGGTACGTCTTGCCCCCCGTGATGACCTGGGTGAGGAAGGTGGGCGCCTTGCGCGCGTCGGCGTCCGAGTAGCTGTCCATGAACGCCTGGGTGGTATACCAGTAATTGATGCCGGATTCGATCCCGATCCCGCTGGGGCGCGACTGATCGGTGAACAGATTCCGCTTGAGCCCCTCGAACTGGATGGAGTAGATGTGCTCCGGGCCGTTCTTGTTGGCGATGATCCAGAGATCCGCGAAGTTCGGCACCAGGTGGTACGCGCCACTCGTGATCACCGCGTTCGCGGCGGCCGCGGCCTTTGCCCACTTGTCCGCCTGGCTCATGCCCTGCACGTTGGGCCAGCCCGCCATGTTCATGTAGGCGTCCGCGAGCATGGTGTTCGCCGCCCCGCGCGTGGGCCGGCCATCGTCAGGCGTCGCGGACCCGGGCCAGCGCACCGGCAACTTCGCCGCCGCATCCGTGAGATCGGCCACGATCTGCGCGTAGACGGCCGGAATCGGCGCCCGATGTACCGTGTCCACGTCCGCGAAGCTCTCCCACGGCTTGGTGATCAGCGGCACGCTTCCCCACACCCGCACCGCGTTGAACAGGTTGAAGGCCCGGTGGAACTCCGCGGCGCCGTAGTACATGTCCTTCGTGGCCTGCGGGATGTTCATGTCCGGAATCTTGTCGATGAGCACGTTGGCGGAATTGATCGCGCCGTAGATCTGCCGCCAGACGCGCCACATCCACTCGTTGTCCGGGCTCATCGTGAAGGTGTCCATCTCGTACCGCGAGTCGTTCAGCTTCGCGTAGATGGTCTGGTCCGAGGGCACCTCCGTGACCATCGGCCACCCGCGGATGAAGTAGGCCTGGTTCGAGCCGCCGGTATACCAGTCGTCGATGGCCCCGAGCGCGATCGCGAGGTCGGCCTCGGTGGACGGGAAGTTGCTCGGCGAGAAGAAGTCCTGCGGCTGCTCCGTGAGGAAGTCCTTGCACGCCACGGGCGACGCCAGCAGGGTCGCGGCGAGGAGGACGGAATATCGGATTCTCATATTACTGTCGCTCCTAGAAGGTGACGTTCCAGCCGACGGTGAACGTGCGCACGCCCGGGTAGCTGGAGTCGTCCCAGCCGAGCTGCAGATCGCTGGTGCCGCGCGAGCTGGCCTCCGGGTCGTACCACGAGTACTTCGTCCACGTGTAGAGATTCTGGCCACTGACGTACAGCCGGGACTCGCCCAGCCGCAGACGCGCGGTGTAGCGCTCCGGCACCTGCCACGACACGGTGACGTTCTGCAGGCGCACGAAGGAGCCGTCCTCGATCCAGCGCGAGGTCATGTCCGGGTAGGGACCGACGCCCAGCGCGGTCATCGCATTGGTGTGGTTCGTCGGCGACCAGTAGTCCAGCACCGTCGCGAGCTGGTTGGAGCTGCCGCCCGGCGTCTCCATCCCCTGCCGGTTGAGGTTCACCACCTTGAACCCCTCCACCGCACGCAGCACGTAGCTGAGGCTCAGCGGGCCGCGGGAGATCATGCCGTTCTGGCCCAGGATGTACTTGGGCTGGGAGTTGCCGAGGATGGTCTTGTCGTCGGCGTTGATCATCCCGTCGCCGTTGACGTCCTTCAGCTTCTCCCGTCCTGGCGCGGCACCCGTGTAGTGAGGGCTGTTGGCGACATCGGCCGAGTCCTGGTACATCCCCTCGAACACGTAACCGTAGTAGCTGCCGAGCGGCTGGCCCACGCGAATGATCGCGGAGCCGCGCATCGTCGGCAGCGATCCGTTCACGCCATCCCGGAAGAACTCCTGGTCGCCGCCGAGATTCAGCACCGTGTTGCGATTCAGCGA
>DATEPM010000117.1:0-9483 GCA_035273185.1 Gemmatimonadaceae bacterium
CCGAACGCCGCGGCGCGCCACCGCGGAACGATCCGACCCGGCCCCACCTCGCGCGTGATGCGCCGCATCCCCGCGGCGTACGCGCTGCCGGCGGCCAGCAGCAGGACGAGAATCTGGATCGCGGGGCGCACGCCGCCTCAGTAGGTGCACAGCGGCATGACCATCACCGGCACGGCGTTCATGAGCGCACCATAGAGGAACACGCTGCTGAGGAGGATGCCTGCGAAGGCCATGAAGCGCACGCGGCCCTCGCCCGTTTCCCCCACGTGATGGTGTTCCGCCGTATGCCCGGCCCGGGTCGACCGCCACGCCGAGACCGCCGTCCAGAGTGCCGCGACACACACCAGCACGAGCACGACGCTCACGATCCCGGTGGTCAGGCGCGTACCGCGCCACGTGGGTGTGGCGAGCGGCGTATCGCTTGGAAAGCAGAAGTGCGATGCGAGCGCATAGTTCACGATCAGTTCCAGCGCCCACGCCGCCGGAGCGCCGAACAGCCCGAACCACAGTCGCCACGGAGCCACCATCCCGCGCTCGGGTGCCGGGCGGCCAGGCGCCGCCGTCGTCCGCGCGGTCATCGACGCCAGCTCCGTTTCATCGCAGGTAGGGCGTGACGTAGAGCGAGAAGAACACCGCGACCCAGACGAGATCCACGAAATGCCAGTACATCGCGGCATTCGTCACCGCCAGGTGCCGCTCCGCGCTGAAGTGGCCGAGCCAGGCCCGCACCTGCACGACGACGTTCAGCAGCAGCCCGATGAGCACGTGTGCGCCGTGCAGGCCGGTGATCGTGAAGAACAGGGAGCCGTAGGCGTTCGAGTGCGGCGTCAGCGTCGTTCGGCCGTATTCGATTCCCTGAATGACGAGGAAGACGATGCCGAGGACGAGCGTGATCAGCAGCCCGAGCCGCAGGCGCGTCTGCGCGCCCCGGCGAATCCCCGACTCGCCCCACCACATGGTGCCGCTGCTCGCGAGCAGGAGGATGGTGTTCGGGATGATGAGTCCGAGCTCGGGCGGACCGCCGGGTGGCCACGGCGTTCGCGCCATCGACGCCAGGTAGTAATAGCTGAAGAGCAGATAGACGAAGAGCATCGCCTCGGTGGCGATGATCAGCACCATCACCCACCAGCCCGGGTTGTCCCGTGCGGCGGGATTGAGCGGCAGCTCGTAGGGCCGCGCGAGCGTCGCCATGTCAGGGCTCGACGGGGAGGGGTTTCGGCCAGAGCCAGCCGACGGTGCAGACGAAGAGCGCCACGACGCCGACGAGCGAGAGCCACCCGAAGCTCGCGAGCAGGCCGTAGCAGAGCACGAGCACGGCGAGCGACAGGAAGAAGGGCCAGAGCGTGTCCTCCGGCATCCGAAGGATCTCCTCGGGCTCCGCGTCCAGGGGCGAGGTGCCGAAGGTGTCGCGGCCGCGGTCCAGGACCGGCCCACGGTCCAGCACCGATCGTCCAGTGCCCTCACCCAGGCGGTCCTCCCAGAGTGGATGGCGGCTCCCGACCGTGGGGATCACGGCGAAGTTGTACGGCGGCGGCGGCGACGGCGTCGCCCACTCCAGGGTCGGCGCGTCCCACGGGTTCGGCCCGGCGGGCTCGCCCCGGACGAGACTCCAGAAGAAGTTGGCGATGAACAGCAGCACGCCCGCGGCGAACACGTACGCACCGATGGTGATCATCATATTCTGCCACCCCCATCCCAGCCCCGCGTGATACGTGTAGATGCGCCGCGGCATGCCCAGCAGGCCAAGCGTGTGCATGGGAAAGAAGCCCACCCCAAAGCCCAGGAACATCAACCAGAAATTCCATTTGCCGAGCGTCTCGTTGAGCAGCCTCCCCGTCATCTTGGGCAGCCAGTAGTAGAAGCCCGCCAGCACAGCGAACACGTTGATGCCGATGAGCACGTAGTGCAGGTGCGCGACGACGAAGTACGTGTCGGTGAGCTGCCAGTCGAAGGACACCGCGGCGGTGGCCACCCCCGAGACGCCGCCGATCACGAACAGCACGACAAAGCCCGCCGCGAACAGCATCGGCGTCTTCCACACGGGCCGGCCATGCATCATCGTGGCCACCCACGACAGCACCGCGACCGCGCTGGGGATCGTGATCACCATGCTGGCCGCCGAGAAGAAGGACACCGAGGTCTGCGGCAGTCCGGTGGCGAACATGTGATGCACCCACACCCCGAATCCGAGAATGCCCGTGGACACAGTCGCGAACGCCACGAACGTGTACCCCACCAGCGGCCGGCGCGCGAAGGTCGGGATCAGGTCGGAGATGATGCCCATGGCGGGCAGCACCACGATGTACACCCACGGATGGCCGAACGACCAGAAGAGGTGCTGCCAGAGCATCGGACTGCCGCCCAGCGCCGCGTCAAAGAAGTGCATCCCGAATCGCCGGTCGAGAAACAGGAGCATGCACGCGCCGGTGAGCGCCGGCGTGGCGAAGAGGATGGCGAAGGAGGTGGTGAGCGTTCCCCACACGAAGATCGGCAGCCGGTTCACCGACATGCCCGGCGCCCGAGTCTTGAACAACGTCGCGATGAAGTTGATCGCGCCCACCGTCGTCGAGACCGACAGGAACGTGAGCGCAATGACGTAGAAGTCCATGTGGTAGCCGGGCGAGAACGCCGGCTCGCTGAGCGGCGCGTACGCGAACCAGCCGCCGTTGGGCATCTGCCCCACGAGCACACTCGTGTACAGGAACACCCCGGACATCAGGAACGTCCAGTAGCTCAGGGCATTGGCGCGCGGACAGGCCATGTCGCGCGCGCCGAGCATCAGCGGCCAGATGTAATTGCTGAACCCCGACAGGATCGGCGCGGCGTACCAGAAGATCATCGTCACGCCATGCATCGTGAACAGCTCGTTGTACATCTCCGGGGAGAGTACGTGCATGTCCGCGCGCGCGAGTTGCACCCGCATGACCGCCGCCTCCAGGCCACCCAGCAGCAGGAAGATCATCGCGGTCACGAGATACCGCTTCCCGATCACCTTGTGATCCACGGTGGCCAGTACGCCGTAGAGGCCGGGCGCGGTCTCCCAGGTGCGCCGCAGCCGCTCGCCCAGCGGCACAGGACCGGGGGCCGTCGTCGTCGCCACGTGAGCTCTCCTATTTCAGCGACTCGAGGTAGGTCACGAGCGCGTGCAGATCAGCGGGGCTCAGGCGCACCGTTGGCATGTCGTTGCCCGGCTTGAGCGCCTGCGCGTCGGCGATCCATCCCGCGAGGTTCCCGCGCGTGTTCTCCAGGGTGCCGGCCGCCAGCGTCAGCCGGCTGGCCACGTGCGTGAGGTCGGGTCCCACCCGCCCCAGCGCGCGGGTGCCGCGAATCGCGTGACACGATGCGCACGCCGACCCCTCGAATACGGCGCGCCCCGCCGCCGCGGTGGAATCGCCCGGCGGCTGGGCGCTGTCCCGCTGCGTCCGCACCCAGGCGGCGTACTGCACCGGGGGATCGGCGATCACGAAGGCCGCCATGTTGGCGTGCTGCACGCCGCAGTACTCGGTGCACTGTCCGCGGTACACGCCCGCGCTGTCGGCCTGGATCCACGCGACGTTGGTGGCGCCCGGATTCAGGTCCGTCTTGCCCGCGAGCTTGGGAATCCAGAAGCTGTGAATGACGTCGGCCGTCGAGAGCTCCAGACGCACCGGCTTTCCCACTGGCACGTGGATCTCGTTGGCCGTGACGAAGCTCTCGGCCGGACTGCCGCCGGGGTAGCGCACCTCCCACCACCAGCGATGGCCGATCACCTGGATCGTGGCCGCAGGGGCCTGCGCCGGCGCCGCCACCGCGTGCAGCGATCCCAGGGTGAAGGCGAAGGTGAGCACCAGGAGGATGGCGGGGACCAGCAGCCCGCCGACGTAGATCCAGCTCAGCCCCGCATTACGCGCGGTGCGCGCCACCTCGTGCGGTTGGCCGCGGCCGCGCGACCGAATGCTGGCCACCAGGACGAGGATCCCGATCACCACCACCACCAGGATGGAGATGACCAGGCACCACCAGCCCAGCTTCGCCTGGCTGTCGGCGACGGGTCCGCGGGCGGCCATGTAATTCATCGGCGCGTCCAGACACGCGGTCGCCAGCACGCATGCCGTCTCGCACACCAGGTGGCACGCGCGCAGCGGCGACGCTCTCCGCCGGGACCTTCCCACCTGGGACGCGCTCATGGCCGCCGCTCGTCGGCCGCGACCTGCGCGTGGGCCCGCACGGTCATCGCGCTGTCGGCAGTGCGGTGCGCCCCACCTCGTCACCTACCAGCGGCACCCCGTAACGATCGAGAATCCGATGTACCTCGCGCGCCTGCCGGTCCAGCACGCGCTGCAGCTCGTCCCGTAGGGCCGTGTTGCCCCGGTGCACGCCCATCGCGATCGGGAAGGCAAACCGCATCCCCGTGCGATCCACCAGCGGCTGTACCAGGGATACCGTGAGCGGCACCGGCTCGTGCCGCGCGAAGTAGCCGGCCAGCGGCCCCCAGGCGATGGCGACGTCCACGTCGCCGCGGGCCACGGCATCGATGAGGCGCGCGGGCGGGTTGGGACGCGCGTAGTTCCCGTAGATGCTGTACCCGACGATGTTGCGCACGAGACCGCGCGCGCCCAGCGCGTGCGCCGGCGGCGGGTTGGTGTAGTCGTCCCCGATGAAGTGCAGACCGATCCGGAGCGTCCGCAAGCGCGGGTCGTCCAGCGACTGGAAGGCGTAGTGCCGGTCGGTGCGCGAGACGAAGACGTACGCCGACTGGTAGTACGGCCGCGTCGTGAGCAGCGGATCGAACCGCGCCGGCACGCCCATCACCAGATCGCACGTGCGCGCGTTGATCGTGTTGCGCACCCAGCCGCGCCGTTGCGGCCACCAGGTGTACTCGACGGTGGTGCCCAGGTCGCGCGCGATCAGCGCGGCAATTCTGTTCTCGAAGCCCTCACCCTTCGCGTTGGAAAAGGGCATGTTGTTGGGATCCGCGCAGACGCGCAGGGGGGCATGGGCCCCGGGGCGGTGGGCCTTTGGCTCGAGCACGCGCGCACTCGCCCATCCGCCCAACCAGACGATGCCCACGACGGGGGGCAGCAACACCAGCCCACGCGACCCGATGCGCCCCCGGCGGATCGTTCTGCACGCTGCACGCCCGGCGCCCGGCGCCCAAGGAAGAAAAGACATAGTACACCCATGATCCGCCGCGGCACCTCGCCAGTGGGCGGCCAGGTCCCGATGCTCGAGCGCGCTGCCCGGCACGCGCATGTCTTCGGATGTCATGAGCGCGGGCAAGTTTCACGCCGATATATGGCAGTACATACGATCGCAGCGCTCGGTGTACAGCGTTCCGCGGGCGCGCTAATATCGGGCGTGGCCATCGAGCACATCTCGGACACCGCGCGCTGGGTCGCGACCTACCGGGCGATGGAGAGCGCGCGCACGGACGCGCTCTTCCACGATCCGTACGCGGCGCGCCTGGCGGGCCCCCGCGGCACCGACATCATGGAGCAGATGCCGCGCGGGCGGCAGATGGCGTGGTCCATGATCGTGCGCACCGCGGTCTTCGACGAGATCATCCTCGACCGCGTGCAGCACGCCGGCGTGCACCTGGTGCTCGATCTCGCGGCGGGCCTCGATGCGCGTCCCTGGCGGCTGCCACTCCCGCCGACCCTGCGCTGGGTGGACGTGGATCTCCCGGACATCCTCGACTACAAGACCCGCACGCTGGCGGGCGAGCAGGCGTCATGCGCGTACGAGCCCGTGCCGCTCGATCTGCGCGATCCGGACGCGCGCCGCGCACTCTTCGCGCGGTTGGGTCTGACGGCTCAGCGCGCGCTCGTCGTCACGGAAGGACTGCTCATCTATCTCACCGAGGCACAGGTGCGCGGCCTCGCGGACGACCTGCACGCACAGCCCGCCTTCCAGTGGTGGCTCATCGACCTGGCCAGCCCGCATCTGCTGCGCCTGATGCAGCGCTGGTGGGGACGCGGCGTGAGCGCCGGAAACGCGCCCTTCCAGTTTGCCCCCGCGTCCGGGACCGATTTCTTCGCCTCGTCCGGATGGCGCGAGGCACAGTTCCGCTCCACGATGGCCGAGGCCCGCCGGCTGCGCCGCGAGATGCGCCTGATGTGGCTCTGGCGGATACTGCTCCGCCTCTCGCCACGACGGCGCCGCGAGATCGCGCGCCGCATGTCGGGCATCGTGCTGCTGGAGCGCGCCTGAGCGCCCAGCGCGCAGTGCCTGCCCCAGGCGCCGCGCGCAGCAGCCCGCCGCTTCAGTGCGTCATCTCGGGCCGCGCGCGAGCGCCGCTGCCCAGACCCGCGCCGCTCCCGCCCAGGAAGGCCGGCGCGCTCGCCCGCGCGCGCTCCACCTGCTCCGCCACCGGTCCAGGCAGGTGCACGGCGCCGCGCTGGTGCGCCTCCCACACCGACTGCAGCGCGCGCGCCTGGCGCTGGTAGGCGGAGAGAAAGCGCGTGCCGCCATCCTCGGAAGCCAGAGCCGTGCGCATCAGCGATTCCAGAAAGCTCGCGCTCATCACCTCGCGATCGCGCTCCCCGTCGCCGCCCCCATCCTCGCTGCTCGTGCACAGCTCCAGATTCCACATTGCCCGGTGGGCCGCGCAGAGGCTCCCGCGCTGCACCGCTCCCCCCTTCCCCTCAACCCGATCCCCCACGCCGCGCTGGCGGCAGTCGGGGCAGCGGGTGATCTCCTCCGCGAGCGCCACGCTCGGTACCTGCGACATCGGTTCGTCCTCGAGTGCCAGTGCCAGTTCCTGTCGCAGCACGGGATCCATGGTCGTCGAGCAGACCAACCGAAGCCGGCGTCGCGCGTTCGGTTCAAATCCCATGAGCGATATCTCCAGATTCGGTATCCGTTACCGAATCGTCGTCCGGACGTCTAATCTCGAGTCGCCGTGGGCGGCTCGCTGAATTCCGCGGATCGGGGCTCGCCGGGCGTGGGTCGCGATCCGGCGCTTCGTCTCGCAGTCGTCGCTGGCCGGCCGCCGGCCAGCGCGTGTGAGTCTCATGGCAGCTCGCAACGACACAATCGAAGCCCTCGAGGGGCACTGGGCGGTTGCGACCTTCGCCGCCGCGGAACGCGACGAGCTGCTCGCCGCCGCCGAAGAGCGGGTGCGCGCCCTGCAGCCGGGAGCCCGGCCGCTGCAGCACCCCACGCCCGCGCCGGAAGACCTCCTGGCGCTTGCCGGCGCCTTCGATCTTGCGGCGCGCGAGCGACTCGATCTCGAGGGAGCCGGCAGTCCGCTCAGCGCGCCAGAGGCCGGCGCCGCCGCGGCGCGCCGGGAGTACCTGCGTGCCGGCGCCAATCGTGCCTTCGTTCTGCTCGCGGCCGCACCCCTCGAGCCCAGCGACGAGGTGGGAATGCTCTATCGGGTGCTGCTCCTGGCCGCGCTTGCTCAGGTGGCGGGCCGCGGCGATGTGTTTCGCGCCTGGCTCGCGGAGGCCGCCGCGGCGGGTCTTCTCGCCGAGGAATCGGAGCTCCGCTGGGATCTCCTGCTGCTCCGCCGCCTCGCCCTGCTCTGGGCGGAACTGCTCGCGGGTGCCGGTCCATCTGGGCTGGAGCGCGCGATGGAACTCGTCGCCAGCATTCGCGAGGAGCGCCCGGCGCGTGAGCGCGAGCTCCTCGCGAGCTTCGATGAGCCGGAGGAGATGCGCATGCGGTTCTATCTGTTCGCGCTGCACCACGTGACCGACGCCGCCACGCAGCTGCTCCTCTTCCGCCTGCACGGCGCCCCCGCGGACGTGCGCGAGCGCGTCTACCTTGCGCTGTCGCTCGCCCGGTCCGCCACGTCCGGGGACATGCAGATCCTGCCCGCCATGGAGTGGCTGTACGAGGGCGCCGCGAGCGTCATCCAGCAACGCACGCCGCAACTCGAGCTGCTGCCCGAGGGCGAGCGGACCAGCCCTCAGCATTAGCGCGCCTTCGGCCGCGCATTCCCGACGAGAATCCCCCGCGCGTTCGCGGATCGCGCGAGCAGCAGCATCACCCGGCGTCGCTCCGCTGGCGCGGTCGCGAGCACGGCCGGCGCGGGCGCACCCGCCAGCGGCGCAACGCCGGCCGCCGCGTCCTCCGGCTCCACGACCTGATACCACTCGGTGAGTCCCGTGTCGCGCGTGCGGCGCGCATAGTAGCGCTCCGTGGTCAGCGACCAGAAGCCGTGCCATGTACCGCCCTCGGAATCCGGGCGAAGCGAAGTGCGGGGAGCCTTCTCGAGAGGCTCCGTCGGCGGCGCGCAGAGGACGAGGTGCATGGGTGGCGGGCGAGAGACGAACGCGCGAGTGCGGCGGGCGCGAATGACGTGCGGGTCCGGGGCAGGCAACCTAGAAGAACCCGATTCCGCACGCAATAGGAGGAAACTGTCTAACTCATTGTGTACCATGTGGATAGCTGATGTGGACAAGCGTGGAGAACCCTGTAAGTGCATGACACGACAGGCAGAAGCGCGTGTGAGTGGATGTTGATAGGCCATGTGGATGAGTCGGGAAAAGGCAGTTCGGCCCTCGCGCGCCGCGGCCTTACGCGCCCCGCCACGCCCACGACGGTATTCCACTCTCCAATGACCTTTCCCACACGACTGTGGATTGCATGTGGACGGGATGTTCATAGCACCCGAGTTGCGTCTCACGGTGTCCTCCGACTTCAGGGGTGCGACGCAAGCGATGCGGCCGATCTGGAAGGGTGCGTTGACGTTCGGACTGGTGAACATTCCGGTCCAGCTGTACTCCGCCATCAAGGCCGGGGAGAAGATCAGCTTCCGGCTGCTGCACAAGGCCGACCTCTCCCCGGTGCGGTACGAGCGCGTCTGCCAGCGCGACGGCGACGTCGTGCCCTGGAATGACATCGTCAAGGGATACGAGTACACGAAAGGCAAGTTCGTCGTCATGACCGACGAGGACTTCAAGGCCGCGGCCCTGGAATCGTCCAAGCAGATCGAGATCCTCGACTTCGTGAACGCTGCCGAGATCGACGCCCGCTACTTCGAGACGCCGTACTATCTGCTGCCCGCCAAGGGCGGGGAGAAGCCGTACGCGCTGCTGCGCGAGGCGGTGCGCCGCACGGGGATGATCGGCATCGGCAAGATCACCATGCGCTCCAACTCGCATCACCTCGCCGGCCTGCGCGTCGTGGGCGACGCGCTGGTGCTCGAGATCATGCGCTTCGCCGACGAGCTGGTGGACACCGGCAGCTTCAGCTTTCCGACGGCCGAGAGCGTGCGGCCACAGGAGCTGCAGATGGCCGAGCAGCTCATCGGCAACCTGTCGGAGCCGTTCGATCCCTCCAAGTACACGGACGAGTACCGCGCGAAGATTCTCCGGATCATCCGCGCGAAGATGAAGGGAAGGAAGATCGAGGTCACCGAGCAGGCGGAGCCCGAGGCGACGCCGGTCGTGGATCTCATGGCGCGCTTGCAGGCGAGCCTGGCGAGCGGCCCGAAGCCGGGCCGTGGGGCACGCCCGGCCGCCCGCACGCGCCAGTCCGCCCGCGCCGGCCGCAGCG
>DATEPM010000118.1:0-23137 GCA_035273185.1 Gemmatimonadaceae bacterium
CAGCCGTTCGGCGCGTATCGCGCAGTCGGCGAGCAGATCGAGCAGCGCGTCGATGGTCAGGCCGTTGGTGAACGGCGAGAACCAGACCTCGAGCCCAGCTGCCGCGGCGTGCGTGGCGGCGATCTCCAATCGATCGGGATCGCCGCCAGTGATGCGCACGGCCGTGCAGTGCAGATCATCGCGGAGGACACGCATCTCCCGGCGCACGATCTCCGGGTCGAACGGTTCATGCGTGCTCGTACCGGCGCTCAGGAAGCCGGTGTCGTAGGTGATGCCCCTGCCTCGCATCGCGTCGTGCCTCAGCGTGCCCGGCCTCCAGGCCCACCGACGCGTGCCTAACCGTTCGCGGTCTGCGCGAACCGGCGCATGAACTCATCCTGCCGCTGCTGCATCTCCTGCGGCGTCAGCTCCTCCTTGCGCGTCGCGATGGTCCAGCGATAGCCCTCGGGATCCTCGAAGGTCCCGCTCCGGTCGCCCCAGAACTGGTCCTGCATCTGGCCCATGGCACCGCCCCACACCTTCGCGCCCGCCGCGACCGCGCGCTTGAACAGCGCATCGCAGTCCGGCACGTACACCCAGAGCGACGCGGCCGAGCCGCCGAGCGCCTTCGGCGTGTGGCCGCCGCCCATCATGTCGTCGTTGAGCATGATCACCGAGTCGCCGATGCGGATCTCGGCGTGCAGGATCTTCCCGTCCGGACCGACGGCGCGCGCCGTCTCCTCCGCGCCGAGCGCCTTCTGGTACCAGTCGAGCGCTGCGGCGGCGTTCTCCATCGTGAGCTGCGGGGTGACCGTGTGGAAACCTGGGGGAATGGGATTCTTCGCTTTCGCCATACTGGCCTCCTTGTGTGCGTCCGGCTGGTGGATTCCTGCCTTCCTCCATTACATCGAACGAAGGGCAGCGGGATCGACATCGGTCTCCGGAGAGCATATACGGTGAGGAGCTCGGGACGCGGAGGCAAGCTGTTCCGTCAATCCACCCTTCCGTGGCAGCGCGTCGTACGTGAGCACCAGGGGATGCTTGCACGATCCTCTGATGCCTCGCATCGTCAGCATCTCGCCGACAGTTTCAAGCCACCGTGAAGCTCCCTGGATTCCTCCGCTGCATCGCCGCGGCTCACCTCGTGGGAGCGTGCGCCAGCCCGGGTCGGATGCGGCCGTACGGCACGGCAGCCTGTCCGATGCCACCGCGCGCGCGTGGCTACCCTGTCGCCGCCCACGATCCTGCTGGGAAGCTCGATGCGGCGACGCTCACTCGTGCCGCACGGGCAGTCGCCAGCCACCTCGAGACCTGGAATCACCAGTCGCGCGACAGCCTCCCCGATGATCTTGCCACCCTCGCGGCGCGATTGGAGGGAGATCACCCCTTCGCGCGCGGCGATTTGGTAGGCGCCTTGCAGCGATCGACGCGTGAGTTTCGCGGCACCTCTCCGGCCAAGTCAAGATCATCGACGGAGAATGCGACTGTGGTGCTCGAGCTGCGCGACTGTGAATCCGCAACGACCCCGGCGCGCGAAGAGTGATGCGCAAAGTGCAAAGGTCCTGCCGGTCGCTGATGCAGCGACCTCGAGGCGAACGTTTTGTTCCACTCACCTTCAGTTCCCGGCTCCCCGTCCGCGCGCCTCCGGTTCCGCTCCGCCAAACCCCGCGATAACATTCCCCCCATGCACCGCCGTGCGTGGATGCGCCTCGCCAGTGCCCTCCTGGCCCTCTGGTTCGCGGTCGCGAGCAGCGATCCCGCGGCGTTCAGCGCGTGTCCCATGCTGGGCGGCGCCGCGCAGATGCAGGCGGCGCATATGCAAGCGATGCACATGCAGGGGATGCACATGCCCGGCATGGCGCCCGCGGGAGCGCAACCCGAGCAGCAGCCGTCCTCGCCGCGCTCCAATCAGCGGCAGTGCTGCCTCGGTCCCTGTGTCTGCGTTTCGGCGGTGCTGGCGCCGGCGAGCCTGCACGAGATCACCTTGGTCGACGTGCTCGAGCCGGGTCGCCGCGTGCTGCCCTCTGCGCAGCTGCTTTTCCAGCCAGCGCTCGTGGCGCACGCGCGCCCCCCCACGCTCGGCCCGCCCGCTCCCACGATCTGACATCGGGCCCGCCGCTCCCGCCTCGTCGCGGAGAGCCGGCGACGCCGCGCGGCACGCAACCTCGCGCGCTGCCGCGCCACATCTGCTCCGTCAGCTCCTGGGACATTCATGCACGCTCATCATCCGTCCACGCGCGTGGCGCCGCCGGCGCTCGCGTTCTCCCGCTCGCTCCTTCTCCTGGCGGCGGTCTCCCTGGCGCTCCCCGGCGCGGTGCCCGCCGCCGGCGCCCAGCAGCCGCTGCCATCGCCCGGCCAGGACACGCTGGCCCGGCGCGACACCGCGGCCACCATGCTCAAGGCGGTGACGGTGGTTGCCGCCCCCGCCGAGCGCGCGGAGCCCCGGGCGGCCACCCACGTGAACGCGCTCACCGTGCGGCAGACCCCCGCCAACAGCCCGTACGATCTGCTGCGCCAGACCGCGGGCGTCGAGGTGCACCAGCAGGGGCAGGGGCCCGGCTTCGCCTCCGACGCGTCGCTCCGCGGCTTCAGCTCCGACCACTCCACCGATCTCGCGCTCTGGGTGGACGGCGTGCCGGTGAACGAGCCGGTGAACGGCCACGCGGAGGGCTACAACGACTGGGACGTGCTCTTCCCCGGCGGCATCCAGGACATCGACGTGATTCGCGGGCCCACGAGCGCGCTGTTCGGCAACTTCGCCCTGGCAGGCGTGGTGAACGTGCGCACGGTGGAGCGCATGCGCGGCACCCAGGCCACGGTCTCCGGCGGCTCCTTCGGCCGCGTGGAGGGGATGCTCATGACCGGCTTCGACCACGGCGCCGCGGGGGGCGGTGTGCTGGGGCTCCGCTTCCAGCGCGCCGACGGCTTCCGGCCTAACGACCGATACGACGTCACCCAGGGGCACGCGCGGCTGGTGCACGACCTCGCGCCCGGCGTGCGCATCGACGGAGGGGTGGAGCTGTACGGCGGCAACTGGGTCTCCCCCGGCTTCCTCAGCGAGGACGAGTTCGTCGCGCACCGCTACGACGTCGTCTCCAACGCCAGCGACGGCGGCTTCAAGCGCCGCGCGCAGGAGCGCGTGAGCCTGAGCGCGCTCCTGGGCAACGCGCTCTGGCGCACCACGGTGTACTCCACCCAGGGGCGCTGGCAGCTGTATCTCACCATCCCGCCGGCGGGCGGACGCTTCGAGGGCTCCGGGAGCCAGACGGAGGAGGAGGACCACCGCTACGGCTTCGGCGCCACCACCGCCCTCACCTGGTCGTTGCCACGCGGCGAGGTGACCCTCGGCGGGGAGTCGCGCTGGGACCATTCACATTATGAGAACTACTTCACCACCGCGCGCACGCGCGACTCGGTGGCCGAGCTGCTGCAGGCGCGGCAGCTTTCCGGCGCGCTCTTCCTGCAGTCGCACGTGAACGTCACCGACCGCCTGCGCGTGGACGCCGGCGCGCGATTGGACGAGCTGGACACCCGCTCCACCCCCGACGGCGAGCCGACGGCGAGCGACGGCCACGCCCTCGTCTCGCCCAAGCTGGGCGCGCTGCTCCGCCTCACGCCGGCGGTGGGCGTGTACGCCAACGTGTCGCGCGGCTTCCGCTCCACCGACGGCATCATCGAGGACCCCACGTTGCCGCTGGTGACGGCGTGGTCCTATGAGGGCGGCCTCAAGCTGGACCACCGGGCGCTCACGGCGACGGCCACGCTCTTTCGCATGGACGTGAGCAATGAGCAAACCTTCAACCCCGTGACGCTGGAGTCCACCAGCGGCGGCTCCAGCCGGCGGCAGGGGGTGGAGCTGGAGCTCCGCGCACCGGTGACGTCGCTGTTCACCGTCGACGGAGACTGGACCTTCCTGGACGCGCGCTACCGCAGCCTCACGGCGGTGCCCGAGGACGGCGGCGGCCCGCCGGAGGAGCTCAACGGCCTGCGCGTGTACAACACCGCGCGCTACGTGGGAACCGCGGCGCTGGAGATCACGCCCCCGTCGCGCAATGCGCTGCGGCTGCGCGTCTCGGGCAACTGGGTGGGCCCGTACTCGCCTTTCGACGAGCCCGGTGCGCTGTGGGGCAGCTACGGCCTGCTCCATGCAAGCGCTTCGGCGCGCATTCACGGCGTGGAGCTCGAGGCCGGCGTCCGCAACCTGCTCGATCGTGCCTATCCCGAGCTGGTGGCCGGGCACATCGTCTCGCCGGGCCAGCCGCGGGCGCTGTTCGCGCGCACCACGTACACGTTCTGACCGCCGCGCTTCGCGGCAGGGCTAGTATTCGCCATGACACAGATCGCCTTTCTCGGGACGGGCCTGCTGGGGAGCGGGTTCGTCGAAGCCGCCGCGAAGCGCGGCGACCGCGTCACCGTCTGGAATCGCACCGCGGAGAAGGCGCGTGCGCTGGAGCAGCTCGGCGTCAAGGTGGCGCCCACGCCGGCCGACGCGGTGCGCGGCGCGACGCGCGTGCACCTGGTGCTCAGGGACGACGCGGTGGTGGACCAGGTGATCGCGGCGCTCCGTCCCGGGCTCGCTGACGGTGCCGTCATCATAGACCACACCACCAACCAGCCCGCGCGCACCGCCGCGCGCGCACGGCAGCTGGCCGCGGAAGGGGTGCGCTACATCCACTGTCCCGTGTTCATCGGCCCAGCGGCGGCACGACAGCAGAAGGGGACCATCCTCGCCGCGGGACCGCGCGCGCTGTTCGACGAGGTCCAGCCCGCGCTCGCGCGCATGGCGGCGCGCGTGGACTACCTCGGCGAGCGCCCCGACCTGGCGGCCGTGTACAAGCTGTGCGGCAACGCCTTCATCATCGGCATGAGCGCCATCGTGGCCGACGTCCTCGCTGTTGCGCGCGGCGCGGACGTGGCGCCCACCGACGCGCTGCAGGTAGTGCAGCTCTTCGACCCCGCGGCCACCATCAACGGGCGCGGCAAGGCCATGGCCGCCGGCAACTTCGCGCCGAGCTTCGAGCTCACCATGGCGCGCAAGGACGTGCGGCTCATGATCGAGACCGCCGACGGCGAGCCCCTCGCGGCGTTGCCCGGTGTGGCGCTGCGCATGGACGAGCTGATCTCCCGGGGGCACGGCGCGGAAGATCTCGCCGTGATCGGCGCGCCGCCGGAGCACGCGCAGGCGTATGCACAGCGGCGTGCGGAACCGGAGACGCGCGCGGAGGCAGGCGCCCGGTAGCCTAACGGGGTCTGCTCGCCGCTCAGGCGGACTCCATTACGGGAGCGCCGCTCAAGCCCGCTTGGACCGCGCTCCGTCGCTCAGCGATCGCTCCAGGAACCGGCGCGTCCCGGCGAGCAGCTCGCGTCCATCCTCGCCTCCCAGGGCCCGTGCGAGCACGAGCCCGCCGACCATACACGCCAGCGCACCGGCGGCATCGTCCCGGCGCGCGCCGCTCCCGCTGGCCCCCGGCAGCAGCGACCGGAGCCACTCCAGGCGGGCACGAATGGTCTGGCCAAGCCGGCGCTGCAGCCGACCGCCGGCGCGCGCCACCTCCGGCGCGAGGGCGGCCACGGGGCATCCCTCTGCCACGTGCGTCAGGTGCCAGGGGCTGAGATAGGCGCCGACGACGGCGCGCCAGCGGTCCTCGTCCGCCGCGGCCTCGGCGGACTGCGTGAGCGGGGCCAGGCTCTCGTCGCTCGCCTGCGCCAGCGCGTCCGCCAGGAGCTCGTCCTTCGAGCCGAAGTGCGCGTAGAACCCGCCGTGCGTGAGCCCGGCACGATCCATCACCGCCGCGACGGCGACGCGCTCGGGCCCCAGCTCGCGAAGCGCCGCGGCCGCTTCGGCGACGATGCGGGCGCGGGTCTCGGCTTTGTGGTGCTTCGGCCACGGCATCCGGGTCACCTCGCAAACAAAATGATGGCTGAAATATAGTCCTTGACGCCGCGGACGACACCCGCTAGGCTCGGGACATGACCATATGTCGTCCGTCATATTTCACTGAGGTTGCCCCATGCTCGCAGCCGTGATGCCCCCCGCCGCCGCGCGCGGCGCCACGATCGTCCTGTTCGTCCTCGCGGCCTTCATGATCGCGATGCACTCGCTGCTCCTCGGGCTCGCCGCGCAGCGCACGTCGCTCGGCGCCCGGGCCCGGGTAGCCGCGCCTGCCCTCACCGCCGCCTTTCTCGCCGCCTGGTTCGCCGTCGCCGACGTGGTGGCGGATCAGACGAACTTTCCGCTCACGCAGACCGGCGGCCTCCTCCCCCTGAGCCTCACGGTTCTGTTGGTGCCGCTCGTCATCGCGGTCGCAGCGCTCTTCGCGTCGCGCACGATGCGGACGATCAACGCCGCCATGCCATCCACATGGCTCATCCGGCTGCAGACCTATCGCCTGGCCGGCTTCATCTTTCTGTTTCCCTTTCTCGCCTATGGCATCGTGCCCGCCGCGTTCGCGGTGACGGCCGCGGTGGGGGACATGCTCACCGGCGCCCTTGCCATCCCCGTCGCGCGGCTGGTCGACCGGCGGGGCGCCGCGGCCTTCGGGTGGGCCCGCGCCTGGAACGCGCTCGGCATTCTGGATCTCGTCGTGGTTCCGACGGTCGCCGTGCTCACCGGCGCGCGCGTCATCGGCCACTACCCGATCGGCACCATCGCGCTCTTCATCGGACCGCCGCTCGGCATCCTGACGCACATCTACTCGCTCCGGAACCTCGCCGCCTCCGCATCATCCGCGGCTCGGGTCCGGCCGCTTGCCGTCGGCAGCGTTCAGCACGCCTAGTCTAGTCTAGTGCCCTTCACAGAAATTCCGAGGCGCCTGGCTGGCCACAAGGACGTTGCGCCTGGGTGGCATCAATGACGAAGGGTATACGGATGCGGCGGATGAACTACCCTGATGCTGCGGATCTCTCCGTGAACAGGACGGCTCCTCTCGCCACGAGCCGTGAATGAACTTTGGGACTGCACACCAGCGCCGCGCTACGCGCGCGCACACTCTCCTGGCGCGTAGGAGCTGCCCGAGGCCGTCAGCAAAGATTCATCCGGGCTCGTTGCGCTCGGCGCTGTGTCGCCACCGCGGAGCGATCCGCAGCATCTGCTGGCATCCGCCTCATGCGTCACCCCTTCGTCGTTGGAGCCAGCCAGGCGATGGCGAGAACGCGCTGGTGGAGCGTCACTCGTTTCGGTCGGCCGCGGCGTTGCTCGCGGGTTTCGGCACGTCGGCGCGCATGCGATACCCGAAGCCGCGAATCGTCTCGATGAGCTCCGCCGCCGCTCCCAGCTTGGTCCGCAGTCGCTGCACGTGCATGTCCACCGTGCGCGTCTGCACGTCGGGCGACGCTTCCCACACCTGATCGAGGAGCTGTGCGCGCGGTTGCACGCGGCCGCGGCGATCGGCCAGGAGCAGCAGCAGCTTGTACTCGGTCGGCGTGAGATCGATCGGGGCGCCGTCAACGGTCACCTGGTGCGTGGCGCGGTCGATCTGCAGCGGCCCGGCGACGAACTGCTCCGAGCTGGTGCTGCCCGCCCGGGTGCGCCGAAGGATTGCGCCGACGCGGAGCACGAGCTCCTGTGGACTGAACGGCTTCGTGACGTAGTCGTCGGCGCCCAGGGCGAGGCCGCGGATTCGGTCCTCCTCGGTCCGGTGCGCGGTGAGAAGGAGCACGGCGACGTTGGCCGTCTCTCGCTCGCGGCGCAGCGCCTCGAGCACCTGATACCCCGACAGCCCCGGCAGCATCAGGTCCAACACGATGAGGGCCGGGCGCTCCTCGCGGGCAGCGCGAAGCGCGTCGTCCCCGGTGGACGCGGTCGACACCCGGTAACCGACGCGCGCCAGATGGTATGCCACGAGCGCGGCGATGTCCGGCTCATCATCGACGACCAGGATTCGCTCGCCGGCGCCACGGGGCTGAAGCTGGTCCACTGTCATCCGTCACGAAGTTTCGCGGGGAAATGTAGCGAATACTACCGGGGGAGGTCACGGGATCGTAACGATTGCATGCGATACCGTCGTGACGGGGTTCGATAGCGCCCTCGCGGCGGAGTCGATTATCTCATTCGCCGCAGTGCCCTGAGAAGGACGAGGTCGTCCTCGTCCTTCGCGCGGCCCGTCGCTTCCTTCGACCGGATGATGTCATCCAGTGAGGCCGCCAGAAATTCCACTCCGAAGGCCTCGAACCGGTCTGCCCCGTCGATAAGATCGTCATACCAGGTGGTTCCGGCCGGCACGAAGGCGATATCCAGACGCCCGGCATTGGTCACCAGGTTCCAGACGCCCGCGCGCTCCAGCGACGCGGCCGAGCAGTCGAACGAGAGTCCCTCCGGCACCGACTCGGTGTAGACCTTTGCATCGAGCTCCTTCAGTGCGGCAGCCAGCCGCTCGAGGTTCCGCCGGTCCGTCGCTGGCGTGATGTCCGCGTCGGCGGTGAGTCGCGGGAAGCCGTGCAGTCGCGCGGCGAGTGCGCCGATCAGGTATCATGGCGCAACCGCGGCGCAGCCGCCGGGCGTCGCTGTCCTGGCCGTGCGACCCTTCCGGGCCGCCCGCGAGACCCGCCCGACCGCCGCGGGTGGTGTGCTCTTGACAACCAAGAGGAGAGATGCCAGTCTCCACATCGCTCCTGTTGGCTATCAAGATCAGTGCGGAGCATGTCGTATGAATCTCTATCGGACGCTCAGAGCCGGTCTGCGATCCCTGGTGCGAAGGGAGATCGTCGAGCGCGAGCTGGACGACGAGCTGCGGCACTTCGAGGAGATGGACGCGGAGGAGCGGATGCGGACCGGCGTGCCGCCGAACGAGGCGCGGCACGCCGCGCGAGTCCGCGTCGGGGGAGTGAGCACCCGGGAGCGCGTCATCGACGGGGGATGGGAAGCGCACGTCGACCGTGTATGGAAGGACGTGCGGCACGGCTGGCGCGGCCTGGTGCGCAACCCCGGCTTTGCCACGGTCGCCGTCCTGACCCTCGCGTTGGGTATCGGCGCGAACACCGCGATGTTCAGCGTCGTCAACGCGGTCATTCTCCGCTCGCTGCCGTACCGCGATGCTGACCGCCTCACCATGCTCTTCACGGCTGACGCGCGCCGCGGCCTCGAGCGTGAGGAGACGGCGCTGCCCACCATCATGGACTGGCGCACGCAGAGCCGTGCGTTCGATGACGTTGCCTACTTCTCCGCGCATCGGGTCTCGGCCATCGCGCCAACGGGCGAGCGAACGGTCACGCTGCGGGCGTACGTCTCGGGCAATCTCTTCGCGATGCTTGGTGCCGCTCCGCAGATCGGCCGAACGATCTCCACGCGCGACCAGGCCGAGCGCGCGCTGGTGGCTGTCATCAGCCATGGATTCTGGCAGCGGCAGTTCGCGGGCGCGCCCGACGTCATCGGCAAGGTTCTCCGCCTCGACGATCCCGCGACGGGAGGTGTACTCGCCCTCACGGTGATCGGCGTGATGCCGGCCGACTTCTTTTTCCCGAACAAGCATACGTACATCTGGGTGCCGGCCAGCACACTCCCCGGCTTCGACAGCGAACGGGGCGACCGTTTCACGCACGCGTCGCGGGAGTGGACGGCCGTCGGCCGCCTCGCCCGCGGCGTGGATCCGGATGACGCGCGCGGCGACCTCGGTCGACTCGCCACCCGGCTCACCGCGCTGTACCCGGCGGGCGATCCGGACTTTCCGGGTTTCGCTGCGAGCGTCGTCCCGATGCTCGACTACGTCGCCGACGCGAGAACGCAGACGGCGCTGTGGCTGCTGCTCGGCGCGGTGGGTCTCGTGCTGCTGGTCGCGTGCGCCAACGTCGCGAACCTGCTGCTCGCGCGCGGCGCAACGCGGCAGGGCGAACTTGCCCTTCGGCGCGCGCTCGGCGCCGGCCGTGCACGACTCGTTCGCCAGTTGATCACCGAGGACATTGTGCTCGTCGCCCTGGGCGGCGGGCTCGGGCTTCTCCTTGGCCTCTGGGCGACGCGGCTGCTGCGAGCGTGGGCCGGGCCTTTCGTCCCGCGCGTCGACGAGATGACGGTGGACTGGCGCGTGCTGCTGTTCGCGGGCGGCATTGCCACGCTGTCGGCATTCGTATTCGGCCTCATACCGGCGCTGCGCCTCTCCTCCGGGCAGGCCGCCGACGCACTGCGCGGCGACGGGAGCCGCGGCACGGCCACGCTTCGCCTGAAGCGCCAGCGCGGCACGCTCGTGATGCTCGAGTGCGCGCTGGCCGTGTGCCTGCTGGCCGGCGCGGGTCTCCTGCTGCGCAGCCTGCTCCTCCTCGAGGATGTGAATCCCGGCTTCGACCCGAACGGAGTGCTGGCCGCGCGACTGGTGCTGCCCATGGACACGGTCACGCGCGTCGACGCACGCCTGCAGCAATTGAACGACCTGACGTCGCGGCTCGACGCGCTGCCAGGCGTGCAGTCGGTGGGGTTCATCGACGACATGTTCATCTCGCATGCGGTGGACGCCAGCATCACGATTCCGGGGCGCCCCGGTACGATCGGCGAGCTGGTGCAGAGTGCCGTGACCCCTGGGTTCTTCGAGACACTCCGCGTGCCGTTGCGGCTGGGCCGGTACCCCGAGCGCACCGATGCGTCGCGGGCAATGCAATCCGTCAGCATCAACGAGGCTTTTGCAAAGCGCTATTTCCCGAACGAGAACCCCATCGGGAGGCGATTCTGCACGGGGCCGGCCGGCACCGCCAAGTGCTACGAGATTGCCGGGGTGCTCGGCGACATGCGCCGCCAGAGCCTCGAGAAGGCGGCGGTCCCGCAGTACTTCGTGCTGTATCTCCCCAGGGCACAGGGGCGCGTGGACATGCTCGTGCGCGTGGGCGAGGCGGCGCACGGAGTGGAGACCGCGGTTCGACGGGTGGCCGCTGCGGCATTTCCCGGGATCACGGTTGCGAGCCTGACGACGCTCGACCAGGAGCTCGGCGACTTCGGCGCCCAGCGGCGCTTTCTGGCCGGACTGCTCACGATGTTCGCGGCCCTCGCGCTCGTGCTCGCGGCAGTCGGGATCTTCGGCGTGGTCCTGTATTCTGTCTCGGAGCGCAGACGGGAGATCGGGGTGCGGATGGCGCTGGGCGCGACGGCACACGACGTACTCCGCGCCGTGGTTCTCGACGGCATGCGCCAGCCGCTCCTCGGCATTGCGATCGGTGTCGCGGTGGCGCTGGCCGCAACGCACGTCCTGCGCAGCCTGCTCTTCGGAGTGAACGCCACGGACGCCGCGACGTTCGCGGCCGTGGTGATCCTGCTCGTGTCCGTTGCCGGCGTGGCGTGTCTCGCGGCGGCGCTCAGGGCCGTGCGGATCGATCCGGTGGATGCATTGCGCTGACCGCCCGGTTTCTGTCGAGCACTTCCGGGGTGCGCTTTCTCAGCGCGGGCCCGAGCGACCGTCGCGAGTGCGAGCCGCCGTGTCGGTACTGATCCCGCCCGCAGCCGGCGGCAGCCAGGCCTGCTTGCACGCGGCACGCGCGCGCTGGCTCGTCGTGTCTTCGAGCACGCGCCAGCGGGCGCCCGCCGTATCCAGGCGTGTCGGCATGTCCGGCACGCCCTCGAACCCTGGCCATCGCGTTTCTGTATATCCGGTCGGGAGCACGAGCCGAGCAGGGTCGATCGCCGCGGTCGTCAGGTGTCGCGGGGCCAGCGTCTCGCCCAGGTAGATTGGTTTGCCGCGCATTCCGGGGCGATGCAGCGTCACGATGGACGTGACCTCCACGCCGTCAGGCGGGAGCGCGCTCGCATCGTCCCGCGTTACCAGCGCGGCCGCGAGCTCGAACCATCGCGCGACTCCCGCCTCGACCGCTGGCGCGTCCGCGATCTCGAGCTGGCCACGCCCGTACATGTGCCAGTCGAATGTTCCCGCGCGGATGTCGAGCGGTGGGCCTTCCCGCGGCAGTGCGTGCCAAAGGATGCCGATAGATGCGTGCTCCTGCCGCAGTGCGAGCGTGCCGGCACCGGCACCGAGCGTGTCGATGCGGCCAGCGTAGGTGGGGCCCATCATGACCGCGCCGGGGGCCGCGCCATGCGCCTGGCATACGTGGCGGTGTATGAGAAACCGTAGAGGCCGCACAGGGTGGGGGCGACGACACGCAACGCCCTGGCGCCGAGGATGGTGGCGGGATCGTGGGCGTGACGATCGCGATGTAGTCAGCTCCGCCCCTCGGTGCGGGGGCCCGAGCTGCCTCCGGGCCGCGGCTTGCGTTCCGGCGCGCTGATCGCCTGCTCGAGCAATCGCGCGAGCTCGGAATCGTCCAGCTCCGACCACGCCGGCGGCTGCTGCGGCAGCCGCCGGCGCGCGGAGCCCTCAAGCGCCTCGAAGCAGATCCATCCCTTGTGAAACTCGCCAAGGTATCGCTCCGCCGTGCGGCCGCCGCGCGCTTGCCCTGGTATCACGGGCCAGGCGCGCCAGCACTGACCGGTGCTATCCCGGAATTCGCGGACTCTGAATGGCGTCTCTGGCGGGAGATCGCGGGCTGTGCTCCGCTGCTGCTCTTCGGATAATGTCTCGGTGCCCGGCGCTACGGCGCCCGGCGACTCGGGCGGCGCGACCTTGCGCCGCTCGATGCGCCGGCGTAGCGCGAGCGTTTGCTCGGCAGCTGCCGCCGCGGCGAGCAGCGCGTCCTCGAGTCGCCGGATCTCCGTTGCCGATACGCTCGAGATGCCCTGCGCCTCAGCGTCGCAGGCCTCGCGTAGGCGCCGCTGCAGCTCGTCTTCCGTCTCGCGGAGTACGGGCTCGAGAGGATCGCCCACGTCAGCCTCTGATCGTCGCACGATGTGGCCGGGATTGGTTTCTCATTCCAGTGGCCGATTCAGCTCGCCTGAGAGCGTGAGGCACACCACGCGCCAGGACGGGGGGAGTGCGAGGGGAAGCCTATCCCGGCGTTAAACGTCTGAGTACAGCCGTTGCATGTGCTGGGTTCTACGGAACCCAACGATCAGCAGCGACGAGTAGCCTCATGGCAGTGCGCGAGTTCACCGACGGGTGTGGGCGGCAGTGGCGGGCGTGGGATGTTGCTCCCGACGAGCTGAATCCCCGGACGAAAGACGAGGACTACCTGGCCCAGCTGTATTACACGGGCTGGATCGTGTTCGAGACCAAGGCCGGTGACGAGAAGCGCCGGCTGTACCCGATCCCGCAGCGCTGGAGCGAGCTTCCGGACGCGGAGATCGAGGTGCTGCTCCAGAAAGCGGAGGTAGTTCCCCCACGCAAGCTGCGGACGGAGAAGCGAGCCACGGGAGCCGAGGCTGCGAAGGAGGTGGAGCGGGCCACCGCGCTCGCCGAGCAGCGAGTGGACGAGCCCGCCCGGGCGCGCGCGAGCGGGCGCGAGGAGACGCCCGACGTCACCGACCTGCGAGTGGTGCGCTCCTTCCGGTACCCGCGCGGACGCATCTGGGCCGCGTCGGTGTTTCAGCACCCGGACGGTGGAGGACCTGCGGTGCTGCGGTTCACGGCTGGCACCCGAGATATCGACCTGGTGGATTGGCCCAAGGACTGGGTGGACTATCCAGTTGAGGGGCTGGTGAACCTGCTCCGGCGCGCCGCGCCTCGCCCCCGGAGCGAAGCTCCGCCGGCAGACACGCCGCAACGGAGGTGGGACGACCAACCGCCGGCATGATTCCTCGAGCGCTGGAATAGTGCCGCTCCTCGTGGGTATCAAGCTGATGATCAGCAAGTCCCCACTGCCTCATCACGCTTCCGCGCGGAGCCCGACGACGGGTCGACGCGGGTCGCGCGCCACGCAGGGACCGCCGCGGCGATGACCGACACGACGACGAGCACCGCCCCGGCGCCGGCGATGGTGGCGGGATCGTGCGGCGTGACGCCATAGAGGAGCGATGCCACCAGCTTACACGACGTATGGCGTGGCGCCCAGCCGGAGCCAGACGCTCGTGATTCGCACCGGCGTGCGCGACCCCTACGCGCTCGTGGCGGCGGTTCGCGCGGCGCTCCGCGAGATCGACCCGCACCTCGCGCTGTACGATGGAAGACGATGGACGCGCTCCGGGCGGAATAGGCGGCAGTGCATCCGCTGATCGAGGCAGATCGAAGCGTTCTGGTGATTCGATAGAGACAGCGCCCAGACAAAGCGTTTCAGCCACTCTGGAGCCCACCTCTGAACGGAGGACGAAATGGGAAATCAGACGACAACTATACTCTATGTAGTGTTGTTGGCTGCCGTGATCATCGCGGTGGATGTCCTCTTTTTCACGAACCGGATCTGGGAGCGACTGGTCGTGAACATAGGAATCGCTCTGGTTTTCGCCGCGTTCTACTTCCGATTCGTGAAACGTCCATGAGGCCCGACTTTAACGCATCCATCCGTCGCACGGTGCTGCTGCTGGGAACCGCGGCCGCGGTGATCGGGGCGTGTTCGCAGGTTTCAGCGGGGCGGACGCACGACTCGGCCGCGGCCGGCGATCGCGCGGTGCAGGACACCAGCTATGGCCCGCTCCGCTTTCACGCCGTGGTGGAGGTGACGCGGGACAGCCTCCTGGTGACCGTCACGATGCGCAACCAGGGCGCCGCGCCCGTGCGGCTGGAGTGGGGCGCGTGCGCCATGAGTCCCAGGCTATACGAAACCGCCGGCCTCTCGCGTCCGCCCGTGTACGACTGGTTGGGGCGTTCGACCACCACCCCACCAGGCGCGGGTGGACGCGCCTGTCCGTTGTATCTCGCCCTCCACACGCTCGCGCCTGGCGACACACTGGCGCCGCGCGAGCTCCGTGTGGCGGTGGCGGCAGCCGAGCTGCGCCAGAAGAACGTGCGTCCCGACCGGTACGAGGCCGCGGCCGGGTTGCGCATCGGCGGGATGGGCGAGGCGGGGGCGCGGGCGGACACGCTCGTGATTCCGATCGGGCCGGTGCAGCTCTCGCGCTGATCAATTCCCTGGTCCCTCACCCGTCTTCGCACACCTCGGCGAAGTACCACGGGAGATCCAGCCGGAACCGCTCGGCCGCACCCGTCGGCTGCCACTCGAGCGTCTCCATCAGGAGTTCGGGGTGATCGCTACCCGGTCGCCAGCGCTCGAACAGCCGCGCGTCCACATCCACCGTCCAGTACTCCGGGATGTGACGCTGGTACACGGGCCGTTTCTCCACCCGGTCGTGTCGGCCGCTCCAGCGCGAGAGCACCTCTACCGCGAGCAGTAGCTCGCGGGCCGGCAGGCCCTCGCGCTGCAGCCGCCGGGATTCGTGCAGCGGCACCACGAAGAGATCGGGCTGCGTGAGCGATTGGGGCTCCAGCTCCACGTCGAACGGGGAACGGCTGGCGCGCCCCAGCGGATAGCGCGACAGATACCGATCGATCTCGCGCCAGAGCACGTCGAGCGCGCGCTGGTGGCGCCACGACGGCGACGGCGTCACGAGCAACGCACCATCCACGAGCTCGTAGCGCGGCGTGCTGAGTGGACTCTCGGCGATGAGGCGGTGCACCTCGCGCGCGGTCCATCTCTTTCGCGGCTGGTCCGGTGATGGTGTGGACGCAGGCATCGCCATAATGTGCTCGGCCTGGCAGGTGGGAGACAACCGGGCATGGCCGAGGGTAAGGTCGGTAGCCCCTCCGCCGTGGATCGTTTTCACCGCCCATGGATTCATCTGCGCGGTGCTGACATCGACACAGCCGCCGCAGCCAGAGCAGCCGCGGAGTACCATGCTGCGCGCAAGGCCGTCATAATGAGTGACGGGTTCTTGATGGGCGGGCAGCTTGGCACCATTAGCTATTTCGCGCAGCTCGACTCGGGTCGGACGACGCTCACGATTCTGGGCCGCTCCTTTCCCCTTCCGACGGCTGACTCGGCGCTCGTGGTGCTCGTCGATCGCGCGGACGGAGTAGGGGGCGCGCCCACGATCGCCGGCACTGCTGTCATTGACGGGCGTTTCCCCGCGGACCCGGTGCCGAAAACGTGGACCTCCGGCGACACGATCTTCACCATTCGCGTGCCGGACCGAGGAAACGAGAATCTGCGTATGGTCCTCGGGCGCAATCCGATGGCGGCGGCGTTCTGGCGGTAGCAGACGGGTTGAACGATCAGTGCGGCTGAGAAGCGACTGGGGATTGGCCGCCGGGGAGCACGCGTTTACTCCGCTCTGCGTAGCTGCATCGGCGAGGACAGCTCGTTGACCTGTGTGCGCTCGCCGTCGAGCAATGTACGGGTCCGGAGCACGCCATCGAAGTGGTACGTGATCGAGTTCCCCACGCCGCCGCCTGAGAGCACCGTTCGCGTCACGTCCACGTGGAGCGAGTCGCCCGAGGTCTCCCCGTCCACACTCACGCTGCCGGCGCAGCACGCCTCACCCTCCCAGGTGCCCGTGCCAGTCACGTGCGTGCCTTCGAGCTGGAGCTTCCACTGCTCGCCGTTTCCGGGCACCGACGTCACCCAGTTCCACGTGCCGTCGAGCGTCTTCGGCGTGATCGCGGTCGTCGCGTCCCCGCAGGACGCGAGCGGCAGGGCGCCAATCGCTGCCGCGCAGAGGATGCGTATCTGTCTGTTCACATCGAGCCAAACCAGCCCGTTGCGCCCCGCGTCACTCCCGCCCGTGCGCGAGAGAGGCGGCGCGAGCGAGCGCGCGGGAGCCGTGGCCGCGGTGGTGATGCCGCGCGTGAGCATCGTGGCGCGTCGCGCGCGGATGCGGGCGCGTCACATGAGCCCGCGTACGGAGCGGGCATATGTGGCCTGGATTCGCCGCTATATCACCTATCACGACCTGCGGCACCCGGCGGAGCTGGGGGAGACTGAGGTTATCGACTTCTTGACGCACCTAGACGCACCTGGCGGCCGACCAGCGCGTGGCGCGCCCAACGCAGGTTCAGGCGATGAGCGCGCTGATGCTTCTATATCGAGACGTGCTGGGGAAGCCCATCGGAAACGTGCGGGCCGTACTTCGTTCCAGCGCGCCGGCGCCGTTGCCGACAGTGCTCACTCCGGACGAGGTGCGGCGTGTGCTCGCCGAGATGCGCGGCGAGACGCGCCTGGTCGCGTGCTGCTGTATGGAGCCGGGTTACGCCTACTCGAGTGCCTCACCTTGCGGGTAAAGGACATCGACCTGGAGCGCCGCGAGATTCGCGTGCGCCGGGGGAAGGAAGGAAAGGACCGGTTGACGGTGCTGCCTGCCGCGGCGCGGCCGGCGCTCGAGGCGCAGCTCGAGCGCGTCGGGCGACTCCACGGGGACGATCTTCGAAGCGGTGGGGGTCGCGCCACCCTTCCCGACGCTTTGGCGCGCAAGGCGCCCAGTTGGGCGACGGATCCCGGCTGGTAGTGGGTATTTCCGGCGCACCGGACGTACCGCGATTCGGTGACTGGCGAACTTTGGCGCCACCACCTGCATGAGACAGTCGTTCAACGGGCGATGCAGCACGCAGTTCGCGCGGCGGGCGTCACGAAACACGCGACGTGTCACACGTTGCGGCACTCCTTTGCGACACACCTGCTGGACGACGGTTCCGATATTCGCACGGTGCAGGAGCTGTTGGTCATTCAGACGTGAGCACCACGATGCTTTACACTCACGTGCTGCATCGAGGTGGGCTGGGCGTTCGGAGCCCGGCTGATCGGCTGGGGCGCTGATACTTGGATATACAGCTGGGGCTGGCGGGCTTATGGTGCCGACCGTAGTTTCTGTCAGCAGGTGAATTAGAAGTTAGGACGCGACAGAGAATTTGAGAGTGCCACGGATCATGCATACTTGCGCGGAATGTGGCGCCAGCTACCTGCACGAGGGCGAGTCCTGCGTGACGCGGTTCGAGCGGCTGCTCGCTCTCGATCATTCGCGGAGCGAGCCGTGGGGCAGCCGTCACGGGCAAGCGTTTGCGGCATTCGCGCTTCAGCATCCGGCACGTTACGGGAAGTCGCTCGACGCGGCCTGGACGCTGCTCTTTCGGATCTACGAGTGCAAGGAGCCACCCACCCGGGTCATTGCATCGTTGCGCCACCCAAGCGCCCGGGATCACGGCGGGGTCGGTATTCCGGCGCGCCCGCAGCACCAGGCGGCGCGGCCCGGCGTGACAATCGCCGATCTCGGCGAGTTCGCCGCCGATGTATATCCGCGACAGCTCGACGAATGGTGTCAGGCAACCTTGCGCGCGTGGGAGCACGCATCGGCGTGGCCACGGCCTAACGGACGCTGAAGCTGACAAAGGAACTATTGACTGTTTGCCGCTTCGCGGCAAACTCTTATCTACATCCTTTGCAGCTTAGCTAAGTCGTTAGCTGGCAGCACGCATCGAGGTACACGTGATCACGCTCGATCGGACCGCCTTCGACGCACCGCCCTTGCTCGATCGCGTCGAGCGCCTCATCGCCGGCGCCGTCGCGCTCGCGCGGCCGGAGTCCGTCCGCGTCGTGCAGGTCGACGACTGGTTCGACAGCAAGTGGGTCGCGTTCTCCGGGAAGCTGGTCGGCGCCGTCGGCTTCCGAACGCGCGACCTCACGGTCCCGCCGTTCCACCCCAACCGCGTGCTGCGCGAACTCGGCTACTGCCGGGACGCCGCGGCGGCCGGATACGTGCCGGACCCCGCGGCGCCGCCGCTGCATGCCGCGCAGCCGAGCGAGCGCAACACCCGCCGCCACCTGCGTCTCGTGGCGCCGGGGGCGGCCTGCTTCTGGTACACGAGCGCGTCGGCGCCGAGCAAGCGCGGGGCGCTGATGGCCTACGTCCCGACCGAGGGCGAGTACTGGGCCTGGTACGTGGCGCTGGCGCGAGCCGAGCCCGCGTGGCGGGTCACGCGCCGGAAGGGGATCACGCCGGGCGAGCAGGAGACGCTGGAGCGGGCCGGGTCCGGCACGCCTGCCAGCTAACATCGCGTTGAAGCTGCATAGCGGGCCGACCATCTTGCTGGGGTCGAGTTCCGGTTGGCCCGCTATGCAGCTTAACGCAGGCGTTAGCTGCCTACACATATGGTACTTTCACCACTGGACGCAGATCTTCTCGGAGACGTGCGTCAGGATGATCACGAGCTTCGAGAAGCCTTTGCGTTTGTGCGGCTTCACCATGGCGATGATCCATCGAGCGTTCGACGTGTCGGCCAGGATCTCCTGGCCAGGTGGAACGCGCGAGGATGGCTCTCAGTCATTGACAAACCTCCGTCGTGGCCAGGCTACCAGGCAACGAGCATGGAAGAGGTCCTACGACTCGTCGATGAAGCCGAGTCCCTCGGAGTCGATTTTCTTGGCGCCGATACTTGGCTTCGATTGACCCCTCAGGGTGAGCACGATGCGGAGCGCCTCTTCCGAGCCAGCTAACGATGCGATGAAGCTGACGAGCGATTTATGGTAGCTTGCTTCGCTCGCGATTCATGGGGTTCGCTCGCAGCTTATCGCGGGCGGTGACTCCACGACAGCTATGGACTGGAAGAGCACTCCATCTCTCGAGTTCACGTATCCCCTTGATGCCGGCGAACAAGCGCGCGTGGCTACGCTCGTAGAGCGTCGGACGCGCGGCGCTTGGCTCTGGCGGTGGGTCGGTATGCCGTTTCTTCTCGTCCCTTTTGCCTTCGCAATCATCTTCCAGTGGCCGGTGCGCATCCTCTGGCCATACATCGTCATCCTCGCGCTGGCCGGAGCCGCCTCGTGACTCGTCCCAATACTTCGGCGCCGCCAGGCCGCTCGCCTCCTTGCAGAAATGCCACATCTGCGCGAGGTGACCTACCGGTTCGAGGATACCGGCATTCGGCTGTCTACCAGCGTAACCAGTGCCACGATTGCGTGGGCCGGCATCACGGAGGCAACGGAGACTGATGGACTGTTTCTGCTATTCATCGGTCGCAGGCTCGCCTACTACATCCCGCATCGCGTGGCGGTCCACGGGCGGATGATCTCCGCCAGTACCTGCGGGCGCATCTGGGTGAGCGGGCGATCGGATTGCGCGCGCCGAATGCTCGACCAGTCACCTAACGATGCGTTGCAGCAGCCGAGCGGTTTTGCGGTAGCTCGCTTCGCTCGCAATTCTTTGATCCGCTCGCAGCTGAACGCGGGCGTTAGGCGGCGCACACACGCATCGCAGACCTTCGGATGACCGACGTCGCGCGCGACGTGCTGCTCCGGCAGCTAGACACCGCGTGGAAGCTCGCACAGTTCCACCTCGACGGGCTAAGCACCGAGGAGTGCCTGTGGCGCCCCGCGCGGGCCGGGCTCCACGTGTGGCGAACCGCCGACGGCGGGTGGCGGGCCGACTGGCCGGAGCACGAGGGCTACACGCTCGGGCCGCCGAGCATGGCGTGGGTGACCTGGCACGTCGGATTCTGGTGGTCGATGGTGCTCGACCACTCGTTCGCTGACGGGCGGCTGACGCGGGAGGAGGTGCGGTGGCCGGGAAGCGCGGACGCGGTGCGCGCGTGGCTCGGCGATCTGGCGGGTCGGTGGCGCACGGCGGTCACGGCTCTCACCCCCGACGAGTGGCGTTCCGCGGAACGGGCACGATGGCCGTTCACCGCGCGGCCGTTCGGCGACGTGGTAGCTTGGGTGAACGTCGAGCTGGCGAAGAACGCGGCCGAGATCGGGTACGCGCGGTTCCTCTACGCCGTCCGCCGCGAGTAGACTCGGCCGGGCGCGCTGCCGCTGAACAGCCGGGGACATAGGTAACAGAAGTGTCCGAGTACATGGGTAACACTTCTGCGGGGGTGGACACAGGTATGGGTTACTTGCGTTCAGGGGCTCTGAGGGCAAAGGAGCGTGCTTTACGCGCCCCTGGACCGTCACCGCCATCGAGTCCGGCGCGCCGCAGGGCGTCGATCAATCCACCTTCGCCGCGCGCGACCGCCGGAAGAGTCAACGCGACGAGCGAGAGGGCGAGCACGCCGACCATCACGAGCCACACGGTGGAGTCGATGACGATCGCACCCGCGCCGCCGGTGGGCGCGCGGCCGAGTCGTTGTTCGATCATCGGACCGAGCGCGTCGAGAATCATCCACGTTGCCACGACCGCGAGCGCCGCGCCGGCGCCGGCAATGATCGCGCCTTCGTCGAGCGCGAGCATCGCGATGCGGCCTCTCGAGGCGCCAAGGGCGCGGCGCACCGCGAGCTCCTTCTCGCGTCGCACGCGGCGCAGGAGCGAGAGGACGCTCACATTCGCCAGCACGATCGCCAGCACGAGACCAACGGCGATCGAGAGTCCCAGGAGCACGGGACGCACGGCGCGACGTATCGATCGTTCACCGACTCGAGACGCACGCCGTGCCAACCCTGGGGGATCGCGGCGGCGACGGAGCGAAAGGCCTCGTTGATCGCTCGCTCAGCGGTCGCGCGAGTCACGCCGGGACGGATCCGCACCAGGTAGACCGTCGAGCTTTCGCGCAGTGGGTAGATCACATCGACCTCGCCGCGCTCGAACGTCAGCACGTCGCGCACCGGGCGGTCGAGCACTCCGATGATTCGCACCGGCCTCGCCTCGGCGAAACCGCCGGCTGGCGCGAGCAGAACGGAGCGGCCGATCACCGACGAATCGCCATTGAATCGACCGTACCAGAGTCTCCGGCTGATGAGCATCGTCGTCGGCGCGCCCGGCGTGAAGTCCGCTTCGATGAACGAGCGGCCCGCCGCGACGGCGAATCCGATCCCCTGCACGGACCGCGGCAGCGTGCGAAGCCCCTGGACCTCCTGGAGTCCCGGCTCGCCGGGAAGAAAGAGGCGGGCGACCCCCGTGCTGTCCGCGAGCTCGACGACGCTGCCGAGCGCGGCCCAATCGATCAGCCGCGCGCCGCGCGGCTCGGGTTGACGCGGCTCCGCGTAGCTGATGTGGTAGAGCCGATCGGCGTGCTCGAAGGGGAGAGATCGGACGAGATAAGCATTCGCGACCGCGCCGACGGCCGCAGCGAGTGTGACGCCGAGGGCGACGGAGATGACCGCCGTGAAGGAGAAGGCCCGGCTGCGCCAAAGGGCGCGCGCGCTGGTGCGGATCGTGTCGGCCACAGGTTTTCCGGTCGAAGGAAGTCTACTACCAGACTTCGAGCGGCTGCACCCGCAGATCCGGCGACGGTTCGGGTTCTCCAGTACGGACGCGGTGGCGTCAATCGGGAGGGGGGTCATGGAGCGGGTATGGCACGGGCCGGCGTATACCCTTCCATTCCTCTACCTCGGGACCTGGCGGCGCATCATGTTCCCGGAGCACGGCCGGGACGTGCCGTTCACGATCGAGAACTACGCGTACGTCGACGGGTTCGGGCGGGAGACGGTGACGTGGGTCCGCACGTTCGAGACGCCGCGCCGCCGCCGGTTCGACGCGTACATGGTCTACTCGGAACCCCGCGGGTGCATCGTGGACTACCTCGGGACGCACCAGCACCTCGCCGTCGACCTCGAGCTCTCCGTGGACGATCGTGGCGGGCTGCACATCCGCTCGGGCGAGCAGCGGTTCTACGAAGGCCCGGCGGCGTTCCGGTTCCCGCCGCTCATCTCCGGGGTCGCGGAGGTCTGTGAATCGTACGATGATGCGCTGGGACGGGTTCCGCATCGAGGTGGATGTACGGAACCGGCGTTGGGGGCCACTGTTCGGCTATCGCGGTATCTTCGCCGTCGAGTGGCGCCCCGTGTCCCCCGGCGGAATCCCGCCCGGCATCATGCCCCACCGCGAGGAGCGCCGCGAGTAGGCGCGACGGGATATTGTTGGGCATCGCGGGGCGGGTGTGGACCGTGGCGCTGCAGCTAATGAGCGATCGGCGGGCTGGGGGCGCTCCGCGCCCGCGCCCAGTTTTGTTTGCTCGCAGGTGAGCTTTGACGTTAGGTTGCTATACGCTTCTATGAACAAAAGCCGAATTGCATTGTTGGCGCTGGTGGCCAGTTGTCAGACGCAGCGCGCAGCCTGGGATCCGCACGCGCCGTTGGCGCCCGTGATTCACTTCAGCGAGGCCGTTCCCCCACGTGGCCTCGTCATGCGCGTGATTGACGCCCGTTCGGGTCAGCCGTTGAGCGACGTCGTTGCGCTGTTTCAGACCGCCAGACTTCGCCTTGTCAGCGATTCGTCGGGCATTTTGCAGCAGGCGACGCGAGAAAAGCTGTTGATGGACTCTGGCTGGAAATTCCATCTCGGCAACGAATGGGGCACCGGCGAGGAGCTCATCAATCTGGGCGTCAGCACCGGACCCGCACGGCAGACATTCGACGACAGCTCCTGGCCGACGATCAACTTGCCACACGACTGGGCCGTTGCCCTGCCGTTCGACAGCACGGCGCCGGCCGACCACGGCTA